>JALEGQ010000058.1 GCA_022763385.1 bacterium
GGTTGAAGGGGCACTGTCGAGAGGAGTGGCGGTGTCCGATCTTCTGGAGCAGTTTTTCGCGCAGACGATACTGAGCGAAGGACGGGGTCATGATGTTGGCCATGACCTGCGGCTGAGACATGGCAGCGCGCACGGGCTCCGGGTTGTGCCCGTGACCGAGCATTCCATAGCCACCGGTATCGTAGATCACGGCTCCACCGTAGGTGACGATCCACGGTCCTTGAGCCGTGAGGGGAATATACGGACTGCACGTTTCCTGCGCGTAGAAGTTGAGGTATCCCTGGGAGACCACAGAGAGCAGTTCTTCCTCTCCCTTCGTGAGAAGCTCGGGGAACTCCTCTTCCAGCTCGCGGAGGCGAGGGAGTGCTGACGCTATCGCTTCTGCCAGAAGGTGGTTCTGTGCCTCCCATCGAGCGATCTCGGTATCAGTGAGGCCATATTGGTCCTGCATTCGGCTTCCGAGGTGGTCTCGGAGCGCTGAGATGTGTTTCAGTGCTGAATTCACAGATATCTCCCCTCAAACCGGTAGTCGCATTTCTCCCTCAAAGCTATCGGCAGCACCGGTGAGCGGCTGCACTTTTCTTTAGATGAGGAGGTCTTTGGTACGTTCCGGTGAGAGGTTGTGGAATGAGATGGCGTTTGAGCCAAAGGCCTTGCCGGAGGCGTGCACTCGGTCTGCAATTCGCTCTGCTATCCCGAGTGCCTCCGCTTCGCTCATCGGAGGTGGGGTTTGCGTTGAGGCTTGAGCTGTTCGTTCAGAGGCTCGGAGCCGGCTATCAAGATCCTGCAGCGCCTGTCGGGAGATCTGTTCCCGTTGAGAGGGCGAAAGGAGTCTTCCTCTCGTTCCCTGTTCTGACGACCTGACGAGGGTCGGCCGAGTGGCAGGGCGTGATTTTATCGAGCTGGCATCCATGCTGCAGTCTCTCCTCCTCTCTCATACGAGGTGGCAACTCCTTCCCTTGTTACGTCGGAGCAAGAAGGGAAAGACTTCAGCTTCCAGAGCGAAAAAATCTTCGTCTGAAAGCCGTCATCCTGCTGGCGAATACACCGTATCACCAGCCTTCTTTTTTCGTTCCCGAGCCTCTTTCAGGCTTACGGTTTTCGAGCATTCCCCTTTGCGAGTTGGGAGCTTGCCCCCGTCTACAACGGCGAGGAGACCTCTCCTCTTCGTGGTCTGGAGGGCGGTGATGCCATCAAGAAGCTCTTCATAGAGGGCATCTTCGAAATCTTTCTGCTGATTATCTTCCATCGTCTCGAGCCGGACACCGGAGTGTTGAAATCGCTCAAGAGCCCTCTGGAAGAGACGAAGAGAAATTCTGCGCTCTGACGGGCTACATTCAGCGAGGGTGTCGAGCAGCTGTCCCATATCCGCACCACCGACTCCCTCGAGAAGGGTATCGAGTTGGAGTTGGAGCGCAAAGAGATTCTGCGTAAATTCACCATGAACATCTTCTCTCTTCATCAGTCTCCTCTCCTCGACAGTGCGTATTCCAAACTTCTCCGTACCGTATCAGGGAAGAGTGGAGCTCTGCTTCAGTGCAGGTAGTGGTCTGCAAAGATAGCGCCAGAAAGAAGAGAAGTTAACCTGTCGAGGAGACTCGGTTTTTGTACTCCTTACTCATCATGTAAGAGGTCGAAAAAAAAAAGAGTGTCCCCCCTCACGACGATCTGACCAGGAAGTGCACGTTTGTCGCCACAGGCACAGGAGTGCCGCTCAGGCACTTTTCTTCTGTGCTGGAAGGGGGTTCCTTTCGAGGGACTCTTCAACATGGGGAAGAACGGATTGCAACACGGCATCCGCTGAATAGCCGTGGAGGGCGTACTGTTCTGCCTGACTCGCGTGGGGGGTGCAGATGTCTTTTGCTCCAAACCTGAGGAGAGCAGTGGAGAGATGGTGATCGGAGAAGAGCTCGAGAAGAGCACTTCCGACGCCACCCATAAGCGCGTGGTCTTCGATGCTGACGAGCAGGTCATGGTGTTCGGCAACGGCGAGTACCTGTTCCTCGTCCAGTGGTTTGACGGAGCGGAGGTTGAGATGTGTCGGATGGAAGCCGAACCGCTTTTCAAGTTGGGAAGAGACCTCTGTGGCGATAGCGCTTGTGGTTCCTGCCGTAAAAAAGGCGAGCTTTTGACCGCGTTGGAGCAGCTCTGCTCGCCTCAGTGCAGCAAACGGTGGAACTTGAGCGATCTCTGCTGGCGAATAACGTTTCGCTCCAGTTCCCGAGCCTCGTGGGTAGCGGATCGCCACCGGGCCGCCTTTCCCATCTTGATAGAGCGCCACCGTCGCCACGAGCATCTCTTGCAATTCTCGTTCGTCCTTTGGCGCGAGCAGCGTTATGTTCGGTATAGAGCGGAGATAACTGATATCAAAGAGCCCCTGATGGGTTTCGCCATCATTTCCGACCGCGCCTGCTCGGTCGAGAGCAAAGATTACGGGGAGATTTTGGATACACACGTCATGGACAACCTGGTCAAAGCCTCGCTGAAGAAAGGTTGAGTAGATCGCACACACCGGGATGTACCCTTCGCACGCCAGCCCCGCAGCAAAGGTGACTGCGTGTTGCTCACAGATCCCGACATCAACATACTGGGATGGAAGTTCTCTCTGGAGAAGGTCCAGACCTGTTCCCGTTGGCATCGCTGCCGTAATGCCGATGATGCGGCTGTTTCGTTGACACAGGTCAAGAAGGGTCTCGCTAAACACCTCTGTATAGGTCGGTACAGTCGAGCTCGTTGTTCCCTTTTTTGTCGCAACACCGGTTACCCCCGCCGGGTCGAAGGGCTTCACCGCGTGCCACTTCAGGGGATCGAGTTCCGCAACATCAAATCCCTTGCCCTTCACGGTCTTCGCATGAATGACGACCGGGCCCTCCTGCCGCTTCGCACTGGAGAGCGCCGTTCGTAGTTCGGACATGCTGTGACCATCAACGGGGCCGATATACCGGAAGCCGAACGCTTCAAAGAGGGTGGAGGCTTCTGAAAAGTACGATTGAGCGGATTCCTCTGCTCTGTCGAGGGCCTTGTAAACAAACTCAGGAATATATCCCTGACGGTGCCACTCCTTAAACTGTCTTCGCGCTGCCGTAGAAGTTTGGTTCGTGACCGTTTTCGAAAAAAACCAGCTCAGCGCCCCAACATTCTTCGAGATTGACATCTCATTATCGTTGAGAATGACGATAAAATTCTTGAGGTTTAGCGTACCGGCGTGGTTGAGTGCTTCAAAAGCCATTCCCGCGGTGAGGGAGCCGTCTCCGATGATAGGGACGACGTAGGGGAGGGGAGCTTGAGTCCCTTCTTCTTCACTTCCGTACGTGCGTTGAAACGCGAGTGCCATTCCAACGGCAGCCGAGATACTTGTTCCGGCGTGACCTGCGCCGAAAGCGTCGTACTCGCTCTCATCGCGGCGGAGAAAGCCGGAGATTCCGTCCTTCTTCCGAATGCTTCCCATTCGCTCGGAGCGTCCGGTCACCATCTTGTGGATATACCCCTGGTGGCCGACGTCCCAGAGCAGGCGATCTTGTGGAGTATTAAAAGTGGCGTGGAGGGCGACAGTGAGCTCTGCAACGCCGAGGCTAGAGGCAAAGTGTCCTCCGGAACGACTTACGGAGTGAATCAGGTCCTGCCGAAGTTCTTCAGCAACGGTCTGGAGTTGATCGTCTGTGAGGGACCGCAGCCCTGCTGGGAGGCCGTCCGAAGTGGCAAGAAGGGAAGAGAGCGTTGTCATGCTATCGTTGTCAGACTCCATTAACGGGCCAAAACACCCGCACACCAAAAATGTACGGGAAGGGAGACTATTTTTCTACTTCTTCTTCGGATTCTGGAACGAGGGCTGAGTCGATCGCCATCTTTACCGCTTCCTCTATGACCTTCTGCTGATCTGCCGGTAGCTTGCTCTTCCCAAAGAGCTTTTTCGCCTCTTCCCCCACCATGCTGAGCAGTTTCTCTCGATCGGCGAAGCTCATCTTCTGGGTCGTGTTCCCGTCGAGGCCACTGCGAGAAGACCTGGACACTCCGCCAGCCTTTTTCACCTTGGTGACCTCTTCGAGTGCATCCACCTGGGAAATGGCGGCGGACTTCCGGGTTCGCTTAACGCCGCTCACGCCGCTCTTTTTGTCCTTGTCATCGTTACTCATGCCTGTATCCCCTTTCTCTCAACGGCCTCGATAGAGCTCCCGTTCATCACCCCTTACCACGCTCAGTCTCAAGCGTTATGGAGCTTTTCACGGATGTTTGTCCTGATCCGTATAAAGTTTTGTAAACGGCCCAACCGTCTTTTCCCGTTTCATCTCTAGAGCTCGAGCGCGGAGTCCCGGTCGAATCTTCAATGGTTCAAAGCTTTTATCTTTTTGAATCGCTCGACTGAGATGTTCAATGAGAGCGATATGTTCCCGGATGACGTTCAGTTCATCCATCTCCCATTCAGAGGCGATGGAGCGCATGG
The DNA here is from genome assembly GCA_022763385.1 of bacterium. Taxonomy (GTDB): domain Bacteria; phylum Bdellovibrionota_C; class UBA2361; order UBA2361; family RFPC01; genus RFPC01. The sequence continues at coordinate 4,442 of JALEGQ010000058.1, forward strand.
AGTCTCCATCCCAGTAGATCCTCCAGAGGATGATCTGGTGGATAACCTCCAGAAAGGCGAGAAATCCGATCACCTTCTTGGTATCGAGAAGCTCATCCGGAGTAGAGGACGCGAGCCCCTGCCGGGTGGTAACGAGGGTTGCTCCGACCAAAAGTTGCCGAATACTCGCTCGGACGGCCTTGTCGCTTCCCCCATCACCATCGAGTGTTGCTGGAAGAGCTCCGGACCGCAGCTCTGGGAAGAGTTCAAAGAGCTCTACCGATACCTCTTTGGCGAGTCGTTCGAACTGCGAAGAGGACGTGCTCTTTACCCACCCCTTGGACTGTCGAGCCGCCTCAGTGGAGGCCTCGTGAATTCTCCTCCGAGCGTATCCCCGAAACGGGATGCCGAGGGAGGGGTCAAAGCGGCGAGAGCAGAAGATCAGTGCCTCCATCGCTGCCCCATCAAGTCCCTCAGATTGCCAATCTAAGCTCCATCCCCGGGCAACGGAGCGAGCAATACTCTCTGCCCATCCCCGATGTTCTTCCACGAGGGCGTTTGCCTCCTCAAGAGAGAGGAGTGAGCCGGCTTCTTCCGTTGCTGGTCCCTCGGAAGCCATCTCTTCCGGATTTTCTGTCATTACCGCGATCTCCTTCACCAAGAAGCCCTGACGCTATACTGTGCACGAATTTCTGACAAGTTCTCTTAGATTTGCTTGCCCCCTTAACACTTTGATTTTATTGATACTTTCTCAAAACCTTATGGGTGTCTGACACCCATAAGGTTTTGCTGTGGGGGGAGTTGGAGGGCGCTTCCTGCGCTGAGAGTCGGTGTAATCTCTTGGAATGAATGAATTTTTCTTGGATCTGTAGGTTTTTTGTCTCTTGTGGGTCACGGTGAAAAAAAAATCACCATAATAAGAGATTTTCTCAAAAAAAACTGAAGCGGACCTTCTCGGTGTTCGGACAGGAGAGTGTCAGGAAGAGATTTCTGGCAGGTAACTCGTAGTTCGTGAGAGAGATGGTAATGAAAGACGTTTCTGTTCCCTCTGTAAGACAAGCTCGCTACAACGCCCTTGAGGGGATACAGCAGCTCCTTATCCTTGCAGATGACATTCCGTCCGCCCAGCTTCGCCTTCTCGTTCAAGCCGCGTGTCTTGATGTGGCGACATCCGTTGAAGAGCTGAGTGATCGCTCGTTCCTCTCGTCTCGTGTTACCGAAAAACAGCTTGGCCCCCCAGGATCGTAGGAGATTCGGATCGTAGGAGATTCAGGTTGTTAGAGGTTTACCCCAGAAGTTTTGAGCAGATGGGTTCTTTAGGAGAGGTTGCATGAAGACAGGAAGTACCGCAAAGCGAAAGAGAAAGTCCGTCAGAGTAAGCGCTACGAAGAAGGCGACTGGAAAACAGAAGGTTCAGCGTTCGGATTCCAAGCTGTCGGCGAGAGCCCAAGAGAAGATGGTTCTTGAGTACCGCATCAAGGCGCGCAAGCTCGGCAGAAGTATCCTTCGCAAGTGGCATGCGCGACTTGATCTCCAAGAGGTGGATAGTGTTGTGGATCTCTCTCTCTGTGAGGCCGTACGACGATTTGACCCTGGGAAGGGCGCTGCCTTTATGACGTTTCTCTATTACCACCTCAAAGGAAATCTGATCCGCGCGGTATCAGCAGCAGCTCAAGCGAACTGTATCCCGACCTCTGCGATTGATGAGGAGGGGAGTGCGGAAGGGGCGACGGTTACGGCACTTGAAGTGGTCGAAGCGATTAATGGGACCGAGCAGCCCCAGCCCGAGGAGCTTCTTCTTCAGAAGGAGATGGTTCACCTCAGTAAGGATGCTTGTTCCCGGCTTGATCCTCTTGAGCAGCAGGTTATCGAGCGACTTTACCTTGGCGGAGAGCAGCTCATGCAGATTGCGAATTCTCTCGGATACAGCCGGTGTCACATCTCTCGAGTGAAGAAGAAGGCACTTGAAAACCTTCAATTCGACCTCGAGTCAACTCTTCAGGAGAAGGAAGAGCGAGAGGGGAACGGTCAACTCTTCGGCGGCCGACTCAGAAAGCCTCGAAAAGTACAACGAAGAAAAGGGGCCTCTCGATTCTCCGAAGCAGAACAGTACTCCGAAGCCGCCTAACCAGCACCCCCGAAACGCCCCCGGGCGGGCCCCCCAGCGCCACGCCGCGGCCCCCCGCCGCTGCGTGCAGGCCCCGCTGCGTGCAGGGTCGCAAAGCGCCCGAAGCGCTCCCCGAAGGGACCCCCCCCGCTGCGTGCAGGGTCGCAAAGCGAGCCCGAAACGCTCCCCGAAGGGAAAATACAGCGCTCCCCAAAGGGAAAACAAGGCCCGAGCCGGACTCGAACCGGCGAATGATGGTTTTGCAAACCATTGCCTTAGCCAACTTGGCGATCGGGCCATCTGAAAGGGTCCCCATAGTGCCCCTAATCCGATAAAGGGATCAACTTTTTGCGGGTTTTTTTGTTAAGTAATTGAAATCTTTGTCGTTAAATTGCGCGACCAAATATCAACATTCTCCAGGAGAGGCCGATATTTACTCTTAGTAGGCATGACACCATCCTTTCTGCGAGTTGGGGGCGATTCACATTCTGTTGAGTCGCCCCTTTTTTTGTCCGCTTTTCCTCGAGAGAGTCCCTCGCGTCCAGGGCTAAGATCCAGTACAACAGTAGCTCGTTCTCAAAACGAATGAACGACGGAAGATAATAAGGAGAACCCTGAATGACGTATGTGGTGACGCGACCGTGCCTCGGAACAAAGGATAGGTCCTGCGTTGAGGTGTGCCCAGTTGACTGCTTCTACGATATCAAGAAGAAGAAGTATAATAGCAAGTACGGGATATTAGTGGACGGGGAAGATGGAGAGGATGCGGTTGGCCTGCTCGTCATTCACCCGGATGAGTGCATCAATTGTGGAGCTTGTGAGACGGAGTGTCCGGTAGAGGCGATTTACGAAGATTCTGCAGTCCCGGAGGCCGATAAGGAATTTACCGAGATTAATGAGCAAGAGACCGTCTCCCTTGGGGATGAAGAGCTCGACAAACTCCGGTGTACCAGCTCGTGATTAGTCGTGCCGTGGTTCATTGGGCTTCTCCGTGTGCAGCGTTTCTTTTTTCTGCGCTGTTCATGATTGGAACATTGGGATGCCAGCGCGCTGTCTTGGCAGCGGACCCTCGGGCCTCACTCCTCCCAGAGAAGGTTTCGCCGTCTATCCCCAAACTTCGGGCCTTTTCCAAACTTCAGGTGCCGGAACACGCCAGCGTGGTGGTGTTTGATGTGCACTCGGGGGAGACCCTTTTTCATGCCCGAGCGAGATCTCCAAGGAAGCCAGCAAGTGTGCTTAAGGTGCTCATAGCGGCGGTAGCCCTTGAAGAATTGACTCCGTACCACACCTTCGAGACAGAGATTCGAGGAACTGGCCTTGCGAAGACCCGGGTAGAGAAGTTGTATCTCAAAGGGGGGGGAGATCCGTCGCTGACCCAAGAAGACCTCTGGAAAATCGCACGGAAGGTCGCCCTGCGCGGAGTAAGAAGTATCGGGCAGATCGTGGTGGATGAGAGCGCTTTTGCGGATCCGAAGCCGAGGGAGGGCCAACGTTCTTATCAGGCGGGCACCTCGGCGCTGAGCTTGAATTATAATTCCATTACCTTTGAAGTGTGTCCTGTCGCTGGCCAGAACAAGGCCTTGGTGGCGCACGACCCTTCGGAATACCCCATCACCTACCGGGGAGCGATTACGGTGTCATCTCAGAAAAGTTCTTCATACCGAGTCGATGAGGAGCAGGCGAGTGTCCCCGGATCGTATCTTCTTGGAGGAGTATTGAATCGTCGCGCTGGATGCCAGCAGGTGCACCGAAGCGTTCCTGATCCGGCGCTTTATGCTGGGCATGTGCTGAAGGGGCTACTCCGCAAGGAGGGGATCGTGACGAGTGGTGGGGTCTCTCATGGGGTTGCCCCGCAACACGCCGCGGTCATCTACACGCACCGTTCCCAGCCACTTCGTCATACTATTCAGCTCTTGAATACCTACAGCAATAATATGATCGCAGATCAGCTCCTCACGCTTCTTGGGCCTACCCCTGAGGGTCGCTTTTCGCGGAGTGCAGGACGAAAACGAGTAGAACACTACCTCAAAAAAAGAGGGGTCTCACTGGAAGGGATCGTTCTAGAAGATGGCTCTGGTCTGAGCCATAAGAACCGAGTTTCTGCCGAGGCGCTCCGGGTTGCGCTTGAGGGAGCGCTTACGAGTGACGATTTTGGCGTAGAGTTTATCGCATCCCTTCCGGTTGATGGTAAGAGCGGTACGCTTCGGAAGAGGAGCTACCCCGGTATTACCAGAGCAAAAACAGGTACGATTAACGGAGTCATGAGCCTTGCAGGCCGCATCAAAAATCAGAGAGGAAGAGAACTCGCTTTCGTAATCTTACAAAATAAGGTTACCTCTAGAGAGCGGGGGAATAGATTTGAGAAAGCGGTTTTACAGCTCCTGCACCGTTCGTCTTTATGATTCAAAAACAGCACATACTTGCAGATGCTACTCGAAGCCCTCATTTCCTCGTGTGGGGCCTTTCTCTCGCATTTCTCGGGATCTCGCTACTCTTTTTGCCGAGTAATCCCGTTGCAGAGCCCCGAATTACTATTTCTGAGAAGCGAGATCACGCCTTTAGAGTTCCTTCACAGCTTCGACCCCGGGTTCAATTTTGGATTGATATCTTTTCAAAGTACGGGAAACACCATGCGGTAATCCACCACCGAATGTACCCTCAGGTTATTTTTGACGTGCTCGATTTCTACGAGAAGGCCGACACGTTGTCCGAAGTGGCTCTTGAAAAGTATCGCAAGAAGGTCGTTAAAAAGCGGATTGCAGAGGTTGACGCCGCCATCAAGTGGCTTTCGAGGGGGAAAGCGCCTCGAGATCCTTTTGAGAAACATATTTCTCAGCAGATGGCAGTTCTCGGGGGGGGCACGCGGAAGTATCGAGAGGTGGTGCAGGAGGGATGGGTGCGTTCTCAACGCGGTATCCGCGAGCGGTACCGTGTGGCGATCGAGCGCTCCGGCAGGTACATCCACATTCTGGAACGAGTTTTTGTGCTTGAGTATGGACTTCCACTAGAGCTTACCCGACTTCCTTTTGTCGAATCCTCCTTTGATTACAAGGCGTACAGCTCCGTTGGTGCAGCAGGAATTTGGCAATTTATGCCGGCGACTGGTCGGAGTTACAACCTTCGGGTCTCTCGCATCGTTGACGAGCGGCGGGACGTAACGGCAGCGACCAAGGCCGCAGCGCGGTATCTCTCGGATGCTTACAAGCGACTTGGCTCATGGCCTCTTGCGGTGACCTCCTACAATCACGGGGTTGCAGGGGTGGCCCGGAAGGTCAAGAAGATGGGGACCAAGAACCTTGCAGCCCTGGTGGAACGCTCTTCCGATCAACCGTTTGGGTTTGCATCACAGAACTTTTTTCCGGAGCTGCTTGCTGCAATTGAGATCTATGAGAATGTTTCAAAGTACTTCCCCGGAGTTCAGAAAGAACCAGCTCAAGAGATCGCTCGTCGAAAGTTGACAAGGGCCGTCACTGCTTCTGAGCTTTCAAATAGGCTCTCTTTGAGTATCAAGCAGCTGTCTGAGGTGAACTATGCGCTACATTCGAGTGTATGGAAGGGAAGATATGCGATCCCTGCTGGGTACACTCTCAATGTTCCGCTTCGGTACCGTACCGCCCTTGCAAACCTGAAGCTTCCCGCGGCTCCTGCTTCTTCGCTCCGCGGCTCTCGATACCTCGTCAGGAGGGGAGATACGCTTGGGAGAATCGCTCAGCGATATCGAACAACGGTCGCAAAGCTGAAGGCGCTCAACGGACTTCGTTCGGATGTTGTTCGCGTCGGCCAGACCCTCGTGGTGTCTTCGTCAGGAGGAGCCTCCTCGCAAGCGAGTGGTTCTCACACCTATCGCGTTCGTTCAGGTGATACCCTTTTCGGCATTGCACGAACACACCGAACTACCGTCGCAAGCCTCCAGAGGGCGAACGGCATGCGATCTTCTCGAATACGGGTTGGACAGGTGCTCAAGCTTCCCGCTGGAGCCCACGGGGCCTCTCACTCTTCTGCTGGAGACATCCTTTATCGGGTAAAGCGAGGAGACAGTCTGTGGGGAATCGCTCGAAAATACGGCGTTTCCCTCTCAACCCTTAAGAGCCGCAACAAGCTCCGCTCCACGACGGTTCGGGTCGGACAGAAGATCTATATTCCCCGCTCGTAGCTCTATTCGTCTTCCTTCGTAGAGGATTCTTCAACCTCATCGGAGGCCTTCTGCTCCCCAGTTGTTGAGTCATCTCCAGTCGAGTCATCTTCTTCGTCATCAAGTGGGACGGAAAGGGTCGCGGCGCGTTGGAAGACGAGCTCTTTTCCGTCTAACTCACTTTCGTGCATCGCTTCGAATACAGCATCAGCCTCTTCTCCTCGTACGAAGTCAAAGAACGAGTACTTTTTGCGGAGGCAGGAACGCTTTAATTCTGGTGCGTCGTCCCCCATCTTTTCCTGGAGCACTTCAAGAAACTTCTCTTCGGTGAGTCCATCTTCAGTACCTTTCCCAACGTAGAAACGGGTATCCTTTCGAGTTGGTTTTGGCTTTGGTCGTTCTTCCCGAGCAGAACCTTCTCGATCCTCATGCTCTCGGTTGTCATCACGTCCTCGTCGTGAGCCTCTGCTGTTTCGTTCGTTTCCTCTCTCTTCACGATTCCCATCGTCGTCGCGGTTGTTTCGACGATCTCTCTTATTTCGAGAGCGTTTCCCAGAGTTCTCTACCTCGGGAAGTCTTCGGAGGGTTTGATGGAGGAGATAGAGAATAAACTCTTTCCGCGCATCGCTCTCTTCGACGAGCCGAGCGTATTCAAGGAGCTCTCCATCTTCGGTCGAAAAAGCGGTCGCCTCTTCCTGAAAACGATCAAAACGAGCCTTCGCGATATCCTCCGCACTCGGGAGGGAGCGAGCATGGAACTCAAATTCAACGACCTTCTTGAGGAAGTGAAAGTTTCCGAGGTCCATTGAGCCGACAAGGCTAATCACTCGCTTGAGCCTGCTGGTGCCGTCCGGCTGGCCAAGGCGGTGAAGGTAGATCTCTGGATCTTCCGGTGCCGCGTAGTGGACGATCACATCGAATTCTTCTACGGGAAATCCTCTTCCGGAGATGTCTGTTACCACGAGGATGTCGATAGAACCCTTCTGGACGCGCTCCATATTCTCGTGGATAGCGCGGTCAGGAACGTTCCCGATCAGCTTTCGCGCCTTGAGCCCCTTCTTTTTTAGCATTACCTCAAGGAGATCGGTATCTGAAGGGGTATTGCAGAAGACGACGGCCCGCAGCCCCTTCTCGGATTCGAGCACTGTCGCCAGTGCTTCTGGCTTGGCGAGGAGCTCATGGCCGACTTCGTAGTATTCGTGAGTGAGTTGAACTTCCTGCTCTTTCTCCAGATTCACATGGATAAAATCCTCGGTCTTTATATGCCGAGTAATGGCAGCATTGAGGGTAAGAGGAACGGAGTCCGAGCAGAAACAGAGCTGTTGTTCTCCGCACTTTTCGAGAAATTTCTCGAAGGCATCACTTCCTGGAATCTTTGATCCGGACGAGAATCCGTAGAATACGACGGTGGTCACCTTCAGAGAAGAGAGGTCTCCGTCTTCGATCTGCTCAAAGCTTGAAATGAGCACCGGTGCTCCGGCTTTCTGTTCGATGGCGCCGGTCTTCTCGAGGGCCAGATCGTCCAGCATCTCTACGGCAAGAGGAAGGGCTTCGCATTCCGAGACGAACTTCTCTGCATCCGTTGGAGTGGGCGTAACGAGGAGAGTTCGTTGTTCTGTCGAAGCTCTATCGCCGAAAACGATGGCGATACTCTTCTCCGTTCCCCGAAGGTCCCGGTCAAATTCAACGAGGAGGTTCTTTCCCTTCGTGACTTCCTGGACGAGTCGCACTTCCAAGGAGGTCGCGGTCTCCCCTTCAAGAGCGGCGATGAGTGGTTTAGAGCTTAAAATCTCCCCGTACTGAGGAGTGCTTTTGCTGTTCTCGTCATCGCCATTTGCGTTCATCTCTTCTGTTGAGAGTTCTACCTGCTCGCCCTGCTGCATGTCTTTCTTCCTTTCCGTAGTGAATGCTCTTCGCTATTTGCTTTCCCGAACTCGCCAAATTTTCTGATTCACAGTTTTTCTGATCTTCAGCTTTTCCGAATTTCTACAGGAGTTTCGGGTGGGTGCGCGGCTCTTTAGTCACTTAACCACTTGTTCCTTTCACGGTGCCTGGAAAAAACCAGTAACGGGAAGAAACCAGTGACTGAAGAAAACCAGTAACCAGAGAAAACACGGTCGGCCGCCTCACCAGAGCAAAGAGGATACCCCAAATGGCGCAGAAAGGAAATCTGTGGCATAGATTTCAGGGGGTTTTTCCGCTGACGGCTACCAAAGTTGCCGGAAGTCTCCCGGAGGGATGAAGGAGGCAGAGGGATGAGAGAGAAAGTCTGGTGGGTCTGGGCGCTCCTGTTTCAGGTCGGAGCCATTGCTGTCGTCTTTATGGCGGGTCTCGGGTGCTCATCGGTGTTCCCTTTCGTCCCCGAGCAGAGGGGGCCGACGGCCCAATCGGTGTCGTCTTGGTATCTCTCGATAGAGCACAGAATAGAGGAAGGGGAGGGCTTGCCACTCCTCTCTGGTGTTGGCCTTCGTGTGGTACGGCGGATCTGTCCTCGTCCTGCTCTCTCGGCTCTTCATCTCGATTTTCAGGAGGGTGAAAAACCGCGTTCCCCCCTGTGCGATCTCTTCTTGGCGGTAAGTGATGATGGGGAGGTGTTCGTTTTTGCGGTGCGAGCCGGCGAGTTCCCGTCTTTTTCGCTCGGTCATCTCGATCCGGTGCCGAGCTCCTCTTCTGCGTCCTTTGAAGTTGGTGAAGGGGGAGGCACGTTGCTTTTTGCCGAGAAGAATCTTCTCCGGCGTTTTCGTCTTCCATCGCTCGAGTTGGCTGAGATTCTCGATCGGGTTCCGTCAGATATTCAGGCGCTTACCGTGAGCCCGGAGGGAGAGAGTGCACTTTTCGGCGCCGGTGACGGAAGGGTCTATCGGTGGAGTTGGAGTGAAGGGATGCACCCCTCGGAGAGGGCGCTCGGAAGGTTCGACCTTGAGCGATACTTTTCTCACCGCAATGTGGTGAGTGCAGTGGCCTATCATCCAACGGGAAGGGTGTTCTTCTCCGGTGATTGGAATGGAGCCCTTTTTGCCTGGAAAAGTTTTGACCAAGATCCCTACGGAGGGGCCTTTGACCGGAACATCTTTGGAACTGGATTTTTTACGGAGACCACTACGACTCGACCGGTCCCAGGTTCGCTTGCTGCTCGAATTGAACAGATTGCCGTGAATGAGGTGGGAGATGCTCTTGCTGCGGCGTATGACTCTGGTCACGTTGATGTATGGAAGGTGAGAGGACTTCTCAAGCGGCAACGGCTGCTTCATCACCGCGGCACCGTGACCTTGTTGTCGATTTCACCTGATGGGGACACCGTGCTGACGGTTGGGAGAGATGAACGGATAGTCGTGTCGAGAATCACGACCGAACCCTTTCCGGAGTTGGGGACAGTACGTTACGGTAATGAGCGGTTGTTGGAGGAGCGAATGCCCGGGGTTCGCAGTGCGATTTTTCTCGGGAATAGGACGGTCTTGCTCGGTGGAAGTAGTGGGGTTCGCCTCCTTCAAGTTCCACAGGAGGCGATTACGCCTCGAAAGATTGAAGAGGTCTCGGTTTCTGAGCGGCAGGATCTCACCGAGATGGGAGGGGGAGTAGCATCTGAAGATGAGGGTTCTCCCAGAGAGGAAGGTTTTGAATAACATGAACAACCAAAAGGTTTCTCTTCTTGGAAGGCTCGCGCGGGTAGCGGTTGTCCTTGTTCCAATAGCGATCGTGGTCGTTGCGCTTGATCAGTATACGAAGAAGGTTATTGAGGCATTTTTGAGACGCGGAGAAGTCGTTCCGGTCATTGATGGGGTCTTTAACCTGACCCTTCACTACAACAAAGGGGCTGCGTTTGGGATGTTTTCTGGCATGCCTGACGGAGTTCGACAGTTCACCCTGTGGGCGGTTTCGCTCCTGGCCGTTGGGGCGGTACTCTACTTTCTCTTGTATGAGTACTATGAGAGCGCTACCGCGAGAATCGGACTCTCTCTCATCTTGGGCGGCGCGGTTGGGAATGCAATTGACCGGGCGACCCTCGGCGAAGTGGTGGATTTCCTCGATTTTTATGTTGGCGAGGCCCACTGGCCGGCGTTCAATGTCGCTGATAGCGCTATCTGCGTTGGAGCAGTGCTCTTTCTGCTGGCAACCTTTCGCGAGAGAAGTCCTTCAACAGGAGGAGAAACGGGTATTTCGCAACCGTAGTTCCTGTTGTAGGGTGGGGAAACACTGTAACCGATTTCCTCCATGTTGCGACTGCAAATGCCTTCATCACCGTTTCCATTCCTTGTCCTTTGTCTCGTTTGCTTGCTCTTTGTCGGTTGCACGCCGAGGAAATCCCCGTTTGAGATCGCCAAGGAAGAGAAGCAAGAGACCTTAATGCGACAGGAGGCGGAGAAAGATCGACAACAACGTGAGCGAGAGGATCTCGAGCGTCAGCAATTTTGGAATAACCAGTTGAAGAGATACGAATATCATGGTGAGTAAGCAAAAGAGAGATACGATGAGTCCTGTTCGTGTGGTAGGCCGTAGGATCCTCAGCGGGGGAGCCAGCTTGGGGCTACTTTTGAGTATTGGAGGGTGTTCCACCCTCTGGACGGATGTTGCAGACGAGCCGACGTACGTGGCTGCGGCGACTGGCTCGGCCGTAGGCGCGGGGCTGGGAGCGATCGTCGGAAGTCAGACTGGGGATGCGCTTGGTGGAGTCGCGATCGGCGCGGCCGCTGGGGCGGGTGCCGGATACGCCATCGGAGGAGCGTTGGAGGAGCGTGAAGAGCGTTTCCGACGACAGGAAGAGACCCTTGATGAGCAGCAGCGAAGGCTCCGTGCCCAAGAGCAGCAGATTCAGGAGCTCCGTGGATTATCCACCGATGGAATCACCTTTCGGAAGGACGGAACAGCGGTGAACGGAGCAGCGGTGATGGGAGGAGCAGGGTCAATGGCCCGTACTCGCCTCGGGGGGCGTCCCGCTGGAAGCCGTTATCCGATCACTGCCGCGCGAGCCGGCTATCCGAAGACTCGTCTCGGTATGGAAGGGAAGCGGCTTATCGACCCGTCGACATTGGTGAACCCCTTTTCGGATACCCCTTCTACGAGTTCTCGTGCTCGACTCTCTGTCGATGCAGTCGATCAGGATACTATGAATCAGGATACCGTGACTCAAGAGATTGGGTCTTCTTCTGGGGCGGTGATCGCGCGAGTTCCGGACCTTTCTCAACGGGAACTGCCGAAGAGGACTGAACTTCCAACACGAGATATCCCCGCGAAGAAACCATCATCGAGGGAGGTTCTTCGGAAGGCGGTTCGAAAAGCCGCACCCCTTCGGGAGTCGACGCTCGATGAGGAGGTTGTCGCGGTTGCCAAGACCGGAAAGCATGAGCTCCCAACTGAATCCGAAGAAGTTTCGGTGGCTTCTCGCGAAGTGATGCCCGGAGTCGTGGGAGGAATTGCAGTAGAGAAGTCCGCGCAGGTGCTTCCTGAGAGGGCGCTTCCTAAGAAGGCAATGCCGCAGGTGGAAGATGGGAAGCGAGTGGAGGTGGCTTCGGCGAAGTCTGGTGACGCTTTGCGCCAAGAGGACACAGAGATTGAAGCTTCCGACGAGACTGCTCGGCTCGTTGAAACGACCGAGGAGTGTGGAAAGGCGTCAGAGGAGGCCGCTCGGGGGAACGCAGCAGAATCCACTGCGGATAAGCTCTTTTATTTTCGGCGAGCGCTTCGGCTCTGTCCAGATGCGCCGGAATGGCATGTTGAGCTCGGGAGGGTGTACCGTTCTCTCGGAAGACACGAGGATGCGAAGTTTGAGTATGAAGAGGCACTCCGTATTCAACCAGAGTTTGAAGCCGCAAAGAATGGTCTTGAAGGGCTTCCAGAAAATCTTTACTGACCGTTCGCGAGGAGGTGCGATATGAACTCCGGTATGCAGAGACGAATCCTCTGTCTGTGTTGCGCGCTTCTTTTATTGACGGGGTGCAGCTCTACTTCGTTCGGGGCGAGAGAGAAGGGGGCCCTTGGTGGAACAGCCGTCGGGGCGGGCCTCGGAGCAATTATCGGCTCAGCAAGTGGGGACGCTGGAGTCGGTACGGCTATCGGCGCTGGGATCGGAGCGCTTTCTGGGGCACTCATCGGGAATGAAGTACAGAAAGAAGAGGATCGTCGAAACGCTCAGGATGCGAGGCTTGATGAGAACCAGCGGCTCATCGAGGAAAATGAACGACTTCTCCAGGAGCTCCGACGTCAGGGGCAAGATGCACGACTTACTGACCGGGGTGTCGTGGTGAATATCCCGGATGTGCTCTTTGCTTTCGACCGTTTTGGGTTGACACCAGAGGCCAAGAGTACGATTCGGGAGATCGCTCAAACTGTTCGTGAGGAGGGCGATGATGCTGAGCAGGGGAGTTCTTTCTCTATTTCGGGGAGGGCGATCTCAATTGAGGGACACACTGACTCTGTCGGGACGATGAGCTACAACCAGGATCTTTCGTTGAGACGGGCACGAAGTGTCGCCAAGGCTTTGGAATCAGAAGGAATCTCTCGCTCTCGACTCTTTGTCCGAGCGTTCGGAGAAGGAGATCCGATTGCTTCGAATTCGACCGAAGCTGGACGAGCGAGGAACCGGCGGGTGGAAATCATCGTTGAGAATCCGGCTGTGCGGTAAGGAACTCTGGGATAGGCAGCTGCTGGGATTACGGCGTCCTTGTCTTTGAGGAGGGGCTTCGACCGATTCATTAAGAGATCTCTCTCTTGCGCCGATAAACGAGGGGGAGACACTGACACGGTTCATGAGCATTCACCTCAAATCCCTCATATTTAGTCCTGAAACGGCGCCGAGGAATCGACTGAAGCAGGCGCTCATGCAGACCCGACTCCGTACCACGAGTTTTTTCGCCCGGGATTCTCGCGAAGCCCTGAGATTCGTGGGACGGGAGAAAGATCTTGCGGTAATCTTCATTCGCTCCTCTCTTTCTCCGAAGGCAATTAATGCATTTCAAACTGAGGTTGCTCAGGCGGAGCTCACCTATAAACCGATCTTCGCTCTGCTCCTTGATGCCGACCACAACGTGAGTGAGCATGTTTCTCGGTACTATGTTGGTGGTATGGAAGGATTTCTTCAGGAGCCTTTCGCAACAGATACCGTAGATGAGTTGCTGGATATCGCGTTCCAAAACCGAAAGCGCCAGGTGGATGAGGAAGAGAAACGGTTAAACGCCCTTCGATTCATGATACGAGATGGTCTTCAATTGGTGGATGAGGCGGCCCTTCAGCGATACCTCAATGAGCGGCGGGGTGGTGGATTTGCCCTTCGTCGGATGAAGCGACTTCGACTTCGGACCAGGAAGGCAGGGGATGATCTTGTTCCCGAGATACTTCTTCGGTTACTGGAAGAAGAGGTTGTTCTCCAAGGGGAGAACCTCGAGCTGGAGCGCTTCGTTCCACGGGAAACAAAAGTCGCCTTCGCCGAACATCCGGGAAAGATCCTGTCAACGATTCTCTCCGATCGAAACCTCTCTTCAGAGCGTCTCGCAACGCTACTCGATGTTGAGCAGAGTTATTTAGAGGAGTTATTGGCGGAGCAGGCGGGGATCACACCGCAGGTCTCTAAGGGGCTGGCGAGGATCCTTGGAAATACCGAGGATTACTGGCTCTCCCTGCAAAAGGCTTACGAACTCTACATTTCTCGACAGTAGTTGGGGTGAGCAGTATATCTGCAGTTCTTCTTCACCAACGGGACAACTTACCCGACCATCTTTTCTGAAGAGTAGACGATGACTGGCTCTTGCTCGCTGGCGATGCTTTCCGGGGTGATAATCACCTCCTTGATATTGGTGCTGCTCGGAATATCGAACATCACATTCAGCATCGTGGTTTCTAGGATGGAACGGAGGCCCCGTGCCCCGGTTTTTCGCTCAAGTGCCTGCTGAGCGATCGCTTGCAATGCTTCAGGCGAGAACGAAAGCTCTACCCCGTCCATCTCGATAAGGTGGGTGTACTGTTTGACGAGTGCATTCTTCGGCTCGGTCAGGATTCGAATGAGGTCTTCCTCCTTAAGAACTTCAAGGTGAGCCATTACGGGTACTCGACCAATAAATTCAGGTATCATTCCATAGCGGAGAAAATCTTCGTTTTCGATTCTCCCCATGAGCGAACGATCGTCTTTCTCTTCTTCTTCGGTACTGGTGCCAAATCCGAGAGATTTGTTCCCAGTTCTTGCTTCGACGATTTTCTCGATACCTTCAAATGCTCCGCCGATGATAAAGAGGATGTTCGTGGTGTCGATCTGGATAAACTCTTGTTGAGGATGTTTTCGCCCCCCCTTTGGTGGCACGTTTGCCTTTGTCCCCTCCATAATTTTGAGGAGTGCCTGTTGAACACCTTCTCCCGAGACATCTCGAGTGACCGAAGGGCTATCACTTTTCCGTGATATCTTATCGATCTCATCGATGTACACGATTCCCCGTTGCGCGCGCTCCACATCGTAGTCAGCAGCTTGAAGAAGATTCACGATGATATTCTCGACATCTTCTCCGACGTATCCCGCTTCAGTAAGACTGGTTGCATCCGCTATGGTAAAGGGAACATTAAGGGTTCGGGCGAGTGTCTGCGCCAGGAGCGTCTTTCCGGAACCAGTTGGGCCGACCAGGAGGATATTGGACTTCTGCAGCTCTACATCATCTTTTCTGAGAAACTGATTACTCTTGATTCTCTTATAGTGATTGTGAACAGCGACTGAGAGGACCTTCTTGGCGTGGGCCTGTCCCACGATGTATTCATCGAGATCAAGGAGGATTTCTTTCGGGGTAGGGACCTTAAAGTCAAGCTCCTCCCCCTCGTACGCCGCCAACTCCTCGTGGAGGATGTCATTGCAGAGATCCACGCACTCGTCACAGATATAGACTCCTGGTCCGGCTACGAGCTTTTGGACCTCCTCCTGAGATTTTCCACAGAAGGTACAGAAGAGGGGTTTTGAGGCTTTCTTCGTCATAGGAGTGTCCTTTTCAGTCGCTCTCTGCGGTACTCGCAAGTTCGATTCCTGATTTCCTCATCCGGGAAAAAGGCTTCTTCTCATGAGATGCAGGGAGTCCCGTTGGCGAATCGTCGTGAACGGCCCATATGGGGAGAAACTCGGCAGATTATGGATTTTTCTGGAGAAAATCTGGAACGCTATTATCTCATTCGTTGCCTGCGACGGGAAAAACCTTTCTCTTGCTCCCTTCTTGACCCTTCCGTATTCTAAAGCAGACAAGTTTTCAGGAAGGAGAGAAATGGCTGAAAAATCAGGAGAAGCGGTTCTTGCACTGGAGAGCGGAGCCCGTGTGAAGCGTAAAGGCGAGGGGCGTGGATCCTTAGGTACGGTAAAGGAGATCCGCTCCGAGATAACCGCCTCTGGAGGAGACTCTGCGGACAAGGGGCTTATGGTGGTGGTAAACTGGGATACGGGAACGCAGTCCTATCTCACTCCGAACAGCCTCGATGTCGTTGCTGCTTCATCTTAAAGTCCTATTCAGTTAATTCGCGCCGTCACGGCCTCCGGACTTACTGCCTGACGGAGGTCCTCGATTGCTTTCTTGCGATCTTTTGAGCCGAAGATGTACGAGCCGGCCACAAATACGTCGGCGCCCGCAGCAAAGCAGAGTTGGCCGGTCTCTGGCTGAATTCCACCATCTACCTGGATCTGGAATGAAAGCTTTTTCTCCTGACGGAGATGGGCGAGTTGTTCAATTTTCCCGACACAGCTTGAGAGGAACGGTTGTCCGCCCCAACCAGGGTTGACCGTCATGACAAGAACAAGATCTACGAGATCAAGGACAGGGCGTATCGCCTCGACCGGAGTTGCCGGATTGATGGCGACTCCGCATTGAATGCCGTATTCCTTGATCGCCCCGAGGGAACGGTGCAGGTGTGGACAAACCTCTTGGTGAACGGTGATGAGCTCCGCCCCAGCTTTTACGAACTCTTTAAAGTGCTTCTCTGGTTGTTCGATCATGAGGTGAACATCGAGAAAGTGATCAACGGTTTTTTTTACGGCCTCAACCATATTGGCACCAAAGGTGATTGGGGGAACGAAGCTGCCATCCATCACATCGATGTGAATCCAATCTGTTCCACCATTAGCGATGTCCTGAACTTCATGGGCGAGATAGCAGAGATCTGCTGCGAGGACGGAAGTAGCGATGCGAGCCGGTTGTTTCGCTCCTGGTCGTGGTGTTGTCATAAAGGATCTCCATCAATTGTATGCATTCACGTCTTTACCGAGTTCTTCTGACTAGGCAGAAGAAGTCTCTCTCGAGAAGCGATCTCTTGCCCCTTTAAGAACTCGGATGTGGAGAGCTTTGCCTTCCCCTCCAATTGCAGCTCTGAAATTCCCACTGTTTGATCAGAGCACTGTACCTCCAAGGTGCCGTTTTCAGCGCGAGAGATTTCTCCCGGTGAGAAAGTTTCTCCAGCCTCTCCCTCCAGAGGAGGAAGTGAACGGGCATTAAGCAATTTGAGTCGCTTCCCCCGAAAAAAAGTGTAAGCACCTGGAAAGGGAGCGAGCGCTCTGATGTGAGCCGCTACCTCTTTCGCCGGTTTGTGCCAATCAATGAGGCACTCATCTTTGTGGATTTTTTTGGCATAAGTCACCCCACACTCATCTTGAGTCGTTGCGGTACACCTTCCTGAAACGATCATCGGAAGGTATTGCACGAGCATCTCTCCTCCGAGCGCGGCGAGTGCGTCGTGGAGCTCTCCCCCAGTGGTGGTCTCCGTGATCGGAATTCGAGCCTGCGCAAAATAGGGGCCCGTGTCCAAGCCTTCCTCCATCTGCATCAGCGATATCCCGCTCTCTGTGTCGTTCGCCATGATGGCCCGCTGTATGGGAGCCGCGCCTCTCCATCGGGGGAGGAGTGAGGCGTGAATATTCACCGATCCACTCCTCGGATAGTGCAGGCAGGGAAGGGGAAGGATCTGTCCGAAGGCGCAGACTACCGCGACATCTGGAGTCTCCCCAAGGACCCTTGATAGCTCCTCTTGCCATTCGTCCCAGCAGGAACGAATGTTCTCGGGTTGAAGGACAGGAATCTGATGTTCTTCTGCGAGTTGCTTAACCGGAGAAGGAGAGAGTTTCTTTCCCCTTCCGGAAGGTCTGTCCGGCTGTGTGACGACGCCTGCCACCTCAAAGACCGGATCGGTATGCTCCGGAGGAGTCGTCAGAAGCGCTCGAAGAGGGGGAACGGCAAAGTCTGGTGTTCCGTAGTAGAGAACCCGAATCGTCATATCTCTCCCCTCGGCTGCTGTATCTGAGAATGCTTCCCGATAGCGTTACCTCTTCCACTTCTTCTTAAACATATTGCGCTTCAACTGGCTCAAATGATCGATAAAGAGTACTCCATCGAGATGATCGATCTCATGTTGGAGACAGATAGCAAGGAGGCCGTCAGCATGAACCACGAACGGCTTCCCATCTCGATCGTTTGCTTCTACCGAGACGGTTTCGGCTCGGATGATGGTTTCTCGAAAGTCTGGGATACTAAGGCATCCCTCTTCTGATGGGACTTCTCCGGATTTGGCGGTTATTCTCGGATTGATAAATTCTTGGAGATGATTTCCCTCCTCTGAAACGTCAATCACCGTTACCCGCCGGAGGTCTCCGACCTGAGGTGCCGCAAGGCCAATCCCGTTCGAGTCGTACATGGTCTGTGCCATATCATCGAGGAAGGTGTGAAGTTCCGGTGAGTAGTCCTCTACACCGTTTGTTGTCTGCCGAAGGACCGCGTCAGGATAAATTCGGATATCGAGTGTCGCCATGGCGAAAATCTTACCGTATCCCTCCTTGGAATTACACTCTTCATCGAGTAGAATTTCAGTGTGATAATTCATGAAGAGACGTATTTTCTTCACCGAACAGGGATGAAGCTGGGTGATACCGTTCTGTCGTAAGCGAGCATCTCTGCTCCTCATTCCGCTGATGTTGTTCTGGGTCCCGGTATTTCTGGGATGGAGCCCCCTTCACACCCTTCCAGGGGAGGACTCCTCTCTGGTGCCCTTCGAGATTCTTCCGAGTGAAGATGGGGAGAGCCCCCTCCGCAGAGCCTCTGCCGTTGGAACTGAGCACCTCCCCAAGAAGATGAAGAAGAAACTGGCGAGAAGAGCTCGCCTGGCGGCTGAGCGGGGAATGGAACAAGATCTCGGTGATGATCACGAGACGATCGATCTCTCGGAGAGGCACTACATCGCATTTCCGCTCGCTGTTGCCCTCATTATTTATCTCATATCGGGGAAATTTCAGATGGTGGGCCTTGGTCTCGCCGCTATTATCCCGATCATGTTTTTCGGGGTTCGGTATGTGTTTTCTTTTTCCCTCGATATCGAACATCCCGGTGTCGTTGTTACTCGATTAAGGAAAGATGCTCGAGAATCAAAGACCCTTCGCCTCCGCGAACAGCTTCGAAGATTCTCCACCGAGCAGACGAGAGGGAACTTGGAACGGCACTTTCTCCCCGTTCGCTCTCATCGAATGGCGCTGAAGCGGTTTCCGAACGCACCGGCCGTTATCTGGGGAGATCGGGAACGAATACGGGTTTCTTTTCAAGCACCGCCGTTTCCGACGACGGAGTATCGGAAAGGAGACCGAGGTGGTCTTGGAGTGCTCGTCGTGAATGCAATCCCTGGGCTGGATCTCTCTCTCGAACCAGTGCAGCAGACGGGCCTCTTTCTCGCACGAATCCTTGAGGCGCTTGAGAATTCTGGCGGACCAGAAGAGCTCGAAGAAAATGAAGTCCTCTATCAAACGATGGCAAATCATGAGAGCCATTGGGGGGAGAGGACCCACCTTGCATACCCGATGTGGCGTCTAGGAAATCTGTACCTCGAGGAATGGTATCTCTCAGGAGTATCATCAGCCTTTACCTGTGCCATTGATGCCTATGGTGACGCCGCGTCAGCGGTTCACCCCCATGCTCATCCTCTGCTTCGGGCCGCGATCTTTAATAACAAGGCTGCTATTCTGCTGCTCTCTCAGAAGCCTTCAGCGAAGAAGAAGCGCAAAGCCATTCGAGCACACCTTCGGATGGCAGAGGTCATGGTGCAACGCAAAGGGGAGTGGCGTGCGGGACAGCATGTAAAGCATGCAATTCGAAGAAATTTAAAGGTGTTAAAGAGACTTTCGTCCAAGTCAGGCAAAGGTCCTCAATTACAGAAGCAGAAAGGAAGATCGCATGAGTGAGCGGAGGACTCTTATCCAGAGTCAGATGGAATACCTCTTGGAGAGCACAGACCTTGAATTTCTCTCGGAGAAGTATGAAGGGAAGGTTCGAGATTCGTATCGGGGAAAAAGATGCCGCTATCTCGTGACGACAGACCGGTTGAGTAGCTTTGATGTCGTGCTCGGGGCGGTTCCATTTAAGGGACAGGTTCTGAATACATTGGCGGCCCACTGGTTTGCTGAAACCGATCACCTGGTACAAAATCACCTCATTGACTGTCCTGATCCGAACGTGATGGCGGTGAGAGATCTCGATATCATTCCGATAGAGGTCGTGGTACGGGCTTACATTGCTGGGAGTGCTTGGCGAGACTACGAGAAAGGAAACCCCGTGAGCGGAGTCTCTCTCCCTGCGGGCTTACGAGAGTTTGAGAAGTTACCAGAGTGTATCGTTACTCCTTCAACAAAGGCCGAAGTTGGAACGCACGATGAGCCGATCAGTGAAGCGGAGATTCTTCAGAGGGGACTCGTCTCGCCAGAGCTCTGGGATAAGGTAAGGGAGAATGCGCTCCAACTCTTTCGATTTGCTTCGGAACAGGTTGCACCACGAGGACTGCTGCTTGTTGATACGAAGTATGAGTTCGGCCTCTTGAGCGGTGAAGTGGTACTGGCAGATGAAATTCACACCCTGGATAGCTCTCGGTATTGGGAAGCAGAGAGCTACGATGCTCGCCTCTCGCGGGGAGAGCCCCCTGAGATGCTCGATAAGGAGCCGGTTCGGAGGCATCTCCTGTCGCAAGGGTATTTCGGTGATGGTCCACCACCACGACTGTCTCCTGAATTTCTCGTGGACCTTTCAGAGCACTACCTCCACGCGTTTGAGCGAATTTCGGGGAAGAGTATCTCCCTGATAAGCGGTGATGCGGGGGCTCGTATCGCCAATAACGTGCGTGAGTTCGAAGAGGCGTATTCCGGGGTCGGTAGCAACTGACCTTTTTCGTCACCTTCGCTGCAGACTATTTTATTCAGCACCTGAACGTTCACCAAAAATCTGAGACGCCTTTCGTTGGACCTGGCGATAGAGTGCGCGATGCACCTGTTTCGCCATAATAGAGTATCCCCGAGCTCCCGGATGCAGAGAATCCTGGATGTCGAGTCTTTCGACCGGAATGCGGCCAAAGTTCACGAAGGCATTGAGGTACTTTTTTCGAGCTATCTCTCTATTAAGCTCTTCAAGGAAAGGATTTTGGTACTCACGCTCTGTCAACGGCACCTGAGCGGTGAAGAGCACGGGTGGTACACCATTACGTTCTTCGAGCTCCCTTTCGAGATATCTCTTGAGCCGCACGATCTTCATGACGACCCGAAATGGCTTTTGCCGTTTCCAGTAGCTGTTCGTTCCAACTTGTATAAAGCCGTAATCAGCATTCGAGATGGCGGTGGTAAATCGACGACCTCGCCGGATTCTTCGAATGAGGGCTCTTCGGAGGCGACCAGGTTCGATTCCAGGGATCCCAAGGTTGAAAGCGGTAAAGCGAGGATCCCCGATGCGGTCCTCTACTCTACGAGGATACCCGACTCGTGCCGGGTCTCCCACACCACGCACGATGCTGTCACCGACAAAGAACATGCGGATCTCTTCGTCGCATGTGGGGTCCACCAATCCTGCTACCATTGGGCACGCCAAGGCCGTTGCCGCGAAGTACGGAAGGAAGAGGTGTGAGCAGATAAGGAAGGAGAGGAGGTGGCACCACTTCTTGAGACGGCCTGATCCTCCGACATACTGAGGTGCAAACGTACACATACCCATGAAACCCTCTTTTATACTGAAGGCAACTGAAGTTGCCGGAAGTTTCCTAGAGGGACAACACATACTGCCCGCAAAAACAGCCGAAAGCGATCAGCTTTCGACAACCAATCCGGCAATTTGATTGCCGGGCAGTATACATTAACTAGCAGATTGCAGTACGGATGCAAGCGTTTGAGAGTGAAGTTCCTCTTGCTGGTACACGGTCGGAGCATCTCTTACATTTCTCAAGGTCTATCACGCTGTTCAAGGAGTTGTTACTTGACTAACTCTTTGAAAAAACAGGAAAATTGCGGGTAATGGGATGTCTTTTGAATAGAGGAGGGCCGAGACGGTGAGAACGATTCTCTGGCTACTCTGTGCAGGTGCCGCTGGCCTCTACGTGCTTTCTCCGGTGCTGGATCCCGATCTCTGGTGGCACATCGCCATCGGGAAGTGGATTCTCTTTCACCGAGAGGTCCCAGTGATCGAGCACTGGAATGCTTTCGCCGTTGGGAAGCCCTTTCGAGCCTACTCCTGGCTCCCAGAGATTCTCTTTGCGGGGATCGATACTCGCTTTGGGACGACCGGGCTCTTTTGGGCGAAACTTGTTCTTGCGCAACTTTTGGCGCTCACCTATTTCTTCGTTTTCGCTCGCCTCTCTCGGGATTGGTTTTTTGGAATCCTCCTCGGTCTCACCTGCTTAGTAAGCTGTCACAACCACTTCACGCTTCGACCGCAAAGTTTTACTTGGATGTACTTTGCACTCCTTCTCCTCTTTACCGATAGCGCTGTACGTCGAGAGCGGATTTTTCCTTCCGCGTTTGGAATCTCTGCTGTCATGTGCCTCTGGGCGAACACACATATCACGACCATTATCGGGATCGCCGCCATTGGAAGTTGGTCTTTCTCTCCGCGCCGTATCGCGCCAACAGCCTGGCTCATCTTTTTTGCTCTCTTTGGTACGGTGCTGACGCCCTACCTCGGTGCCGAATGGCTCACCTTTTTTTCAAAAACCGGCCACCCGCTCTCGTACACCGCAATTGCTGAATTTCAACCGGCAACCGTACTTCAGTTCTCCACGGGCTTTCTTGTTCTCTCGCTCTCGCTATTGCTCCTGTTTTTTTTCTATCACCCTACGCTGTTTGCCCCTCTTCCACTCGTATTCTCGGGTGTACTCGCGCTCGGGGGATTTGCCGTTATCAAGTTTCTTCCCTATGCAGCGATCTTTGTGCTCGCCGTTGTTGCCCGCACGTGGAGAGCCTCACGTGAAGAGGGGAAGGTATTTGGCAACTTTAGCGAAGCGATTGAGAAGTTTCAGGGGCTTTTCTCTTCTGAGAAAATTCCACCAGCAGGAGTGGGGTTTGTGCTCGCCTGTATAGTCTTTGTTCTCATTCAGAATCGAACCCGCGAAGAGCTCAATCTCAGTATCGTACCGAAGAGCGCCGTTGATTTTATTGAGGAGAAAAAGTTAGAGCGTCCGATACTCCATACCTTCGGATATGGTGGCTATCTGATGCGACACTTCACCGATCATCGTGGAGAGTCCAGCGAAAAGGTGATGATAGATGGTCGAACGAATGTCACCCCTTTCGATGTTATGAGGTACGCCGAGGCGGCAGGAAGTGGAAAACGGAACTGGCGCCAGATTATTGATCGGGTCCGTCCGAAGACGGTACTTTGGAGGGGAGATGCTGCTCTCGTGACACTCCTTCTTCTTACGGAGGAGTGGTGCATCGTATTCGAGGATCCGAGTAGTCAGCTCAGCCATACCGTTCTTATTCGCCGCGAGGAGTACGAGAAGCGATCTACGGATTTTTCGCAGGCGATCTGTCAACTATAGCCCACATTCAGTCGACCCCGATGAAATCTGCTCACGAAATCACGAGAAAGAGCCGACTCTCCTCCTGTGTGCTGAGAAAATTTGGAGGTCAAACCGTGTCTATTCCTCAAAAGTCTGAAGAGATTACCTTTCATGCGGATCGCGTGAGAGAATCCACGCTCCGGGTGGTAAAGTCCGTGGCGCTCGATCCGCGAATCACTTCTGAAGAGAAGCTTGAACTGCTCACCCAGATATCTGGGATTCACGTCGAGATGGCAGAGCATATTCACCGCTCCATTGAGATCGGATGCACTCAGGCGATTTCCGCGATTGTCGACGGGAACAGTGCTCTTTCCGACAGACCCTAGGGTCAACAGCTCGCGAGAGAGTTGTCTCAGTCTTCTCATGCTGGCATGCTTTGAGGCATGAATGAGATAGACATTAAGTATCGATTTCCGGGGCTCAAACTTCTCGTGGGTTTAGCCTCACTTACGGTACTTGCGGCGGGTCTGAAGGCGAGTCAGGCGCTCTTTGTCCCGATATTTTTCGCATTTTTTCTGGCAGTGCTCGGGACTCCTCCGGCTCGTTATCTTACCCGTGTCGGACTTCCGAAGGTGCTCTCCGTGCTCATTGTAGCTGGCTGCATTATCGCCGGACTCGTTGGGATCGGAAACCTCTTCTTCAGCTCCTTGCAGGAGTTTCGTTCAGCCCTGCCTCGATATTCGGATGGGCTCGAGGACCTTTCAATTCAACTTGATCGCTCTCTACGGGATCTCGGCTTGGGCTACTCCACCGAGATGTTGCTTGGGAGTATCAGCCCGGGAGCGGTGGTAGATATTGTAAGCGCTACCGTCCGGGGGCTCGTTGGAGCGCTTTCCGTTCTTGTTCTCATCTTAGTGATGATGATCTTTATGCTGTATGAAGCGACGGATTTTCGAAAGAAGTTGGCCTTTGCGATGGGCGAAGCGTTCCAGGGAGAGCGATTTGAAGGAGTTGCCTCTGATGTACAGCGGTATGTCGGAATCAAGACCGTGACGAGTCTGATCACCGGAGTAACGGTCGGGATTATCAACTATGCCATGGGAGTGGATTTTTGGCTTCTCTGGGGGTTGGTTGCCTACATTTTGAACTACATCCCCTTTGTCGGTTCTATTCTCGCCTCTATCCCGGCGATCATTCTCGGATTTATGCAGGGAGGGGTCCCGACTGGTGTGTCGTTAATCATCGCCTACACTGCGGTGAATAATGTGATCAGTAACTTTCTTGAGCCAGTGATGCTCGGTCCGAGGCTAGGTCTTTCGCCGCTGGTCGTCTTTCTCTCTCTCATTGTTTGGGGATGGCTCTGGGGGCCGGGTGGTGCGCTGCTCTCAGTTCCGCTCACCATGATCGTGAAGATCTTGCTTGAACACAGTGAAGAGTTTCGGTGGGTGGCAATCCTCATGAATAGTCGGGTCTACTCGCGGGAGCCGGTAGAAGCAGCCGAGCCTCTAGAGGGAGACCTGGTATGAGGGCCTACTCAAATAGCGTTCGTTTAGTTTTGTTAAAGTAAAAAAATAATGTTTACAGGCGGTTAGCTAAATTAGAAGTTTTTTTAGTAGCTTGATGCTGATTCCCGTGATACCTGGAGAGAGTGGGGATCTTGGAGACAGAACACTACTCCCTGGAAACTCAGGGAATCCGAGTGACGGTTTTTCCGGAATATCTTGAAGAGAGCTCTCTGCCCTCTGAAGAGACGTATGCTTTTTCGTATACCATTGCTATCGATAATCGCTCCGAACAACCAGTCACGCTCCTTGAGCGGCACTGGGTAATTTTCTCTGGCGGTACGCACCTTGCTGAGGTCGTAGGTCCCGGGGTACTTGGTGAGCAGCCGTTGATCGATACCGGAGAGGTCTTTGAGTATACGAGCACCTCAGTTATTCAAGACCCGATCGGAAGGATGGAAGGAAGTTACACCTTCCGTTCTCACGGTGGCCACTATTTTGATGTTCCTATCCCCTCATTCGACCTACACTACCCAGTAGTATTCCACTGAGTATCCGTTGCGGGGTCGTTGCATGAAAACATTTCGAAAACTTCTCGTCGCCAATAGAGGTGAGATCGCCATTCGTGTGTTGCGTGCCGCCTCAGAGCTTGGAATTCGAACAGTGGCGATCTACACCTCCGAAGATCGTTACTCGCTTCACCGGTACAAGGCGGACGAAGCGTACCAGATCGGCGTGCCGGAAGAAGCGCTCAAGCCCTATCTTGATATCGAGGAAATTTTACATCTGGCGAAAGAGAAAGGAGTGGACGCCCTTCACCCCGGATACGGATTTCTTTCGGAAAACGTAGAGCTCTGTCGGCGGTGTGAAGAGGAGGGAATCGTCTTTGTCGGCCCATCAGAAGATGCCATGAGGCGGCTCGGAAACAAGGTCTTTGCCAAGGAGTTAGCGAGGGAAGCCGGGGTTCCCGTTATTGAAGAGAGTCAGGAGCCGCTGACTACGGTGGAAGTGGCTGTTACTCAGGCAGAGGCCATTGGATATCCGGTCATGCTGAAGGCCTCCTCGGGAGGTGGTGGGCGAGGAATGCGGGTAGTGCGTAACTCTGAGGAGCTTCAGAGTCTCTTCTCTGAAGCACGAAGTGAAGCGGAACGATCGTTTGGAAGTGCCGAGGTTTTTCTTGAAAAGTTTATTGAAGCACCGAAGCATATAGAGGTTCAACTGCTCGGTGATCAGCTCGGGGGGCTCGTTCACCTCTTTGAGAGAGACTGCTCTGTTCAGAGAAGGTTTCAGAAGGTCATAGAAGTTGCTCCTGCGTTCTCGGTCTCACAGGAAATTCGAGAGAAGCTTTGGGAGTACGCGCTTCTCATTGGGCACAAAGCACAGTACTCCAATGCTGGTACCGTAGAGTTTCTCATTGATGAAGCCGGGAACCCGTATTTTATCGAAGTGAATCCCCGCATTCAGGTAGAGCATACGGTTACCGAGGAAGTTACGGGAGTAGATATCGTCACCTCTCAGATCCTGATCGCTCAAGGGTACCCTCTCTCCTCGCCGGAAGTTGGAATTCCATCGCAGGAGTCAATTCAGTGCAACGGATATGCGCTACAGTGCCGCGTAACTACCGAAGATCCAGAGGATAACTTTGTCCCAGATTACGGAAGGATTATCACCTATCGGAGTCCAGGTGGGTTTGGAATTCGACTTGATGCGGGGAGCGCCTATGCTGGGGCAAGCATCTCTCCCTTTTTTGACTCCCTTCTTGTAAAGATTACCGCCTCTGGAAGATCCTTTCACGGTGCCGTTGAAAGGCTTTCGCGAGCCATCCGAGAATTTCGGGTGCGAGGAGTGAAAACAAATATTCCGTTCCTCCTCAACGTCATTCACCACGAAGTGTTTCTCACGGGCTCCGCCACCGTTCCATTTATTGAAAATCACCCTGAAGTCTTTCATTTTACGAGAGGACGAGACCGAGCAAATAAGGCACTTCAGTTCATTGCTCACACCATCGTGAATGGAAATTCTGACGTTAAGAAGAGAGATCCGAATGCCCTTCTTCGACGTCCCAAGATTCCACACATCTCTTCAAAAGAATCCTATCCGGCAGGAAATAGAAACAAGCTTCAGAAGCTTGGGAGGGAGAAGTTTATACAGTGGCTGGTGGATGAACAGCCGGTCCACGTGACAGATACGACCCTTCGAGATGCCCACCAATCCTTGCTGGCGACCCGAATGAGAACGATAGATATGCTTCGAATCGCAGCAGGATTCGCAAAGAGAAATCCACAGCTCTTCTCTATCGAAATGTGGGGAGGGGCGACCTTCGATGTGGCCATGCGCTTTCTTCATGAGTGCCCATGGGATCGCCTTATCCGTCTCCGAGAAGCGATGCCAAATATGTTGTTGCAGATGCTGCTTCGGGGATCAAATGCGGTGGGATACTCCGCCTATCCTGATAATCTTATCGCATCATTTATTGAGGAATCAGCAGAACGGGGGATTGATATCTTTCGCATCTTTGACTCTATGAACTGGCTTCCAGCGATGGAAAAGTCCATTGAGACCGTTATTAAGAAAACCGATGCTCTTGCTGAGGTCTGTCTCTGTTACACCGGCGATTGTCTTGATCCGCGAGAAAAGCATTTTACGATCGATTACTACGTAAAGCTTGCGCAAGAGATTGAAAAACGGGGGGCGCACATCATCGCCATTAAGGATATGGCAGGGTTGCTGAAACCAAAGGCCGCTCATGAGCTCGTAATCGCCTTGAAGAGCAACATATCACTACCTATCCATCTTCATACCCATGACACGTCATCTCTTCAGCCTGCCACCTATCTTGCTGCCATTGATGCCGGTGTTGATATTGTTGACTGTGCGCTCGCCTCTTTATCAGGACTAACCTCCCAGCCCAATCTGAATGCCCTAGCAGCGACCCTCAGAGGAAGTGAACGCGATCCACAGCTGAACATCGCTTCGTTGAATGAATATTCCAACTATTGGGAGGCAATTCGAGATTGCTACTATCCGTTTGAATCGGGGCTTCGGGCCGGAACTGCGGAAGTATACGAACATGAAATCCCGGGAGGACAATACTCAAACCTCCAACCCCAAGCGAGAGCGCTCGGGCTTGAGAATAGCTTTGAGATCATTAAAAAGAACTATATCGCAGCAAACCGCATCCTCGGTGGCTTAATAAAAGTTACCCCATCCTCTAAAGTCGTTGGAGATCTCGCCCTCTTTATGACATCGAATAACTTGAGCGAGTCAGATGTTCTTGAACAAGCATCAGAGCTGGCGTTCCCTGCTTCAGTAAAGGGATTTCTTCGCGGAGATCTCGGTCAACCGCCTAAGGGCTTCCCTACTGCGTTTCAACGAGCAGTTCTAAAAAAGGAGGAGCCGATCTCTGGCCGCCCGAACGAAACGCTTCCACCGCTTGATCTGAAGAAGGGATACACTCTCCATCAAGAGAAGTATCCAGAAAAGAGCCGATATTGTGATTACCTCTCATCAGCACTCTACCCGAAAGTCTTTGAAGAGTTTGCGAAGCAAGCGGAGCGTTTTGGTGACATCTCCGTCATCCCGTCTCCTCCATTCTTTTTCGGAATGAGAGCTGGAGAAGAGGTGAGAGTCGAGATCGCAGAAGGAAAGAAGCTTATCATCGAGTTTGAGTATCTGACGGAAGCGGATGACGATGGCAAGCGAACCGTCTATTTCAAGCTCAATGGGCAGAGTCGGGGAGTGGAAGTCTTTGATGAAACCCTCGGGATAACAAAGGTCCGAAACCGAAAGGCTGAGGGTGAGAAAGAGATCGGAGCGCCGCTTCAGGGAAAACTCTCTTCGCTCCTCGTTGCCAAAGGGGAAAAGGTAGAGAAAGGGACTCCGCTCTTTGTGATAGAAGCGATGAAGATGGAGACCTCAGTTGAAGCACCGACTGACGGATGCATATCGGAGCTCCCTATTGTAGAAGGTGCGCTTGTTGCCGCCAATGACCTGATCGTCTCATTCGAGTAAGCTCTTGTTGCAGAGACATTGAAGCGTATGAGTCTTTTTGCCCGACATCTCTTCATTCTCGCTCGGGACGAGTTTGGACAACTCTTTTCAAGAAGGAGGGCGGTAGTTGCTCTTGGATTGTACCTTCTCCTGATCGGGCTGGTCACGTACTCACTGAGTACCCTAGATCGAACGCTCGGAGATCTTTTTCAGCGAAATGGGATGCCGCAGTCTTCGTCGGCACAGATAGCCGAGCAACTCAGGAATACTCCGGGGTTGGCAACCATCTCACCAGTATTAGAGTGGCCGCTTCAGTATGTTTTCTTTCAGATCTTTGCGCTCTTTTGGATGACCGAACTCATCGCGATGATGAGCTGCGATATTATCAGTCGCGACCGAGAGCGAGGAGCGCTTCGATTCCTCTTTCTCAGAACGACGAGAGAAGCCCTGTACACCGCAAAGTTTTTTGTACACCTTGCTTTCTATGCGGCTCTACATTTCTTTTCACTCCTTCTCTTAGCGATACTTGTCACTTATCGAACTGCAACCTTCTCATGGAATGATTCTGTTGTTCCCGTCATCACTTACACAGTGGCGCTTTTGCCACTAATTAGTTGTTGTGTATCCTTGGCAGTTTTTTGTTCTGCAACCTCGCGTACCGTTGTTGGATCGCTGGTAAAAATTCACTTTCTTTGGCTACCGATCTTTGTGCTTCTCGCCTGGCAGCTCCATCCCGTGCTCTCATGGAGGACGATCGTCGGAATCATCATTCCCTTTCAGGAGTATCTCCAGGCAAATCTCTTCGGGAACCTTATCCTTACGTTGATGCTCTTCTTGATCGGACTCTATTTCTTTCGTCGATCGGAGGTGTAGCAGGATGACAGGAAGTGGAGCAGAACAAGCCGCAGCGCTGGAGGTAAGAGAGCTTTCCAAGAGATTTCCTCGAATAACCGTTCTCGATGCGCTCTCATTTTCGGTTCCGAAAGGAGCAACCTGTGCATTCATTGGTTCGAATGGTTCTGGAAAAACAACGACCTTCTCCTTGATCGGAGGATTTCTGAAACCAACGCACGGAGAAATGTGGATAGATGGTGAAAAGAGAGCACCGCTTGCGTCTACCCGTGGGGAAGTTGGACTTCTCCCGCAGGATCAGCAGTTTTTTGAAGAGAGAACCCTTCGGAGTCAACTTACCCTTTTTGCGCAGCTCATTGGGTTCACCGGACCCGCTCTTCGTCACGAAGTCGCGCGAGTACTGGAGAGTGTATCTCTCCAAGAAAAGAGGGATACTCCTGCAAAGAATCTCTCACGAGGAATGCGAGTCCGCTTTGGAATAGCTCAGGCGCTCATAGGCTCTCCTGCACTGCTCCTTTTGGATGAACCACTGACCGGACTTGACCCCGTGGTGCGAGCCGAGTTGAAAGCTCTCCTCGGCGAGCTGAAATGCAGCACCACCATGTTGATCAGCTCTCATGAGCTCGGCGAACTTCAAAGCCTCTGCGACCACATCATCGCCATCGAAAAAGGTCGTTGCCTTTTTCAAGGCCCCATGAAGGAGATTCTAGAATCTGGAGAGCAAAAAGTTCACTACACCATCGCCCAAGCAGAAGTAGAGCTCAGCACACTCCAAAATCAGCTCACCCCCCTCAAGCTCACCGCAACAAAGATCTCAGATCGAACCCGACTGACCGTCTCCTTCACCACCGGCACCCCCGCTGACGTAAACGCAAAAGTCATCCCGCACCTCCTCGCCCAAAACCTCCCCATCCACGAAATCACCCACTCCCAAACCCTAGAACAAACCTACCTCACCACCCTCACAGGTGTCAGACACCCAGTAGGGTAGGGGGGGAGGGGGTGGTGTTGTAGAGGAGTGTTGGAGTGGAGTTGGAGAGTCTGCTGTTGTTTTTGGAGAGAATAGGGGAGGTGTTTGGGAGATCTGAGCGAGAAATGACGAATTTTGGGTGAGTTGTGCCGTGTGAGCGGGGAAGCTCGCGCGTGAA
>JALEGQ010000059.1 GCA_022763385.1 bacterium
ATCAGCTCCGGTGGGTGCAACGTTCTGAACTACCTTACCTATAACCCGGCAGCGGTACACGCCGTTGACCTCAATCCGAACCACCTTCGGTTGGCACGGCTCCGCATCGCCGCGGTACGGCACCTTCCGGACTATCCGGCACTCCTCCGGTTCTTTGGAAATGCGAATACGAGAGAGAACATTGCTCTCTACGAGCGCTACATCAAGCCCCATCTCCCAAAGGAAGAGCAACAGTTCTGGCAGGGACCACTCCTCTCAAACCGCATCGGATGGTTTGAAAAGGGGCTCTATGATTCCTCTCGGTCCGGCTACTTTATCCGCTTCCTCCACTTTCTCTGCCGGAGAGCGGGATGCCATCCGGAAAAGCTTCTCACCGCTCAAAGCATGGAAGAGCAAGAGCTTCTCTTTGAAAAACATATCGGCCCAACCTTTGACTCGTGGCCAGTGAAATTTCTCGGAAAGCTCCCGGTCATGCTCTACAGCCTTGGGATTCCACCACAACAGTTTGAAGCGCTTCTGGAAGACGAAGACGACATTATTCAGCTCTATCGCTCTCGGGTAAAACGACTCGCCTGTAATTTCCCAATTCAAGAGAACTACTTTGCGTGGCAAGCCCTCGCACGGACCTATAATACCAGCGAACAACGCGCTCTTCCGCTCTACCTCCAAGAGAGACACTACCATGGGGTGAAGTCTCGGCTTGAACGGATAACTACTCAGCTGACTACAACGGTTCAATTCCTTGAACACTCATCGCCCCGCTCTCTCAATGCCTTTGTCTTTCTCGATTCGCAAGACTGGATGACGAGTGAGCAGATGACCGCTCAGTGGAGCGCCGTTGCCGCAGCGGGAGAACAGGGCGCTCGGGTTATCTTTCGTACCGCGGGGAAGAGTTCGCCAATTGAAACTGCTCTCCCTCCTGAGCTTCGCTCTCGCTTTCAGTACCACGAGCAACTCTCACGCGAGCTGTACGAAGAAGACCGTTCGGCTGTCTACGGAGGATTTCACCTCTACGAACTGATCTCATAGCGCGAAACGAACGGAGGGAAGCATGCACGGATCAACAGCTACGCACGGAGAGCTCCTTGACCGCATCTATGCGATTCAGCGTCACTTCTACGATATTACCAGAAAGTACTACCTCTTCGGTCGAGATCGGATTATTGATCGAATTGCTGAAACAAGTCCTGAGGCCGTTCTCGAGATCGGTTGTGGCACCGGACGAAACCTTTTTCTTCTTGAGCGCGAACTGCCAACAGCAGATCTCTACGGCATCGATGCCTCAAAAGAGATGCTAAAGCACGCCGAGGTGAAGAAACCTCGAGGAAGTCGAGCTCAATTTTCCTTCGGTTACGCAGAATCCTTCGACCCCCAAACGCTCTTTGGGAGAAGCACCTTCCCAACGCTCTTTTTTTCCTATTCCTTGTCAATGATGCCGGATTGGAGAGGGGCTCTTGATCACGCGATAGCGCTTCTCGAACCCGGAGGAACGATCTGGATCGTCGACTTCTGTGACCAGGCCGGATACCCGAAATGGTTTCAGAAGGTCCTCCAGTGGTGGCTGAGTGTATTCCATGTACGGTTTGAACCAGCCCTCCTTGAGAGGCTGAAGGAGCTGCAAGAAGAGCAACCGAGAGCCGAAGGAAAACTGACGCTCTCTTTCGAAAATGTTGGAAGGCGATACGGATATATCGCCCGACTTCACCTCTCTCGTACCTGAAGTCGAGAAGCCCTGCTTCATAGAGACCCGCGCTTATGAACACACGAGCATCCAAGAACGTTTCATGTAACATCGGTCCTCATACGATCGGGTACGGACGTCCTCCGCTTCTTGTTGCTGAAATCGGCATAAATCATAACGGTTCTCTTCTCCGGGCGAAGGAACTCGTACTTGAAGCAAAAAACTCAGGAGTCCGAGTCGTTAAGTTTCAGAAAAGGGATCTCGCTTCGCTCTATACTGAGGAGCTCCTGAACGACACTTCAGACTTTGAGCAGGGATTTCAGTACCTCATCCCCATCTTGAAAAGATGCGAACTTTCAGACAGCGAAATGGAAGAGCTACAGATCTTTACCGAGGCGCTCGGTATGACCTTTCTCTGCACTCCGTTTGATCTGAAGAGCGCTCGCTTTCTGGAGAAAAGAGGGGTCTCTGCCTACAAAGTGAGCTCGGCCGACCTCACGAACATGCCACTCATCGAAGAGATCGCCAGCTTCGGGAAGCCGATGTTGCTCTCAACCGGAATGAGCACTGACCAGGAAGTGTCAAAGACCGTAGACTTCCTCCGATCTCAGCAAGCAGACTTTCTTCTGCTCCACTGCGTCTCTAGCTATCCCGTAGACCCGCAAAGGGCGAATCTCGAGCGAATCCGAATACTCGCCACAAAGTTCAAGACCCTCACTGGCTACTCCGGGCACGAAATCGGAACCTCGTTATCACTCCTCGCCACCTCATTTGGCGCCTGTCTTATCGAAAAACACTTCACCACAGACCGTACCCTCCCTGGCCCAGATCATAAATTTTCTCTTCTTCCCGAAGAGCTTCAGAGACTCGCCGCCCGACTCCGCGAAGAAAATGTTCCTCACCAAGGCCAAGCTCCATCTCAGGCCGCTGAAAAAGTTGATATCCTTCAAGGAGAATTTCTCAATAAACAGAT
>JALEGQ010000060.1 GCA_022763385.1 bacterium
GTACAGTGAGGTCTAAAAACTCGCTCAAAGTTTCAAGATGTGCTGCTATTGTGGCAGCAAAGCAGTCTACGGGCCAATTTTTATGCAACGCTGGGGTTCAATACTCGTCAGCCGTTATGCCATTAGAGAGTTTTCCTCACTGGACGTTTTCTGAGAGAGGATCTCTCCGAGATTAAGGACTGTTGTCACCTTACCGCGAATAATTGCGGTTCCCTGAATACACGGAGTGGAGTCAAGCTTTTCGAGGGAGAGCTCCTCAGTAACAATATCGAAGATCTCATCTACGACGAATCCTGCTTGCTGCTCTTCGTTCCTATAGACAACGGTATGAAAGGTCTCAGGAAAGAGTCTCTCTTGAGAAGAGTGGCTTTCTTCTTGATCATGAACCACGTTCACAAAGTCGTACAGTGGCAGGATTCCTGAGCGGTACTGAACGGAGGGGAGGCCACTAGCAAATTCAACCTCGGCTTGAGAGAACTTCTCGAGACGATTTACCTCTTCGAGGGGAAAGGCAATAAGGTCTTCTCCGATCCGGGCAATAACAACTTCCTGCGCATCATGATTCTCGACTTCTTGGTGTTGTGAATCCTGCGAGCTCTCGTGAGAACTTCCCCGTTTTGCGAGTCCTCTCTGATCATAGTTCTCAGAGAGCTTATCGATATCGAGAATGAGGGCAATGCGTCCATCTCCCATCAGGGCTCCACCATTATAGATCTCGCTTCTTCCTCCTATATTTCGAACCTCCTTCACCACCACCT
The DNA here is from genome assembly GCA_022763385.1 of bacterium. Taxonomy (GTDB): domain Bacteria; phylum Bdellovibrionota_C; class UBA2361; order UBA2361; family RFPC01; genus RFPC01. Next base: position 759 of record JALEGQ010000060.1, read on the forward strand.
GCTGAACACCGATGATGGAATCTGTCCAGATTCCCACATCCCGTCGATTCGCCTGAACCGAAACGATATGCTGAGTGGAGTCGAGGTTCTTCTTCTCTGAAGTTTTCCTCCCGACAGGGAGAGAGAGCAGTGTCCGAGCCGGGACGATCGGAAGCATCTTCTCATGTCGGAAGATAAAGGAGTCTTCTCCGGCGGCTTGAAAGAACTCACTCTCAGAGCAGGCAAAGGCCTCGTTGACCCGATCCAGTGGAAGGACGAAGCACTGTGCTCCGATCTCAAATATCAGCCCCTCTAGGATCTGTGTTGTCACCGTTTTTGGGACCTGAATGGTAAACGTACACCCTTGTCCAGTCTCCGTTTCGACCGAGATCTCTCCTCCCGCCTCGATAATGGCACGTTTTACGACGTCCATTCCGACCCCTCTTCCCGAAACATCGGTTACCTGCTCGGCGGTAGAGACTCCGGCAGCAAAGAGGAAGTCCACGACATCCTCATTTGTCAGCGTTTCTCCCGCTCGGATGAGATTCATCGCTTCCGCTTTCGTCTGAATCGCTTCAAGATCGAGTCCTTTTCCATCGTCCTGAACGGTAAGGGTTACGAATTTATCATCTTCAGCGACCGTCAGGGTTATCGTACCTTGAGGATCTTTCCCCAGAGAACTTCGAACCTCAGGGAGTTCAATTCCGTGATCCGCCGAATTTCTCACCATGTGGGTAAGGGGTGCATCAAGAAGTTCGATAAGGCTCTTATCAACTTCGGTGTCCTGACCCTCCTGAATGACTTGAATCTGCTTGCTCTGATCTGCAGCGATGTCACGGACCAGTCTTGGAACCTTCTGAGTCAGGTTCTTTACCGGAACCTTTCGGATTGACATAACGCTGTGCTGAAGATCGTGAGAGAGATGCGAGAAGCTTTCGGTGATATCCCGATACTCCCGAACCACTTCTGAGCTGACGCTTTCGAGCACGAGTTTTCGCTCGAGGTATGAAAGAAGTTCCCCGACAATAAAGAGCTCGCCAATGTGTGAGAGAAATGTATCGATATGCTCTTCAGAGACTCGCATCGATTTTCCCGAGTCAGATTTTGATTTTGGCGAGGGTGCTGACTCCGCTGAGGTATTCTGTGGTGTACTCTCTGGTGTTGGAGTAGCAGGTTCAGGAGTGTTCTCCTCCTGAATCAAATACTCTTGATCATGCGTTTCGCAGATCGTGAGGGCCTCTAGGATCATGTCACGCATCAGCTCATCAAGACCGATTGAGGAGACGTACGGATCATAGGCATCGAGGACACTTGTAATGGCACTCTTTGACTCGTCGTGGTGACATCGGGTGAGAATCTCTTCTAAGTGGGACTTAATCGCCTCGGTAGGAGGCTCTTCTTCTTCGTTTTGAGCGAGAAGCTCCTTCGTTATATCCGTTAGGGACATCTCTTTCGGACCCGAGCTGTCGCTATCACCCCCTCGTTGAGCAACGGGGCACAGCTTCTGTGCAAACTTCTGGAGTCGGTTCATCTCTTCCCGTAACTCATTAGGAATACCGGCACTGAGCGTCGAGAGAGACTTCAGAAGACCGGTCCAGAGTTGTTCAGGAGAGAGCTCGCTCTTGTCTGATAGCGCCTTCGTTTCCTCTACGAGACAGGTGAAGGCGGTGAGATCTCCTATCTCAGCCTCGCCTCGTCCTACTCGGTTGAGAATCGCCTTGATCTCATCTGTCCCCCTCAGAAGGGTTCCGATCATCTCTTTATTTGCAATAAGTGCTCGCTCTCTGACGAGGGCGAGTATGGTCTCCATCTCATGTGCGAGGGTGCGGAGCTTTGTATATCCAAAAAATGGCGCATTCCCCTTGATGGAGTGAATCGGGCGAAATATCGCATTCACCACATCGATGTTGTTCGGATCTCCCTCTAACTCGACAAAGAGGCTGTCGAGCTCTGAGAGAAAATCCAGAGACTCATCGAGGAATCCCTTCAGGAGTTCATCATCAAGGGTGATGGTGTGATCGGTACTCATTTTCAGACTCTCTTATTGTTCCTGTACCTTTCTGCCGGAGAGCTTGTTGAGGATATCTGTCCAGCGGAGGATCGTTTCCTCGGATCTTTTTACGGCCACTTCTAGTTCTGAAAGGTCTTCAAGCGGCTTAAATACGCAGTGATCTGCCCCGAGGCGAAGACAGGTAAGGGCATTAGAAAGAGTGACATTTCCGGTAATCATAATGACTCGGGTCATCGAAAAATCTTTCCGAATTTTTCGACAGAGGTCCGGTCCATCCATAACTGGCATCATGATATCGGAGATGACGATATCAGTTTTTGTCTCCTCAAGCTTGGATAGCGCATCTTGCCCGTTCTCCGCTGTATCCACTGAGTATCCCAGGTAGCGAAAGTGTCGAGCCAGCATCTCTCGAATCTCTTCTTCATCATCAACGACTAAAAGCTGAATTTTCATTCGACCTCCTTGGGGACAACCTCACTCTCATTGAGAGATGGGAGAATTACTTGAAATAGAGCACCACCATCATCAGAGTTCGTCGCAGTAATCTGACCATCATGGGCTTCTATGATATCTCGGCAGATATGAAGTCCAAGTCCGGTGCCCTTTCCAACTTCTTTTGTCGTAAAGAATGGCATCCATATCTTATCTAGCTTATCATCAGGAATTCCTGACCCGTTATCTTGGACGAAGAGCGAAATTGTTTTCTCCTGTTTTGTTGCTGATAGCCGGATGACAGGGGCTTCTGACTTCTCCAGGGCATGACCCGCGTTCACCATTAGGTTTACGAGTACCTGTTCAATCTTTTGTGCATCAACAAAAACACAGGGAAGTTCCTCTGGAATCTCCGTGATGACGGTGACCTTTTTTCCGAGAGAA
>JALEGQ010000061.1 GCA_022763385.1 bacterium
AACGGTTCACCTTCACCGAACTCTCACTCGATGAAATCTCTACCGTAGCTCTCACCGAAGACGACGATTGCAGTACTCCACTCGCAACGGTCAGTTTCTCTCAGTAGCGGAGAGAGAAAATTCAGTATTTTCTCAGCTGGTGAACGCTCTACTCTTCTTTCTCACCTCTCGCTCGAAAGACCGAGACGCAGCGGGAGTCTGTTCCGCAGTCGATGCGGACTTCGTAAAGCACTTCTGCCTCGGTGGGGGTGAGGTGGTTGTAGGCGATCCGTTCTGAGAGTTGGCATTCTGTTCCGGTTCCGAAGATGTCGCCGGTAAGGGTCTCTTCTGCGAGGAGAGAGTCGTCGGAGCGGAGTGTTCCGCAGAGTTCCCCGAGGACGAGGTGTACTCCAGAGATGGTGTAGTGCGTATCGGCCGATGTGATTTCCTGGTGGGAATCGAAGCCCGTTCCGAGGTCGTCTGGGGCGATCACATCACAGCTGTCGGTAACCTCGGTAAAGCGGAGTCCCCACGCACCGGTGGGATCGGGAGTGATCTGAATTGTATCGGAGTGTCCACCACCACCGCAGCCGTGGAGAACGAACACGAAGAGGGGAAAGAAGCGTAGGGGAGAGGCAAAGAGCCTTCGTTGCAAGGTGGTGAGCATTTCGTCATCTCTCTGGATATACCGTCATAGGTGAGATGAAAGAGACGGCACAAACAGTTCAACCTTCTCCCGTTTGGAGTAGAACGATGTTTGTCCGTAATGCGAACCGCCCCTTCGCAGCAGGAGAGTGCTCTCTTACCCAGCTTTTAAGAGAAATCCGTTCTTTTCGAGGTGCTTTACGGCGTCTGTTTCAAGTTGCTTGACCTGCTCTCCAGAGAGGGTTCCTTCGGGCTTCCCAAAGACCAGCCGCACGGTGACATACCGCTCCTCAGGGGTCGGGGCAAACTCTGCCACGATCGAGCGCTCCTGAACTTCCTTTGCCTTAAATCTTCGAAGGACAGAGAGCAGTCCCTCGAGCTCACCTTTCGGTTCTGCGACTACCGTGCAGTCGAAGGTTGAGCTCGGGAAGCGGGAGAGGGGAGTGTACTGATCCCGCTTCCCCTTCTCTCGGGCTTCGGCTCGCTCGGCAATCGGGTCAAGGGAGAGCAGTGCGATCGCTGCCCGTCCTTTCATCTTCAGGCTTCGAAGAAAGAGCGGGTGAAGCTCTGTGATCTCTCCAAGGGAGTTGCCGTATCCCATAACTGTTCTGCTGCGATATGGATGCCGGCCACCCCACTTGAGTGGTAGGAGGGCATGAGGAAACTTTTCTTGGGTTTCCTGGATCTGAAAGCGAACGGAGAGCGCTTCGAGCGCGACTTCAAGAATATCAAGTAGCGGGCGATAGGGATCTTCTCCCGTTGAGGAGTACACTCCAAGTGAAAGTTGTCGCTGCTCTTCTGGCGAAGAAGGGCTCTGCTCAGCACGGTGAGCTCTGTGATACGTTCTTCCAATTTCAAAGAGTCGAAAGCTTTCAAAGTGTTTTGCATTTAATCGCATGGCCTCTAGCAGTGACGGAACGAGGGAGGTTCGCATCTGCGACTGCTCGGTTGAGAGGGGATTCTTGAGTTGAAGCGCTGGTTGCTCTTCTTCCCACTGCATCTCTTGTAAGAGCTTTTCACCGACCAGGGGATAGCTCTGGATCTCGAGAAGCCTCCCGTGGAGGGGGAGCACTTCGCGAAGTGTTCGTTCCACCCGGTGGATCTCTGCACGTCGCACCGGTTGAATCGGTGCGGTCGGTGGGGTGGGGACGATCGAACTGTACCCTTGAATCCGTCCGATCTCTTCGGCTACGTCAGCCTCGTGTTCAAACTCTCGGGTCGCTCGGAAAGAAGGAACTGCCACGAGCAGAGACTCGTTCTGCTCTTCCACCTGAAAGTCGAGCTGTTCGAGGGTTTCCCGCATGGTGGATGGGGAGTAGTCAGTGCCGAGTAAGCGGTTGATGCGGCTTGGGGAGCAGGAGATAATGGGAGCGGTAAGAGCACTCAAGTCTTCACCGTCGTAGGCGATATTTCCCCTGATTTCTGCTTGAGGACACAGCTCTCGCACCAGTTCAACGGCGCGGAGAAGGGTTGCTCTCATCTGGAGCGGATCAAGCCCCTTCTCGAACCGTTGCGAAGAATCGCTCCGCACTCCGTGACGGGAGGAGCTTTTTCGGATCGCACTCCGCTCCCAGTTCGCCGCTTCGATAAAGATCTCTTGGGTCTTTTCAGAGATGCCGCTGTTTTCTCCTCCCATGATCCCGCCGAGCACGAGCGCTCGCTCGGCGTCAGCAACCACGGTGTCGTGTTCGGTGAGGGAGATCTTTTCTCCATCGAGGAGCAGGAGTTCTTCTCCCTCTGTAGCTCGACGAATAGAGATCTCGCTTCCGCGGATCTCCGCAAGATCAAAGAAGTGAAGGGGACCGCCGATCTCGAGCATCACATAGTTCCCGATATCAACGAGGTTGTTCACCGGCCGGAGGCCAACGGCGCGGAGGCGTTGTTGCATCCAGGGGGGACTTTCTTCGACGGTGACCCCGCTCATCGCGATCCCACAGTATCCTCTACAGCAACTTGAGGAGTCTACCTGAACGGTGACCGGAGATGGTGTCGATGGAAGGAGTTGCTCCTGCTCTGTTCGCCACTCTTCTCCACATCTCGGGGAAAAGTTCGACGAGAAGATCGCTGCGCACTCACGGGCTATCCCTTCATGGCCCCAGAGGTCGGGACGATTCGTGATCGCCTTATTATCGATATCAATAATCAGATCCGGAGTGATGCCGAAATATTCGGTAAGGGGTATTCCGATGGTTGCCTCGGCATCGAGTTCGAGGATTCCATCGTGATCATCTCCCACTCCGAGCTCCGCGGCAGAGCAGAGCATTCCCTCTGAGACCACCCCCCGAATCTTCTTTGCTTCGAGTGTTAGTCCGTTCGGAAAGCTCGTTCCGAGCGGTGCATAGGCGACCTTCATCCCAACCTGAAGATTTGGTGCGCCACACACCACCCGTTGTGAAGCGCCCTCTCCGATCTTGACGGTGGCGAGCCGAAGCTTGTCGGCCTCCGGGTGGGGTTCGATCTCGGTAAGTTGGGCTACCGTAATGTTTGCGAGGTGCGCCCCTTCTTCCTGTACGCCATCCACTTCGGCGGTGTGAAGGGTGAGCTTCTCGCCGATTTCAGCTCGCTCTTCTGGAAGCAGTGGCGAGGTGAGAAAGTCATTGAGCCAATTGGTTGAAACTAACACGGGATTCCTCCTGAGCGATAACGGGAGAACTGTCGAACAAAACGGAGATCGCCAGAGCGGAGGTGGCGGATATCCTCGATGGCGTGTCTCATCAGGAGCAGCCGGTCTACACCGAGCCCAAAGGCAAAGCCGCTATATTCGGTGGGATCAACGCCGATCTGCTCCATGACCTTTGGATGAATCATGCCGCAGCCGAGCATCTCGACCCACTTGCCTCCATCTCGACGCATATCGATCTCAAGTCCGGGTTCGACAAAGGGAAAGTAGCTCGGCCGAGTTCTGATCTCGACCTGAGACTGAAAGATCTCTTCAAAGAGCGTTTGAGCAAAGTAGAGGAGGTTTGCGACGGAGACGTTCCGATCGATAAAAAGCCCTTCTAGTTGGAAGAACGAGAAGTCGTGCCACTGGTCGGTGCGCTCACACCGAAAGACCTGTCCCGGGCCGATGAAGCGGACGGGCGGTTGACGGTCCTTCATACCACGGATCTGGATGCAACTCGTATGGGTCCGGAGGAGGTGGGTGTTATCTTCAAACCAAAAGGTGTCTTGCAGATCCCGAGCGGGATGGTCTTCGGGAATATTGAGTGCTTCGAAGTTGTGGTGATTATCTTCGATGTGGGGTCCATCGAGGATCTCAAAGCCCATCCGCGAGAAGATCTCTTCGAGCTCCTGGAGAATCTCCGTAATCGGATGGAGCCCTGCATCGGTAAGCCCCCGAGCAAAGAGCGAACCCCTGCGAGAGGGGTCATCCCAGCTCTTCTGAAGTTTTTCGTCCATCGCCGCCCGCTCGAGCTCTGAAAGAGCGTGAGCGATGCTCTGCTCGATCTCCTTTCGAAGACTTTGCAACTTGCCGCCGAGCGCTTTACGCTCTTCGTCCGCTAACGACTTCAGCTCTCCGAGGAGGGCAGGGAGCTCTCCCTTCTTTCCCACAAGCTTCTGTTTTAGGGAGAGAAGCTCCTCCTTGGAGGGAGCCGCCTGTAGCGCCTCTCCCAACGACCTCTGTATCTCTGCTATCCGTTCCTGCATAGCCGCTAGAATAGCGGTGTCCTCACGGAAAAGAAACGGCAAGCCCCCAGCTTTTTGCTGGTGGTGATGAGGGGGGATCTGTGTTGGCCTCTCAAGTATTTTGGGAGAGACCAATTCGTCCCAGGGGGAGGGATTGTTGTCACCTTCGGAGGAGCTCTCGGGCGATGATGCCGAGTTGGATTTCGTTGGCGCCTTCTACTATTTGGAGCATTTTGGCGTCTCTCAT
>JALEGQ010000062.1 GCA_022763385.1 bacterium
ACTAGCGTTTTGATCCCCCTGGGAGGCGTTTTCGGGCTTCGCCCTGCACGCAGCGACGTGCTGCGCAGGTGAAAGAACTTTTTGGTCGCAGCACTAGCTGTAGATACCACCCTCGTTATCGAACTGTTCGCGGGTCTCTGCGATGAGCGTCTCGACCACCTCTGCTGAATCCGTTCCCGTGGTTTCCGAAAACTTCAGATACTTTAAGCAGTGTTCGATATCCTCGTCTTGAGGAGTGTATCCCTCAGGAGAACCGATCTCAGCGCGGTGTGCTATGGCATCAGAGAGTCGGACAATGGCAATTTTTTCTTCTTGCTCCTCAGTTGGAGCCGCACCTTCAATCGGATCGCGGTAGTGGAGGATCACCTGACAGGTTTCAGGAGAGAAGTTCCACTTCTTTGCTACCAAAGCCCCAATGAGTGGATGTGCGAAGCCAAAGATCTCTTGCTCCGCAGTAGCATAGTCACACCCCGTCTCCTGAATCTTGTTCAGAACAAGTTTGTAGTCTTTGGAGGTGTCAGTCTGGGAGAGGAAAACGATCTGACCAAGAGAGTGCAGAAGGCCAAGAAGAAATATTTCATCGACGTATCTCTTCTTTAATTTACGGGCGATGAGGGTGGCGCACATCGCCGTAGCCATGGAGTTCTCCCACACCATCTTTTCGGTATTTCCAAATCGCTTATTGAGCTGCCGGAGGGTCGCCGCAACGATGATCCCCTTGAGCGCCTTGAAGCCAATCACCATAACCGCCTGGTTAAGTGTCTTGATCTCCCGTTGGCGAGAGAACATGGCTGAGTTGGCGATCTTTAGCACTCGAGCTGCCAATGCAGCATCTTTCGAGAGGAGATCCGTGAGCTTCTGCGCCGTAGTCTCGGGATCTTCAACCATACTGATCGCCTGGGCTGCAACCTGAGGCATCGGAGGAAGGTCTCCCACCCATGCGACGATCTCGCGCCAATCTTTTCCAGAAGATAAACGGCCTTCAAATTCACTTGGAGGGGATTCCATATGCTATCCGCGATAAAGAGCTGTTCTGTTCTACGAGGTGTCCGCTTCGACAGGTAGAGGCTAAACAAAATAGGCTGTAAAGCCAATCCTTTAAAGGGTATCGGCGTGCCAGTGGCGAGAGTTGAGGGGGTATTTTCTTGTCGGGGCAGATTTACGCTTTGGGAGAATATTCTTCGAAGACTCAAGGTATTTCTCTCGCCGGTCGAATTACCTCTCCGTGAGCAGAAAACTCACGCCACTTTATTTTTTGGGAGAGGGAGCAGATGGAAGAGTTTCCAACGGAGATAGTCGGAGATAAAGGAGTAGTGAAGGTGACCACAGACCTCGATTCTGAGCAATCTGGGGAGGCCCTTCGAAAATCATTCAACCAGCTCTTCGATCAGGGAAAGCGAACGGTTGTCCTTGATCTCAGCGACGTACAGATCATTAATAGCTACGGGATCGGAAAGGTTCTCATGTGTTACAAACGTCTGAAGGCCGAAAGCGGAGTGCTCATGGTGAAGCCGCTGGATGGCTTTGTAAAAGAAACCTTCGAGCTCCTTATGCTTGACAAGCTCCTTCCCGTTGATGAAGGGTAGGAAGGGCCTCGCTCGGCAAGGGCTGATCCATGACTCGTCCACAGGGCTCCCCGGAGGATGCTCATCAATCACACGTGCTCTTTGTTCCCGGTGAAAGGGAGCACCACGTACCGCTGAACAATCTCGCTTTTGGGATGCAGTATGTCCAAGACTCTGAAGAGCTTCGTACTCGGCTCGTAAAGGAGTCTTGTACCGCGATTGTGCTGCATCCCGCACCGTTTGATCGGCCAGCCTCTGAGCTTATCGAGCTCGTCAGGGAGATCTCCTCTGAGGTCCCCATTGTGCTCTTCGGAAGTGAAGAGTACGGCGAGAATGAGCGGAAAGATCTGGAAGGGAGAGCAGTTCACATCATTGAAAGTGATGCGGCTCGGTTAGAGACACTTCTTCTCTCATTCGTTCGAGAACAAACCCTGCTCAGTGATTGTAGTGCCGAGGAGTGTTGTCACGGCGAGCTGGATGATTTCTCCGAGCAGTATGAGGTGACCTCGGCAGAGCTGGATGCTGCGCCGCTCACCCCAGAGATCTTTGTTCATCTCCGGAGGCAACTTCCTGAGATGAGTACCCTTGTCCTTCAGATAGAGCTCGCCTTTCAGGAGGCCCTCTTTAATGCTCACGAACACGGAAATCTTGAGCTTCGCTCCTCGTGGCGTGAGGAGATTGATGAGCAGGGAAGGGATAAGTACTCAAAGATAAAGGAGCAAAGACTAAAGGATCCGCATTATGCCAAAAGGCAGCTTGAGATTTCACTTCAACTTGCCGACAACATCCTCAGAATAGAGATTAGAGATCAAGGCTCGGGCTTCTCATATGATTCATATATGAAGGGAGGGGAGAGCCTAGAAGGAGATGAAGTAGTGCAGGTTCACGGTCGAGGAATCAAGTTGATGAATCTCGTAATGAGCTCTGTTGAATACTCCGATGGCGGAAGGTGCGTCTCTCTCTCTAAAAGCTTTCGTGCTGAATGATATTATGGCTCTAAAATTTCGCTTACGTGGTCTCGCGGAGACATTTCTCACCTCTCTTTGCTGCCCGCATTGTGGGTATCGAAGTCGAGACGAGGAAGAAGTAAGCACAGAAGAAACTCGGGTTACCTTCGACGGAATTGTTGTCGTCGTGACCTGCTCTGCCTGCACAGAGTCCTACGTTCCGAGTGATCAGCGGCTTGGTATCGTTGATTCACGCGCACTCCGAGAAGCCGTTGTTCGTGACAGTCAGGATACCGGGGAGCCAGTGCTTGAGAACATCGAAGCAGTACGAGCTCACATCGAGCGGCAGAATGCCAACCGTCGAAATGATATTCATTGACCGTTATTGTCCCTCAAGATCTTCAATAGAAATTCCATCGAATGAGTCTCTGATATCGGCTTGTTGTGCCCCCCGTGACTTTTGTTCGAACTGGTAGCCGATGATAGGAACATTGTCTTCGGTAATCTCAACTCGTACCGGCGGAAGGCTCTGAGCAGAGCTGGATGGAGGATTTCGAAGAGTGTTCGCCTCTGATTCAAAGAGGGGAGGCGATGCAGAATCAATAACCTCTTCGTTAAGAGACTTCTGATCGAGTCCAAGCTTGAGCCGAGGCTTGTTCTGTACATCGCCATTGATTTCCGTGGGAGTTTTTGGCGAAGGTGACGCCGGAGAACGCGCGGCATTGCTCGTATGTTTCGGCTTTGAATTCTCCTTTACGTCGAGCTCTTCGATCCCCCTTTGAGCGCGAGGTGGAGCTTCCAATATCATAAAGATTGTCGCAGCAGAGAGCAGAGCTATGCTGCCGAGTAAGAGAGCGTTTCGCGAAGACATCCCTTCATTGTAAGGGACATTACTTGAAGCGCAACTCGATCACAGATCAGTCGAGGTCGTTCGCCTCATCGATAGCCTGTCCATTAATTGCTTTGCGGAGCAATTGGCTCGGCTTGAACTTGACCACCCGTCGAGCACGGAGAATGATGGATTCTCCTGTTTGCGGATTTCTTCCCCGTCGGGGAGGCTTGTACTTTACTTCGTAGGAGCCGAAACCAGAGAGCATGACCTTGTTTTCCTTCTCGAGCGCTTCTTTGATGAGCTCAATGTAGTCCTCTACGACCTGGGCGGCTTTCTGTTTATCTACGGGAAGAAGATTAAAAATGGCCTCTGCGAGATCCGCCTTCGTCAAACACGATTTGTTATTGCTCATAATCTCTGTCCTCTTCGGAGAGCGGTCTCCCCGAATATCCATTGTCTCTCGTGCGGCTGTTCTCGGTCGTTATCGTCACGTAGCGACAACCCCTTCCCTCGAAGAGCACTTTTCAATATGATGCCGAAAAACGACCTATGGTCGGGAAAAAATTAGCTTTTTCCTTGTAACACACCTAGCAGAAGCATCCTACAGAAGCTATGGCAAAAGGGGTAGAGAGACCTTCTTTCGAGACGGCGTTTTATATGCGGGCAGAGGGTATGGGCTTCGAGACTATTCGGGATCGGGTGAAGGGGAGTGAAGAGCGCGCGGTATGACGAACGACGAAGATCATCGAGCTGAAATTGATTCACTCCTCGTCGATGAGGATGACGTGGGGCAAGAGGTCTCTCCCTCTGAAGGAGAACCCTCGAGTGGTCACCGGTCGTCATCTGTTGGCAAAGGGAATTTCGACAACCATCTTCAGCAGACATTGGCTGAAACAAAGCAAGCTGTCCTTCAGTTTCAGGGAGGAGCTCATGGCCCAGACTTTGTTGAGGGCTGGGGACGGGCCGCGAGTATTGTAAAAGAGTTCCGACCGGTACCGTGGTTCATGTGGCGAATTTCGAATTACGTCCTTGGCCGGTCCGGATCTACTGGTGATGTATCGGAGGGGCTTGTCTATGGTCTTCGGCGGCTGCTCTTTGGACTTGCGAGCGATCCCATTATCGGAACAGGAGAGAAAGTCACATCGGTTCGGAAGGCAATTCAGGTGGTATCTCCGGACGTCATTGCGGCAGTCAGTGTAATTCATGCGGTGTGTAGAAGACTTGCAACTCATGAGAACGAGCGAATATGGAAGCCTGTTCTTGACGAAGCGCTTCTTCGTGCTCAGCTTGCCTATGAAATTGGGAAACAGGCGAAGCATTTCGATTGTGGACGAGCGATGCTTACTGGCTTTACGAGTAGAATAGGTTTTGCCGTCCTTATTGCAAGTGGAGAATCTGAAGAAGCAACGGAAGCCTTAGAGTTACTCGCCAGTGGAGAGAGTCTGCAGCAGTCTGGATATCGCGCCTATGAATGCTATCCGCTCCAAGTCAGTGCTCTCCTCCTCTCAGCGATGGGAGTAAATCGCGATGCCGCCTTCGGATTTACCACCTACGCGCTTCGCTCGAATACAGAACCGGAGAGTCTCAAGGGAGAACAACCGCAGTGGTTCTCGGCCCTGCACCTTATCGAAGCTCTTCGAAGCGAAGAGCAGAGTACCCTCTCTGAAAAAGCCCTCCTTGCCCTCGGTTGCAATCCGAGCAGAGAAGCCGACCTCCTGACTCAAACCAAAACCCTCGCCCGAAAAGGCCACACCCTCACCTGGCTCATCGGCTAGGTGCGTGGCACCCCCCATCGGCTAGGTGCCACGCACCATTGAATGAGGAGAGGGGGGTGTAGAGAGGAGAGGGAGGTGAAAGGGGGGAGTTGCCCTCAGTTATCGGTGATCTTTGAGGATGAAGGGAGCCGTAAGGGAGTGTGAGGAGAATTCAGGGCAGGGGGAATCGTCTCGTAGTGGGAAGCGAGCGGTCGGAGGGAGGAGAGGCCTCCCCTGAAGCAGGTTATGAGGCTTAGA
>JALEGQ010000063.1 GCA_022763385.1 bacterium
CTCCGTATGGCTTGCGTACCCTCTCACCCCGAGATCCAGCCTTCGTTCCGCGGTACGAGGGTGGACCAGAGCAACGTGATCGAGCCTACCACAAGGGAACGGTGTGGCCCTGGTTGCTCGGTCCGTATCTGACCGCAAAGGTTCGCTTTGGTGCCAAAGGGAAAGAGATTGAGAGGAAAGAGGCGAGAACCCTCTTTTTCCGCGCTCTTGAGGGACTCCTCCACGGAGGAATCGGAACACTTTCAGAGATATACGATGGAACTGCTCCTCACCTACCACGGGGATGTCCCGCCCAAGCGTGGAGCGTCGCGGAACTGCTCCGGGTGTATCGTGAGGATCTTATGAGTTCACCCTTATGAGTCCACACAGTGGGCAAAACGGTGGACAACACGATGGGCTATACGGTGGGCAACGATCCGGCAAAGACGTGAGTGCTCACGGTTACAGAAGAATTGCTCCAGCTTCTTGAAGCTTTCGCTCCCGTACACGGGTCTTCTTCTGTCGTCGTTTTGCGATCTTCGCATCACGCATGCCGCGCTTTGCCTTTGTTCTTTTTGCAAGTGAAGCCATATCATCCCTCAGCTAAAAACTTTTTCTCTCACCCGAGCCCATAACGATAGGAACTCCGAAAAAGGAAAGAAGAGAGATTACTCTATTTCCCCTTTCCATGGAAGCGCGGGTTCTAAACCCTCTAAATATCAAGGTTTTTTGTCTTCAAAGCGTTCTCTTCGATAAAGTTTCGCCGGGGCTCTACCTGGTCTCCCATTAGCACGGTAAAGATCTCATCGGCGTTCAGGGCGTCCTCGATATCAACCCGTAATAGGGTCCGAGTGCTCGGATCCATGGTGGTCTCCCAGAGCTGTTCTGGATTCATCTCACCGAGCCCCTTAAAGCGGGAGATCGTAAGCCCCTTCCCACCCCGGGTCTCTATCGCATCCACCAGCTCGAGCAAGGTGGAGTAGCTTCCCACCTCTTCCTCTTTCTCCATGAGGGTAAACGGTGCCTGGCCAAGTTTTTCTGCTTCTTCCAAGATCCGTTGGAGCCGTTGAAAACGAGGTTGGTGAACAACACTCTCATTCACCACCGTACGCTTTAACACTCCTTTTACCCGACTTAAGAACACGAGCTGAAATCTCTCGGCACCCTTCTCCTCAGCACTTCCCTCTTCATTACCGGCGCTCTCATCTTGGACACGGGGCGCACTTCCAACAGAAAAGGTGAGTTGAGCGGTTGCCGCATCAGGAAAATCCTGTACGAGCTCTTCACCGAAACGGTTCAGGTGCTCTTTTGAGGTAAAGAGAACGTCTCGGTTTGGTGTTCCATTCACATACTCATCACTCAACAACTTCTGCGCACACGCCATCAGGAGGAGAGCATCGTTTCGTTCTTGTCGGTACTCCAGCAAGATCGGCTCTATCCGCCCGAGATTGATGGCGTGGTGCTTCAGCTGTGACTCATCACTCTTCATGCCATCAGAAGACATAAGAGAACACTGCGAAACCCCGTTTCCGACGACGAGCTCTGCCATATCTCCTTCGCTCTTGATGTACTTCTCACTTCGCCCCTTCTTCACCCGATACAACGGCGGCTGAGCGATATAGAGATGTCCACGGGCGATAAGCTCATTCATCTGACGATAGAAGAAGGTAAGCAGAAGGGTTCTGATATGACTTCCATCAACATCGGCATCCGTCATGATCACGATCTTGTGGTACCGCAACTTCGAGACATCAAAGCTATCAGAACCGATACCGGTACCGAGCGCCGTAATCAGGGTGCGGATCTCTTCAAACGAGAGCATCTTGTCAAAGCGAGCCTTCTCAACATTCAAGATTTTTCCCTTGAGGGGCAGCACCGCCTGATTCGCCTTCTCTCGAGCCTGTTTGGCCGAGCCACCCGCTGAGTCTCCCTCTACGATAAAGAGCTCTGCCTCTTCAGGGTTTTCGTTCTGACAATCAGCGAGCTTTCCCGGTAAGGCCGCAGAATCAAGTGCTCCTTTCCGCCGAACAAGCTCGCGTGCTTTTTTTGCTGCTGCTCGCGCCCGTGCCGCTTCAAGGGCCTTATTGACGATGACCTTTCCGAGCGCCGGTTGTTGCTCGAGCTCATTTGCGAGATGTTCACCAACAATCTGCTCGACAAACCCCTTAATCTCGCTGTTCCCGAGCTTCGTTTTTGTCTGTCCCTCAAATTGCGGCTCTGGCAATTTCACACTAATGATCGCCGTGATCCCTTCCCGTGTATCGTCGCCGGTAATGGATTCTTCCTTCGCGTTCTTAAGGAGATCGTTCTTTGTGGCATAAGAGTTGATGCACCGGGTGAGTGCTGCCTTAAATCCGGCGAGGTGCGTCCCCCCCTCTGTCGTATTGATGTTATTGGCGTAGGTAAAGATATTTTCTTGGTAGCCCTGGTTATACTGAAGCGCGAGTTCGACCTGGATGGCATCTAATTCGCCCCGGATAAAGATCGGTTTTTCAAAGAGCGGCTGTTTGCTCGTATTTACGTGCTCAACAAAGCTTCGAATGCCTCCCTCAAAGTGGAAAATCTCTTCCTTGCCTTCGCGCTCATCGAGCACCGTGAATTTGAGTCCAGCATTGAGGTAAGCAAGCTCCCGTACCCGGTGAACGAGGGTATCCGTTTGGAACTCGCTTACCTCTGAGAAGATCTCATGATCGGGATAGAAGGTAACAAAGGTGCCCGTAATATCCGTATCGCCAACAACCTCAAGCGGATTTTGCGGAATACCACGACGGAACTCCATCGCATGGATCTTTCCGCCCTGATGGACACTCACCTTGAGCCATTCGGAGAGTGCATTGACCACTGACACCCCAACCCCGTGCAATCCACCGGAAACCTTGTAGGCATCTTTCTCAAACTTTCCGCCGGCGTGGAGCTTGGTCATCACGACTTCAACGCCACTGACTCCCTCGGTCGGGTGCATCTCAGTCGGAATTCCCCGGCCGTTATCACTCACCGAAATCGAACCATCGATGTGAATCGTCAAGGTGATGTCAGTGCAATATCCCGCGAGCGCTTCATCAACGGAGTTATCAAGCACTTCGAATACGAGGTGGTGATATCCCCGTTCAAAGGTATCCCCGATGTACATCCCTGGTCGCTTCTGAACCGCTTCAAGACCTTCGAGAACTTTGATCTGTTCTGAACCGTACGTGAGATCTGTCCCGGCTACCGCTGCCTCTGCTACTGCGGCTTCTGATGATGTCTTGTCGTCTTGCTGCTTGTCTTCAGCTGCTGAGCCTTCCATAGATCTCCACACCCAGGTGTTGTTGGGAAAAGAGCCTTTAGTATAGGTGGGATAACACCTCCCGGTAAAGGAAATGGATGAAATTTATCCCCTCTCTCGTCGGCGTACAGAACCGTTCTGAACGGCAAAATGGACGCACTCCGCACCGTGAAAATCACCGTGAGAGAGATCTGTTCCGGTGATGAATACCTGGTGGGTATTCCGGTGAAGAAGTTGAAAAAAGCGGGTCATTCTCCCCTGGTCGAGTTCTGAGGAAAAGTCATCCAACAAAAGCGCGGGCAGAACCCCAAGCTTCTCCTCGATAACTCGAACAATCCCGAGCAGGAGAGAGAGTACAATGCTCCGTGCCTGCCCCTGAGAAGCAAAAAGTTTGGCTTCTCTTCCCCCTAAGGTGATGCTGAGATCATCAAGATGAGGCCCGACGAGCACCCCTCGCCTGTCGAGCTCTCGGGGAAGAAGCTGCTCAAGGACTGCACGATACTCCTCTTCGGTGCGTCCATTGGCTCCCTGACGGAGAAACGACTCATCCAGGTGGAGCTCCACCTCCCCATCGTCACGAGCAAAGGAGCTGTAGAACTCCTGAAGCAGGGGAACCAGAAGATTTCGAAGCTCTTCGCGGGCATGAGTCAAGAGAACTGCCTGTTCACCGATGAGGTGATCTAAGGATGCCAACTGGTGGGAATCTGAGATCCGATCTCTCAAGAGCGCATTCTTACTCCGAACAACCTTTTGGTACGCCGAGAGCGCCTCCAGATAGCCGGGAAAGATAAGAGAACAACACCTGTCGAGAAGCTTTCGTCTTCCAGAGGGTGAGCCATAGACGAGATCGACATCTCGAGGGGCAAAAGCGACGGTGGGAAAGTTTTTTAGGTACTGAGCCACCTTTCGGGTTGGCTCACCATCCCGAAAGACCCGCTTCGTGCGTCCCTCATAACTCACCCCAAGGTTCACATCAGAGATATCTTTATCCTCAAGGGCAACCGTTCCAAATACCGAAAACTCACCGGTCTCCCACCGAGCGAGGTCCCGTTGCTGGACCGAGCGAAACGTCTTAGTGGCACTCAGAACGTGAATCGCTTCCAGCAGATTGCTCTTTCCCTCACCGTTCTCCCCAGAGATGAGATTCACCGAAGGGTGAAAATCAATCTCCGTATCGCTGAGATTTCGAAAGGAGTAGGTCTTGAGGGTCTTCAGATACACAGGCGACCAAAGATCTTACGCCAACTGGTTACGAGAGCAACACCTACCCGAGCCTCATCGGCATCACGATCCCGAAGTAGGAATCATCACTCTCTTCATGAAGCTTAGCCGGACCAAGCTCACCACTCACCACCATCACAAAGTTCGCCTCCTCCGGGAGGGAACCAGTAAAATCCAAGAGATACCGAGCATTAAATCCGATACTCAACGGCTCTCCTCGATACTCGATCTCAAGCTCCTCGTGAGATTCCCCAAGCTCAGGCGAAGAACTCGAAAAACGCAGCCGGCCCGTTGAAAAGTCGAGCTTTATGCACTTCCCCTTATCGGTCACCATCAACATGGCTCTCTTCAGGGCATCTGCAAAGGCTTTTCCCGGAAGAGAGATAGCAATGCCTTCCTCTTTCGGGAGAACCTGGTGGTAATCAGGGAACTCTCCATCGATAAGCCTCATTGAGACCTTCGCCTTCCCCGTATCCACGACGAAGAACCCATCAGAGAGGGCAACCCCCACGTGACGATCAGCGATATCGTCGAGGAGCTTCCGAACCTCGAGTAGCCCCTTCGTCGGAACAATCGGTCCCCCTTCAAAATCAAGCCCCTCAACCGCTCGTTGTATCAGCGAGAGCCGATGTCCATCAGTAGCCACCAGACGAAGGAGCGCATTCGATCCGCCCTTAGCAGCATCACCGGCAAGCTCAAAACACACCCCGTTGAGGTTAAAGCGGGTTTCATCACTTGAGACGGCGTACACCGTCTTGTGGATCATCTCGAGCAACTGTTGTCCCTGCATTTCACAGGTCGGAATGATGCTGATACCGGGAAGGCTTGGGAACTCCTCTGCATGCACACCAACGATCGAAAATTTCGATCGTCCTGAAGAAACTTGGAGTCGCTCACCTTCGGTCAGGTGAATCTTTACATCGCGGTCGGGAAGTTCTCGAACCACTTCGTGGAAAACCTTCGCGCTAATGGTTGTTGTTCCGGAACGAGAGATATTTGCGGGGACTTCAACAACAGCGGTCGTTTCTAAATCTGTAGCAGACAAAGTGAGGGTACCTCCCTCCTCTGCACGAAGAAGAACATTAGCGAGGATCGGCATGGTAGTCTTTCTCTCAACAATGCTCTGGATAAAAGACAACGCCTTCGAGAGATCAACTTGTTTTATCTGTAGTTCCATAGCTTTTCTTTCTTCACCACACTGTACAGAAACTTTGCACAAAACATCCGAAAAAACACTTGGAATGTGATTCTTTTCTCTCGGTACCGAAAAAAATTTCGTAACTATTCAGCGTCATTTGAACCGTTTCTAGTGGCAAAGTCGACGAATGACGAGGGAAAGCCCCCTCAGGGGGCTCTTTGGGGGTGAAGACAAGTAACCATTCAGAAAAACGACATCCCCGATCAGGGGATGACAAGAAAGGAGATCTTCTTCTATCGGTCAAAATACCCCGAAGTAGTGTAATTATCGCCTCCTACTCTATATTCGCTGAATGGTTACAAAATTTCTACGGTTCTTTTTCGTGTACTGTTATGAACAAGAGTATATTTATTAATAAGTAGTAGTAGTAATAGTGCTGTGGATATGTTGATGACTAAGGTAACCTGTCAAGAATACTTTTGGTTTTCTTCTTTTTGCTGCGGATAACTTCTGAAGAGTTTTGTGAACAGCTCTGGATGAGCGGGAGAAAAATCAGAGATCTGGGGAAAACGAGATCTCCTCACCACACCTCCCGACATGTTTTCCACAGGAATTAGCGGGAAAAGCATAGTATATCTGGACATTTAGATGGGTTTTCCACAGGTTTTAATGGCTCTCCAGCGGGGAAACTGGGGAGGAAGAGCATGGATGTCAGCGCGTCGGAATTGCGGTCAACGCACTGCTACTGAAACAGAGCTACTGAAACAGAGCTACTGAAACAGAGCTACTGAAAC
>JALEGQ010000064.1 GCA_022763385.1 bacterium
AAAAGCATAAGATGATTTGTCGAGCACTTTCGGCGGAGGGCTTTTCAGAGACACTCCGCAGACGAGCCGAAATTTTCCGCTATCACTATTGCTCACGTACTCGTCGAGGACGTCGAAGAAAAGTCCTCCGCCGAAAGTGCGGCTAAGGGGTTGCCTCACTATGGAATCGGGAGAGAATCTCTATGAGTTTCTCTCGCTCAATCGGCTTCGTGAGGTACTCATTCATTCCAGCCTCAAGACACTTCTCACGGTGTCCTTCAAGAGCATGCGCTGTGAGCGCGATAATATTCACCGATGAAGCTTCAGGAATCTCAAGCTGTCGAATCTTTGCTGTTGCCTCAAAGCCATCCATCTGAGGCATCTGGCAATCCATGAGAATAAGATCTACCTCCTGCGGAGTTTTCTCAAAGATTTCAAGCGCTTCAACTCCATTGGTTGCTGCCAAAACTTCAATCCCCTCTTTCTCAAGGATGCGAGTAATCAGCTTTGTATTGATAAGATTATCTTCTGCCAAGAGCACCCGAAATCCGGAAAGTGCACGCTCTTGGGAACTTGCTGCCAAGTCTTTCCCGTCGGCACCATCTTTACGTTCCCTATTTACCCCCTCTCCTTCTTCAGACTCCAGCAACTCTTCTGTCTCGATAAAGAAATGGAAGGTACATCCTGAGCCAGGTGTACTTTGCAGCGAGATCTCTCCATCCATGATGTCACACAGACTCCGGCAGATACTGAGGCCAAGCCCGGTTCCTCCGTGGTTGTAGGCAGTCTCAGCACTTTCTTGGGTAAAGGCTTCAAAAATTCGAGCCTGATGTTCAAGTCCGATACCAGGCCCCGTATCAGTGACATCAAAGTGGAGTTGAAGGGATTTCCCGCGCATCTTCTGCTTGCTGGCGTGAACAGATACCCGACCTCCAGCAGGAGTAAACTTCAAGGCATTATTAACGAGATTCACGAGGATCTGCCCTAAACGGACATCATCAAGCCAGAGATAGCGGGGGATATCTTCCGCAACCTCAAGAAAGAGCTCAATATCAAGGCTCTCTGCCTTCCCCCGGAAAAGGGCGAAGGTGTTCTCCAGCAGCTTTCGAATCTCCTGCTTTCGCTTGACGATCTCAAGTTTTCCGGCTTCAAGCTTCGAGAGATCGAGGATATCGTTAATGATTCTCAGGAGAGCACTCCCCGATGATTCAATCATCTCAAGATAGGAACGCTGGTCTTCGTCGAGAACCGTCTCCAATGCAAGCTGCGAAAATCCCAAGATGCCATTCATGGGAGTTCGTATCTCGTGGCTCATATTTGCCAGAAAGATCGCCTTCGCTTCGGCCGTGGCCATTGCCCTCGCCTTCTCTTTCTCGGCATTCAACGCTCCGATACGGGCATCTTCAAGCTCCTTAACCTTACTCTTTAACTGCTCATTCAACCTTTGAAGATCCGCAAACACCAACTTCTTCGTTTGAATCAACATATGGTAGTCAGCAGTTGAATCATGAAGGGCAAAGAGATCGAGGGGAAGCTGCGCAAGTTCCTGAGAAGAGTCCTCTTGAAGCCATATGCTCCCAAAAAAAATCGCGTGTTCTCGGTCTTCGGTAATGAGAAACTCGCCGCGAAGCGGGAGCTTCCTTCCCGTGATCTCGATAACAATGATATTATTCTCACTCAGCTGCCTCAGCTCAGCAAAGCTCGTAAATCCACTCGGACGAATAACGGAGAAGTGGTCAAAAAAATCATTGCCCCGGATGAGCTCGGGGATAAGCCGCTTCAGAGAAGGGCCATACTGGATGATCTGAAAATCTCGGTCGAGTATCAGGTGAAAGGGACAGACCTGAGCAAGAAGCTTTGGTGAAAGTCCGTGCTGAAACAGAATACCCTTCACGCGCGGTTCTCATCTGAAAAGGTAACGTGAAAAATGGAATGATCTATGGTCGAATCCTCCACTTTCTCCGCAACGATCTTTTTTGAGATTCGTTTTCCAACTCCTCGGAGAATCCCAACCACGAGTGGCTCCAATCCATCTCTTTCTGACCGGTAATGGAGCGTGAGAGAGCCGTCTTCAACGTCTGTACACCAAAAACTCGGAGCTTGAATCTGAGTAAAACTCATTCCAAGTCTTGTGTGCATGTTATCTAAACCAGAGAGAATCTTCGGCACATCTGTCCCGAGTGCTGTGAGAAAAGATTCGTATCCAGCAGCAGCAGCATACTCAATAAAGTATTCCCCTACTCCTTCGAGAACAGCACCCAATTCGCGTTGAGAAACATCTGCACCGGCAACGATCAGAGCTACTGACATCTCATCTGGATACTGTTCGAAGGTGACAAACTCACTCTCCGCGCCCGGGACTCGTGAACGGATCTCGTTCCACCCATCTTCATCGAGCTCACGCATGAAATAGTCTTGAATCACCCGGTTTATCATTCCGTACATAGCTTCCCTCACGGCAGATCATCTGTACTCATCAGAGTCGGCACGAGGACCGCTCTCCTTAAGCTCCTCCTGCACTCCTGAGGCGACAGTATAGGGTGAGGTCCGGAGGAGCGAAAAGGTGTTTTATAGGGATGTTACGGAGTACGAAATACATTGAGATACGCAGTGAGGTCCGCGATATCTTGATCTGGAAGTACTTGTTCATCGTAGTACATGGGAGCTTGAGATATCACCAATCTCAGGAGGGGCATAGTTGGTCGGGAACGCTTCTCATGACACCCCGTGCAGTTTCGGTTGTACACAATTTCTCCCGCCATCGCATTTGCTGCGATCGATTGTGGTATCTCAAAAACGCTCTTTCCAAGATCCGTGACATCACCATTATCAGTAAAATATCCGGTAGGTGCCGGTTCCGGGGTAGGGGTTGGAGTCGGCGTGTTGTTCTCGCCACCACCGTTGTCCTGACCAGAGTCGTCTTGAAGAGCTGCACAAGCAGCATTTCCGGCACGCATCAGCCGGCGGAAACGGTTTCTCTTCTTCTTCGCCCGAGAAGATCCGGTCCTCCGAAATAGTTTGGTCTGCTTTCGAAAGCTCTTCCGAAACGAAAGAAATACAAAACCCCGTTTTCGCTCTCTTACTGTTCCAGCCTCTTCTTCAAAACACTGCGCAGAGATGACCTTTCGTCCTATTTCTACCGCGATCTCGGTTGTTTCGTCCGGAGATATTCTCGTTCTTCCATATGCCGGTGAGGAAACCAGGCACACAAGAGTAAGGAGGAGGAGAATCCCCATCCCTTCTCGAAGAGAAATATGCCGTGAAGAAACAGTTCTCATACTTTGTCTCAATTAAGTGAATAATCGGAGATCGGCTGTTGAATATCCTGCAGCATCAAGCACTCCGGATGGAGTCAGTCCCATGCCGTTCGAGATGATGTTATACCAAACCGAGCGGGTATCGATCTCCGGGCCCCGCAGGAAACTCCGGGCGCTGAGAATCTTACTACTCGTCGGAGCTGCATTTACCTGACGCCCTCGCACTCGCCCTCCCATAAGAAAGCAAGGTGCCACCTCACCGTGGTCGGTGCCGTTTGAGCCATTTTCAAACGTGCGAGCAAACTCCGAGAAAACGAGGATAATAACTCGATCCCACAATCCAAGCGCCTTCGAGACCTCTGCAATATACTGAACCCCCTGATTAAGAGGACTCAACCGGTTCGGAAGATTGTTCCGCTCATTGCTGTGGGTATCAAAACCTCCTGTCTCCAGATAGTAGATTCTGGTCCCGAGAACACTCGACGATTGAAAGACCTTCATCGCATCTCGAACATCGTTCCCAAATCCTCCATTTGGTGGATTCACACCGACATTCGGAAGGTTCGATCCGTCAAGGGTCTCTTGAATGCGAGCTGCCGAGCGGTCCATATTTCCGATTGCATCTCTTACGTAGGAACGTGCCTGGGTATCTGGGGCCGAACCCTTGTCGAAGAGCTCTTTCCGCTGCATGTTCAGCCACGCGGTCTCATCATCACTATACTGGAGACGCTCTCCCTCGAGAGAATTTAACCCCTCAAGCTTTCTCATCTCAGCACATGACCCCTCAACGATCGGGTCTGAACCAGCAAAGGAAACGCCGGCAAAAAGTCCGTTAGATGAGGTACGACAGGCGAGGTTGTTGAGTACTCCGTTCTTTCCTGTTGGGTCGATGCTCCCGGTCATCCACATCTGGGCAGCCATAGAGTGAGAACGGCTCGCATTCGTCGAAAACGCGACCTGGTTCAGAAGAGCGAGATCGCCGTCATCGTACAGCGATTTAAAGTACGGCAACGAGGGATGAAATCCCTGATCTGATCCGTTCGAGAGCGGAAGCGAATTCCCCGGGCCGTATGAGATGGTGGGGTTTCTATCTCTCCAGGCATCGGCATAGATCGGTGCGATATTGTAGGAACACCCACCGGCCAGATTGATCACAAAGAGGTGTGCTCCCGATATCGCTGCTCTCGTATGGGCTTCGGCAAAAGCCTGTACCGCGAAGCCCGGTTGCAGCACGTTGTGGATAGCAGCACCACACGTTCCGAGGGTAGTGAACTTTAAGAAATCTCTTCGTGATAGTGATGACCGTTTCATAGTTCGATTCCCTTATTGCCAATTACCGGAGGTTATACTCATCAGACGTTGCAAGAAGTGCGAGAAGCCCTTGGACCTTTCGCTCCATGAGGTGTTCAGGAGCATCAGGAGCGGCATCAAACGCCTCTCGCTTTGCAAACTTCTCACCCTCTTCACATCCGAGGAGATCCGGCTCATTCCCATTGCAGGTCTCCCAGTTGTAATTCAGGTAGTAGGCTGCTGCCTCTCGCTGAGCGGCATTCAGCTCAAGGCCGAGAAGCTCAGCAGTTCTATCGACAAGAGCTTCTGCTGAATTAAGGCCTGGATCGAGGTCGGCTACGAATATCTCGTAGACGTCGTAGTTCCACTCGTCTGGGAGGTTGTAGTGCATGTAATTTACCATCTCTACCACGACGTTCCGGCGCTCGATGACGAAGGCCTCACTTGCTAGCTTTCGATTGTCCCATCCAAAGATCTGACCAGCATTTCGGTTCCCCGGGCGACAGAGGTCATGCCCAAGATCTTCGAGATCATCCTCAAGCCTCCGGTGGCTGTAGGGATACTCCGTCTGGCGCAGAAAGCCGATCATGAGTTCAATCGGAGACTTCACGAGCATGCGCTTGTTCGCCTCGCTGAAGAACTCTTGAGACAACATAATCTTCCGGAGGGCTCCTCGAAAATTTCCGTTAGCCGCCTGAATATCTGCCGCGATCAGGTCAATCGACGCCTCGCCCGGATTGGGGTGGAGGAACTCCTGAAGCAGCTCTTCAGCAAAATGGTAGTACGTTGCCGGATGGCTCAGAATCGCATCCGCTGCGTCATCAGCATCAACCACAGCCCGCTCGAAAGGACTTCCCTGAAACAAGACCTTCGTTCCCGGAACAAAGGCACTCGGAACAAGCGCCGGATTCATCAGGGTGACCGATTCTTCCCGACCTTGGTCATCAAAGCCCACCGGCACCTCTTGCATATTATATCCTCGGCCAGTGAGACTCAGGGCGAGATTCGCAATCGTCACCGCGTCATAGACCGGCGCTCCCTTGTAATTCGGACTCGTACTCGCGAGCTCCAGCCACTCTCGAGCGAAGTTCTCGTTTGGAGCCTGCAACGGGTTGAAGACTGAGTTCTCGCCGAGGTCAAGATTTACGTAGGCAACGAGTGCATCGTCTTTTACCCGACGAATGTAGTCAGCATAATCGAAACTCCGGGCGATTCCTTCTAGAAAGCGGAAGTGTTGGGTCTGAAAGTGCCGTTGACTATTCTGGAGGTTCTGACACTGTGCTGCCATCCGCTCATCGTGAAAGAAGTCAACAAGTCGGTAATGCAGTGGGTTCTGCGTCTTCCTCCGCTTGTACAGCATCGATTGAATGAACCCTTCATTATCGAAATCAAGCGGATTGATGGAGTTACACCGCTCGTTATCATCATCTGGATCATCATCAAAGTAGAGCTCTTCACGAGCGAGATACTCATCGCATTGGATATCAAGCGCTTCCGCATCGAGCCCGGGCTCGGCTCGATACGTCAGCAAAAGATCAACGGTTGCCACGAGGCCCCGGCTTACTGCCGCCTCTAGCTCTGCACGAGAAGCTCCATAGGCAAACCGACTGTACAGCCGCTGCGCCTCGCGGATTCCGAATTCACCGGTATAAGCCGCAAAGTTGAGCACAGGAGAGGGATCTCCTCCGCCATCTCCACCAGAACCTCCTCCACCTCCAGATGGATTATCATAGGCAAAGAACAGCGCCTCGCACGCCTCTTTTCTTGACTTCGGGGACATTCGATCGCGTTGTCCCTCAAAGCGCTCCAACTTTGCCTGGAGTTTTGCCGAAAGCTTCTTCTTGCGGTTCAGCTTTCGAATCTGTCGGTTTAATCGCTTAAACTTTCTCTTCTGCTTTTTATTCAAACGATACGCGCGAAAGAAATTCCCCTTCTTCTTCGAACGAACTTTTCCGCTCTTAATTCTCCCCTTGGAGTTACGAAGGCACTCGTATCCGGCATCAGAGGTGAGCACCAACTCACCATCTTTCACCTTCTTTGGCTTCGCAAAGGTCACAGCAGGAATAAGAAGAGCGAAGATCCCAACTGCGAGGAGGAGTTGGGAAACGGAAACACGTTTCATCGGGGAGCCCTCGGGTACAACAACTACAGACACTGCCTCAACCGGCAGGAGACACCTCTTCAATATCCGAGCCAATGTTCTCCTTCCGAGAAAACTCAGTGGGAACCAAACGATCAAAACCTATAAGTCACTGACTACAAAAGAGAATTTATGATGAAGAACTTTGCTTTAGTAGGTCCCGCGCAGGGCATCTCGCAGAAGTGCTACAAGAAACCCATGGGGCGAGGTGAGTATCCAGCACACTCGCCTCTGCAGACTTTGCGCAATGCAGTGCGCAACTCCCCTACACGGGGAGAAGTCCGTGATGTTCTCGAGCAGAAAAGGTTCGGTAGAGGGTGTCGAAAGCGAGCTGAATATCTCGCTCCTGGAGATAGAGGATAAACTCTGTCGCCGTCGAAGACACCTCAACGATGTTAATGGATTGCAAGGCGATCTGTCGAAGCACCGCATAGAGAAAGCCTGGCTCTTCGCCATAGCGGTCGTCAAACTTCACCGTTAAGGAGCCGACCTCCTCCTCCCACCGCTTCGGCTTCGCAGAGAGCACCTCCTTCGCAAGTTTTTCGTACTTCGCTTCGAAGGTCAGCGTAATCTCTGTCAGCCCTTCGGTGACAGAGATTAACCCTCCCTTTTTCTGCACCTTCTGATAGAGAAGATGCACCTCCCGGTGATTTTCGGGATTCTTCAGGAGGGTAACAACGTGAAGCTGGGTATGAATGATGATATTGTGGATATGAAAAAACCGAACGGCTCCCAGCTCTTTACTCGAAAACTCCTTCCCAAGCCGTGAGAGACTCATCACAATAGCACTGGAAGAGACCTCTTTCTTGACCCTTGCTTCAACGAGGGGTTGTATAAACTTCGCAAGTTGCGTGAGGTTGAGGAGGTGGTACTGAAAACCAAAGCGGAGAAAGGTGCTCTCCTCTACGATGCCCCGAACCGTGTCAGATACCTTCTTCACGTAAGACCTTTACCTTGTTTGCGTCTCTTGTGCAGGAACAGAAAAAAGCGACCAAATATGCCTTCTCTGTGGAATCAAGCCCCGCCCAAGCTTACCTTTCTTCCCGCTCGCGGGCCAAGCCCGTCTTCGCGCACCGTACTCCTCATCCACGGCCTGGAGCGATTCCCACATACGATGACGCTTCTCGGGTGGAGATTTCAAAGAGCTGGCTGGAATGCCCTCCTCTTCGATTATCCCTGTCACACCATCCACTTTACTGAGGCCGGAAATCACTTAGAGGTGATGCTAAAAGAGCTGCCACCCGTTCAGCACCCTACCCACGGCATCGGCTTTTCGATGGGAGGAGTCCTGTTGCATGCGCTCCTCAAGAAACACCCCATCGTTCCGCGAGCGATCTATGCCGGCTCCCCGCTTCTCTCCTGCCAAGCAGCAGAACGGGTTGCTCGCTTCCTTCCCTTCGCTGACTCTATTCTTGGACCATCACTCAAGACACTCGCCGAGAAACGTCCGTTCTCCCTCCCCGCTGCAACAGAGGTCGGGGTTATCGCCGGCTCTGGGATAATAGGAGGATCGTGGAACCCCCTTCTCTCCGGTGCAAATGACGGCATTGTTCGAGTCGAAGAGGCCCTTCCTCCTCTCGTGACAGAGCAGATCACCGTCCCCAGTATCCACCTCGGCCTCGTCATGAAGAAAAAGCCTTTTCAGCTGATGGAGCACTTCCTCTCATGCGGTTCCTTCCCGAAAGAGGAGGATGGTATGGAACGCCTATAGGCCCGGCTCGCTCGCTTGAGGCTGCTCTTCCCGCCGTCGCCTTCTCCGCTTGCCATGCGCACTGGGAGACGAAAGCTCTGAGAGTTCCGTCTCATCAAAGAGCGCTCCGACAAATTCGTCTCCATCAAAGTCTTTGAGATCGGCCGCAGCCTCTCCAACACCGATGTAACGCACTGGGAGATCATACTCATCCTGCACCGCGACCACGATTCCCCCCTTCGAGGTTCCATCAAGCTTGGTCACGATAAGACCGGTGAGCCCCACCGCACTGTGAAACTCCTTCGCCTGTTGCAAGGCATTTTGACCAGTTGTTCCGTCAACCACCAACAAGACCTCATGGGGAGCATCAAGCTGATGCTTCTGGGCGATATTTTTCAAGCCCTGAAGCTCCTGCATGAGATTTCCCTTCGTATGTAACCGACCAGCGGTATCTACGAGCACAACATCAAAGTCTTCTGTTCGCGCTCTCTGCATCGCATCGTAGACGACTGAGCCAGGCTTGGCCCCCTCGTTTCCCGCCTGTACCGGAATATCAAGCTCACTTCCCCACCGCTTTAACTGCTCAGTCGCTGCCGCCCGAAAAGTATCTGCCGCAACAAGGAGGACCTTCGCTCCTTCCTGCTTCCACCGTGAGGCAAGCTTCGCTGTTGTGGTCGTCTTTCCGACTCCATTGACCCCCACCATGAAGAGTACCAGTGGGCCTGTTGCTCGTCGCTCAGCGATAATCGGAGCCGCCTCAGAGGCGATCGCCCGCAACCGCCGACTTACCAGCTCCCGCAATTTCTTTAAGAGGTGTTCTTCGGTAACCTCATCTCCCTTCTCCAGCCCCGCCTTCAGATCCTCAGTGAGGGCTCTCACCATCTTTAATCCGAGATCCGTGCTGACGAGAAAGGCCTGAAGCTCGTCAACCATCTCTTCACTGAGAGATGGTTTCCCCGAAAAGACCTCTCGAATACGGCGAAAGAGTCCGCTCCGTGTCTTCGAGAGCCCGACCGAAAGCTCCTGAGAGGACGGGGCGCTCGGAGCTGAGGGAGGAGACTTATGCTCAGCCCTCGTTTCCGCGAGCTCCTGCTCGCCAAGGAAGACCGTAGGCTGTCGGCTCTCTTCCTCTGCAGCAGAACTTCCTTGATCGGAAGGCTTGTCCTCCAGCGAGAGAGAGGTCTCCTCAGGCGACTCATCAACCGAAGGAGATGGTGGTGGATCTGCTGGAAGAGGAGGTTCGAGAAAAGAGGAAAGATCTGTGGAGCTATCAAGGCCCTTCGCCAACGTCCCCTCGTGATCAGTGTCCTCCGTTTCACGGGGGATGAGCGGATCAAACTCTGTCGGCGGGGGAGCCAGCAC
Source organism: bacterium (assembly GCA_022763385.1). Lineage (GTDB taxonomy): Bacteria > Bdellovibrionota_C > UBA2361 > UBA2361 > RFPC01 > RFPC01. The sequence continues at coordinate 9,719 of JALEGQ010000064.1, forward strand.
CTCGATCGTTGCCCGATCATCATCGGTACTCTGTTCGTTATCCTGAACAACCTCCTCAACGATCGTCTTCTGCGCGAGCTGTCGAAGAACATCTTCAAGGTGGTCCACTCGAGACTTTAACTGCTCCACCTCTCGCATCAGCTCGGTGCGAGCGGCATTTGCATTCATCTCCAGCTTTTCAAACTTTCCAGCAAGACCAGCGTACCGGTCGAAGCCCTCTCCAGAGGGGGCCGCCACGGCTCCCGATCGCCTGCGATTTCCACCGCTGCGAATAAGAAAAAAAGCGAGCAACGCTCCCGTAAATACCAGCAAAACGGCGAGCAACGCCGAGAGGTCACCCCGCGGGTCGCCCGTCCCATACTGCTCAGAGAGTGGTCTTATGATTTCAAGAAATTCGTTTATCCCCATCGGTATTTCCTTTTACATCCCTCTCGTCTCGCCCTACGCTACATGCGAATAGGCTTCATCAAGTGAAACGGTCAACACAGAGGAAGACCCTGGCTTTTGCATTGTGACCCCAATCAGACGATCCGCTGCCGTCATCGAAGCCTTGTTATGAGTGATAACGAGAAACTGAGTGTGTTCACTCATCTCCTTCACAAGTGAGAGAAAGCGGACCAAGTTCGCTTCATCAAGAGGAGCATCAACCTCATCCAAGACGCAGAGTGGGCTCGGCCTGACGAGAAAAAGACTCACGATGAGTGCCGTTGCACACATCGCCTTCTCACCACCAGAGAGCAGGTCGAGCGACTTCGGCTTCTTCCCCGGAGGTCGAACGGTAACATCTATTCCTGACTCAAGTGGATCTTCAGTATTTACGAGCTCAATATCAGCACTGCCACCACCGAACAACCGAGGCATCAGCGTAACAAAGTGCTCCCGCACCTGCTCGAAGGTCGCCACAAAGCGGTTTACGGACTGCTCTCGCAATAACTTCACTGTCTTTTTTAGGGTAGCAGAGGCCGCCTCAAGATCTTCTCGCTGCGCAGTCAACTCCGCGAGCCGCTCCGACTCCTCCTCGTACCGAGCGATGGAAGAAGGGTCAACCTCGCCCTCACGAAGCAATTGAGCCCGAACTTTCGCCACCACCTCTTCCAAGCGACGAAACTCCTCCTCGCTCAGCGGCTCGGGAAGATCATCAAGTTGGAGTTGTTCCGGTCGAAGAGCTGTTCCGTCCCCCGCCTCCTGAGACTGCGCTTCCTGAGACTCAGCACCGTGCGGCTCAAGATACTGCAGAGGAATACGCTCAGCGATCGCCTCCACCACGTGCTCTTCTTCTACCGTTACTCGCTCGCGCTCCAATTGCTTCGTAGAGAGCTTTCGCCGAAGATCCTCAAGGGTACGACGCTCACTATCAGCAAGCTGCCGGGCTTCTTCAAACCGCTCTCGCAACGAACGACGCTCTGAATCCTTCGCCCCGAGCTGTTCAGCGAGCTCACGTACCTCTCGGTGCAGATCAGAGGAATCCTCGGCAAGAAAGACTTCGAGTTCTTGTTCCACCGCATTCTTTCGCTCTTCAAGCTCCTCCACCCGACGGTGTAGCTCCCGCTCATGTTCCTCCGAGCGAGCGATATCATGCTCTACCTGAGAGATCGATTGGGTCTCAGCAGACACATATCCGCGTAAGGAACCGAGCTCCCGACTTAACTCTCGAACAGCCTGTTCCTGCTCCTGCTTCTTCCTGAGTGCTTCACCGTGCTCCGCCTCTTTGGCAGTGACTTCAGTGCTCAATCCGGCGATACGACCAGAGATCTCCTCGAACTCGCCCTGCAACCGCGAACGTTCTTTTCCGAGCTGTGTGATATCTTGTTGAATATCAAGCAGCCCTCGCTCCATCTGAGGTGAAGCGACCTCATCTCCGGTAATCCGCTCTCCCTGTTCGGTCACCACCAGCATCTCCGGCGAAATCACCCCCTGGCGAAAGAGCTCCAAACCATCCTCGAGGTTTGGCACAACAAAAACCGACCGGAGGAGATTCTCAAGGAGCACGCGAACCGGTTCATCGGCACGAACAATCTCGCGCGCAGCAACGGCGCCAGAGAGGGCTTCCGATGCAGCAGTCGACTCACTCACCGAGCTACCTGGAGCAACCCGCTGCAACAGGCCATACCAAAAGCCGGGCTCGTCTTTCTCAGAGCTTCCGGCAGTGTGCGATGCGACCTGCTCAAGCTCCGCGGCGATCTCGGCGGCATGAGAAACGACGAAGTACGATATTCGATCTCCGAGCGCCGCCTGAATCGCCTTCGTATACCGTGGCTCTACCTCGAACAGCTCTGCGAGGACCTGAGGAAGCTGCCCCTCGGCCCGTTCAAAAACTCGCTTCAACTCATCGCTCTTTCGGTGCTCGTAGATCCCCTGCCGAGCCTGCTCTCGCATCTGCTTCTGAGTGGCGGTCAACTCTCCCTCGACCTTCCGCAACGTATCTCGAATACCCTGAGCATGGTGCTCCTGTTCGCGAACCTTCTGCCGAAGCTCACGGAGCTCCGTATCGAGTCGTTGAAGCGTATCGTCGTTCATAGACTCCAACTCTTGTAGCTTCTCTTGAAGCGCTCCTTCTTGGGACTTCAACTCCTCAAGCCGGCTCTGTGAAGCATCCCTCCGCTCGACCAAAGTCTGAAGCCGCTCAGTAATCCGTTTCCCCTCAGTGCCCTTCGCCTCAAAAAGCATCTTCAGTTCGTGCTGCTTTCCCTTGAGCGACTCCTCCTTGCGGCCTCGCGCGTTCGCCTCTTCTTTTCGGCTATCGAGGGTTTCGCGGAGTTGCTCCACCAAGAGCTCCACCTCGAGGAGCTCAGTCCGAAGCGCCTCTTCTTGGAGGGAAGCTCCCTGTGGCTTCTCGGTAATCGCCTCCTCCTGAGACTCAAGTTCACCGACCTCTTGAGACAAGACCTCCCGCTGAGCACGAACCCGTCGAAGCTTTTCCAAGAGAAATCCTCGCTCTGAGGTGTGAAGCTCTTCCTTTAAAGATTCTCGTCGCTTCGCCTTATTCGCCTGACGCTTCAGGCTATTCACCTGACGCTCCACCTCTCGTTCGATATCTTCAAGACGGGCAACATTCTCGGCTGTATCCTTGAGCCGACGCTCTGAGGCTGCGATCTTATCTCGGAGCCCGAGCACCCCTGCGGCCTCTTCAAAGATCTGCCGCCGCTGCTCCGGCTTCGCCGTCACGATACGGCTGACCTCCCCCTGAGCAACGATAGTGAACGTTCTCGCAGAGATGCCGACGATCCGAAAAAAATCACGGAGATCACGAAGGCGGCACGGAGTCCTATTAAGAAAGAACTCCGCTTCTCCGCTCCGGTAGAGGCGACGAGTGACCTGTACCTCGCTCACTCCTTTCAACCAGCCGAACTTCTGCTGAAGGAGCTGCTCAGAAACGTGCGAAAGAGATTCACCGCCCGTCGAGGAAACTCCGGGGAGATCAGAGCGCTCATCAGCGTCGGGGACTCCCTCGGGAAGGGCTTCACCCTCCTCTTCTGAAGGCGGTTCCTCTTCCTCCCCACGAAGCTCACCGCCAGCGAGGACCCGAAGCTTCGGGGATCCATCGGGCGAAGAGAGAGAATCAGACGCCACTTCTTGCGCCCCGTTCTCTTCCCCTTCCGACTCACTACTCTCTAGGTCCTGAAGCGCCTTTAACTTCGAAGAAACCTCTTCAATCTGCTCATCCGCTTCCTGAAGGTGCTGTTGAATCTCTCCTTCACGACTAGAAGAACAGATATCCTCGTAGAGACTTCCCCCTTCAGAGGCGATCGTAATCGAGACCTCCGCCAACCCAAGGGGACGAAAACTATCTGTTCCGTTGAAAATAACATCCTCAAGAAGACCTCCCCGCAGACTCCGAGCGTTCGTTTCCCCGAGAACCCACCGCAGAGCGTCCACGATATTTGATTTCCCGCACCCGTTCGGACCGACAACACCAGTTATCCCTCCCTTTAAGGGCAGAACAAGTCGCTCCATAAAGGACTTAAAACCGAAGATCTCTAAGCGGGAAACCTGCATAGGACAATCTAACCCCTTGAAAATACTTAACTTACAGGCCATTTTGAGAGGGATTCACGGAGTTTCCTCTCTCGCCGGCGCTGCACAGACCGTAGAGTATCGCTTTTCAGACGGCGTTTCTACACAATGGACCTCGGATACCCCGAAGACCAGCACATCTCCTCGGCACGCTACAGGGGAACCGACGAAACTTCAACTGGTTTAAACTATACCCCGGATACTCTCCATGCAGGACAGAATCGAAGAACACGAACTCCTCTCCGTTGAAAAGCCCGCCCAATATCTCGGCGGAGAGCGGGGCTCTGTGGTGAAAGATGAAGACACCGTGAAGCTGCGAATCTGTCTCGCCTTCCCAGATACCTACGAAGTCGGGATGTCGCACACCGGGTATCAAATTCTCTATGACCTCATTAACCGAGAAGATCGGTACTGGGCAGAACGGTGCTACACGCCCCTTCCGGATATGGAGGCGCTGCTCAGAGAACGTCAAGCTCCGCTCTGCTCCCTTGAGTCACACCGACCACTCTCACAATTCGATATCGTCGGGTTTAGCCTACAGTACGAACTGTGCATGTCAGGTATCCTCCAGATGCTGGATCTCGGTGGAATCCCGCTCCGACAGAGAGACCGCACCGACTCTGATCCGATCGTCATCGGTGGCGGGCCGGTTGCCTATCATCCGGAGCCCTTCGCAGATTTCTTTGACTGTTTTCTTATCGGTGATGGTGAAGAGCTGGTCCCTGAATTTCTCTCCATTGCCCACGAAACACGTGAGCTGAGCCGCAAAGAACGGCTCAGAGCGTTTTCTCAAATCAAGGGCGTATACGTCCCGAGTTTTTTTGAGCCGGTATACACCGAAAGTGGATGTTTTCAAGAGCTTCGCCCGCTCTATCCGGATTATACCTCGGTGGAAAGACGAGTAATCGGTTCACTTGAGAACGCCCCATTTCCAACCAACCCGATCGTCCCCAACGTCAAAGCAGTCCACGACCGGCTCGCGGTAGAGGTGATGCGAGGGTGTGTACGGGGATGTCGATTCTGCCAAGCCGGCTATCTCTACCGGCCACAAAGAGAACGAGCCCCGGAACAGATTCGTTCTATTGTGAAAAACTCCTTAGAAGAAACAGGCTTTGAAGAACTCTCCCTTCTCTCACTCAGCACGGCAGACTACTGCAGCATTCTCCCTCTGCTAAAGGTATTAAAAGAAGAGTTTGCGGAGAAAGATCGGCTAGCGATCTCTTTTCCCTCAACACGGGTTGACGCCCTCACCCCGGAACTCTTGCAAGAGGTACAACCAGTTCGTCGAACGGGATTCACGATGGCACCGGAAGCAGGAACGCAGAGACTCAGAGATGTCATTAACAAAGGGGTCACCGATCAACAGATTATCGACACCTGCACCAACGTGTTCAAACTCGGATGGTCGAGTGTTAAACTCTACTTCATGATCGGACTTCCCACCGAGACCGACGAAGACCTCATGGGAATCGTTGATATCGCCTCGCGGATAAAGGCGATCGCTGGGAGAAAGAAACAGGTAACCATCAGCATCTCCACCCACGTTCCGAAACCTCACACCCCGTTTCAATGGGCCGAACAGATCACTGAAGGGGAAACCATCCGAAGACAACAACTCCTCTTCCGGGAGCTTCAGAAACGAAAAATCTTCTATCGCTATCACGATGCCAAGGCAAGTTTTCTTGAAGGAGTCTTTGCCAGAGGAGACAGGAGGCTCGGTGCTGCGATAGAGCGGGCCTACACCCTCGGCACGCGACAAGATGGGTGGATGGAGGAGCTTCTCTTCGACCGCTGGCTGCAAGCCTTTGATGAAAGTGATATCGATCCACACCACTACCTCCACGAACGAGACCCAGAGGCCCCTCTCCCCTGGGACCATATTAGTTGTGACATACCAAAGAGATGGTTCCTCAAAGAATGGAAACGCTCTGTGGGAGAGCGCACCACCCCCGATTGTCTCACCGCGACCTGCTCTACCTGCGGAGCGTGCGATTACAACGGTGTGCGGAATGTGCTCTTCGACCGAGAACGGAGCGAAGGGCGATTGCAGATCATCGATCCCGAATGGCAGCCAATTATCGAGGCCAAGAACAGCGGAGCTTCTAACACTGAGATCCTCTCTCTCCTCTCAGAAAATCGAAAACAGAGAGGAAACAATACCGAGAAAGCTCGCTCCAAGCCCGAAGAATCAAACGCAACCTATGAACTCAAGGAGTATCTCAAAACAGAAACCGACGGAGGAAGTACACCCTCTGTTGGAACACCCGAGAAAAAAGCGGTCCAACGCATTCGTCTTCAATATACGAAACTTGGCCTGCAGCGATTTCACGGACACCTGGAGCTCTCCGCAGTCCTCTTCCGTGCCGCAAGAAGAGCCGATATTCCCGTTGTCTTTTCACAAGGATTCACCCCTCGGCCACGATTTGCCTTCGGCCCTCCACTTCAGCTCGGCGTGGAAAGTACGTGTGAGTACGTCGATCTCTATCTTGAAGAAAAACGAGAACAGCGAGAGCTCGTCACTCACCTCAATGAAGAACTCCCCAAAGGGTTTCAGATAGTAGAGAGTGCAGAAGTTCCCCTGAAAGCAAAGGCGATTCCCGCAACTTCAATTACTACCACCTACAGGGCGACCAAGATCACCGGAGAACCCTTCTCCACCGAGCTGGCCACTCTCTGGACCGACCGCTCCGTAACCCGCACGAGAAAAAAGAAAACCGAAACCCTTCCCCTCACACAATTCGTATCAGAACTCCATTGCCAGAAAGACGAAATCACCTTCTCCATCACCGCCGACAGCAGAGGGAAAACCCTTAAACCCCTGGAAGTACTCACCTCTCTCACCGAAGAAGATCCACTCACCTTCCTCGTAAAAAAAGAAAACCAAACCCCCCTCGCAAAAGATCCCCCATCACACCAAGATAATCATTGATTATTGAGCCGTCCCAACATACGATTCGGAGACGATCGAAGAGTTCGACCGGAAGAAGTACCCCATGACAGGCATCGACCTACGCGAGCGCGACTCCACTCCAGAAGAGACTCCAGAACCAACCAGACTCACCCCACCGTCTCGAGCCTCCCCTGAAATTCCGCGCCTAACTGACCACACCGGACCTGACCACACCGAATCTCGCCACACCGCAGAGGAAGCCAATCCAGTTGAGCTCCGTGACGGCACTATCGTTCCCAGACACCTCTACGCCGCGGTATACTCGTTCCTGGAAAACCAAATTGAGTCAGCTCCACCACTTACCATCGTTACCATCGACACCGCCGCAAATTCGAAAAACGGAAAATTATCCCCATCCCTCAAAAAGATGCTCACAGATCACCTCCAAGACACCTCCGAGCCGCCCGACCTCTCCGATCCCGAAACCTTTGAACTCGTAAGAACCATCATCAGAAACCTCCTCACCCAAACTCCACCCCAAACCGAACCCGACCTCCCCCCCGAACCCACACCAGGCCCAAGCTTCACCCTCATCCCCTAACAGGTGTCAGACACCCCTCACCCCACCAACCCCGTCCACCCTAAAGGATGTCTGACACCCCTCACCTTCCAATTTTTCTCCCCTCATGGGTGTCTGACACCCGTTAGTTTCCAAAAACTGCCTCCTTTCCCCCTCTTTTCTCCGCTTTTTCTTCCAATATCACGCACACATTCTCGCCCCTGGGACGATAAGGGAGGGAGCTCTTTTTTCGCTCCTGTTTTAACCATTACTTTTACAAGGATCTGCCATGGGATA
>JALEGQ010000065.1 GCA_022763385.1 bacterium
TACAGTGAGGTCTAAAAACTCGCTCAAAGTTTCAAGATGTGCTGCTATTGTGGTAGCAAAGCAGTCTACGGGCAAATTTTTATGCAACGCTGGGGTAAAGTAACCATTTGTCGAGTCTTGAGAGAGTCGGTATGTTACGAGAAATATCTCAGGTAGCTTCATGACTCGAGTCGAAATTCCACAAGATCTCCAGTCAGAGTGGTATGAGATCGAGAAGGCCTTTGCAAAGATCGTCTACCTTCCGCGTTTCCTGGTCTTTATTGGCCGGCAGATCTCACGACTTCCAGACGATGCAGTGGGGAGTGACCTTCCAGGAGTGGCGCTCTCTTCGTTGTGTGAGAACATCCGTCGGAGCGGAAGCTTTCAGGTGGGGCTCTACAACGCGTCTCGAGAGCTCTACCCAGAAAAGCTTGCTGAATCAGAAGAGCTGCGAATCCGTCACATGGTACGGTGGTTTACTCCGCAAGAGATCTTTGCGGTAGTCTTACTGATCTACTTTAACCGCTACCTCCATATGCGGTGTCCCCCAGAGACCTGGGCAGGAATCGAACCCTACTTTCGGCGAGATGTCGCGCTTGGGTATCAGGTTGGGCATGCTTACGGCGCGCTGAATACCGGGAAGGGGATGCTTCTTGGCGGGATTCGCCGGATTGCTCAGGGGTTTCTCGTCTTCAGCCACAAGAAAACAAAAGGAGATATCCTGCTTCGCCTAATGAATATCGGATTGGCGGGCGAGAAGTACACCGAAGCCCAGAGAGAGCGCGAGCTCTGTGGATATTCTCATCTCCTCGTCGCGGCGTATATTGCTCAAAAATGTGGCATGGGGGTCCCTCCAACCTCCGCTTTTTCGAATCAGCAGCCGTATCTCGAAACCTTGGCGAAGGGGATGAAGAAGGGGGAAGGGGAGTGGGGAGCCCTGCGGTATATCTTTGAGCAGATCAAAGAGGGAAAAAGCGCACAGCAGTGTGCCGCCGACCTCGGACTCTCTCTTTCCGGTGATGGCGAAGATCTCGATGGATTTGCGCAGTCCCTGTCAGAGCGAAACGACCTCTTTTCCTGGCTTGGAGCGAGCAAAGAGCAGCTCTCAGAGATTACGGAGCATACGATTTTAGACGTTGGATAAGTGCCAATACCCCGGCAGGGATGCGCTCAACAGAAAAAAGCCCCAGCGAAAGAGTTCGCTGGGGCTTCTGAAAGTACATGAAAGAAGTTTTCGTCAGTACTTAATCAATCCGGCTACACGGCTTATCAATCTCGTAGCAAGTGCTTCCGAGTTTAAGGTAGAAGGTGTTCGGATAGCTTCGACATCCTTTATTCAAGCGGTAGTGGTGACGGAGTACCGGATCTGGATTTGCAAGTCCGGTATATCGAAGGGTATCGAGCCGTTCTCCTTTTAAAGAGACAACGGTACCACTTCGTGCACCGTTATGGGTGATGAAAACCGGGTTGCCTGGAGAGTGATCGGACAGTTTGTAGACATTTCCAACATTAGCCCCATCCCGCGGATCAACAATTCGACCACATCCGGCATCACTCTCTTCACCACCAGCAAGGCACGACGATTTCCCTTCGCGGAGCTCAGAGGTCACGGCATTGGCAAACTCCCGACCGAAGAAGTTTCGTGCCTGTCGAACCCGTCGACGAAGTCGCTTGAGTCGTTTTACTCGATCAGAGGTATATTTGAGATCACAGGCACGATCTTCTACCGTTCCTACCATCTCAAGAGCGGTGACCGCACTCTCGTCAGTGCACTGTGGAACAGACACTGCATCCATATCGCAACTGGAACGAAGTGAACGGAGGCTTACCCGAGTATCCCGAAACGACTCCTGCGAGAGCAGATTCTTCGCATTTCGAACCGCCCGAAGTGCTCGTCGAACGCATCGCTTCTGTCGACGGGTACCTTCGCGGCCACAACACCGCTGCTCGGTATTTGAAACGATCTGCTCTGGGCTCACCGCGTTCTCAGCATCACACGCTGTCTGAGCAAAGGCAGAAGTGGGAAGAAGAGACGAGGCCGCAGCAAGCACCGTTGCGATGGTTGTTGCGCCGATAAATCCTCGCGAGAGGTGGATAGTCATAATGATAATCTCCAACGTAGTTTAAATTTGAATACACGACTCAACTTTCAACCTAAGCGAAATCCACCTCTTGAACAAGGTGGAGAACAGCGGCATTGAAACGGTTCCGGTGAGAGGGCATTGAGAGAGAACCTTCGGATTTCCGGTCTTTTTCGTCTCGTTCCTCTCTTATTTGGATTTGCGATCTCCCTGAAGAGTTGCAAAGGGACGAAAACCATGAACACTCTATGCGGTAGCGAGCGAGCACCACAGAAAAATCAGGCTTTGCCGGATACGGAAGAACCAACACAGTGACCGAGAAAAAACAGAAACTTACGATTCCTCCGGAAAGGGCTCAGCCGTGGCAAAAGGTGGGAGAAGGAGCGATTCGCTACGAAAACCCCTGGATGCGAGTGATAGAGGACGAAGTGCTCACACCGAGTGGAGCTCCGGCTCGCTATGGCCGAGTTGAAGCACCGGACGCCGCAGCCGTGCTCGCCCTGACGGAAGACGAAGAAGTCGTCCTTATTGGGCAGCATCGCTATCCGGTGAACGCCTATTCGTGGGAGATTATCGCCGGCGGGTTTGAAGCGAATGAAGCTCCCATCAGCGCTGCCAAGCGAGAACTTCGGGAAGAGGCAGGAATCATCGCCGGAGCGCTCTTTCCACTCGGAAGCCCCTTTCACCTCGTCAACGCCCGATCTTCAGAGGTATGCCACATCTTCGTTGCAACCGGGCTCGAGTTTGGGGCATCTGACCCGGATGAAACGGAGCTTCTCACCGTAAAGAAGGTGCCGCTCTCCCAATTCTACGCCATGATAGATGAAGGAGAGATCATGGACTCCATCACCATCGTTGCAGCACTGCGGTACCGGAATCTGTTTTCCGAGAGAAAAGAGCTATGAAAAACGGTATCCGATAGAGAGGCGGAGCCGGAAATCAGCCTCCGCAAACGCGTCTTCTTCTTCCGTATGAATCGGGAGATCGCACCCAAGCTCAGCCGTCCACCGATTGTTCGCCGTAAAGAGCAGCTCGGGACCGAGGTAAACGTTAAAGATCTCAGTCCCCTCAAGGTCTCTGCCTCGTTGGGAGTCCTCCGGCTTATACTCCCCAGAGAGCGCAAGCCGAACGCCCCAAGAAGACTCTTCTTCAAGCGAGAGATAGTACCCCGGGCCGATATTCCAGGTGATATCATCTCCGAACTCAAAGTCAGCAGTCCCCTCTGTTCGAAGCCCGTACTGCGCCCCAGCAATAGCGAAGAAGCTGTCCCGTTGATAGTAGCCGCTGAATCCGAAGAGGAGGTCTGTTGATCCAGAGCCCAGTGCAAAGTTCCTCCCCTGTACCCCGGTTCCACCGGAAGTGTGATGCCTCAGCACCCCGGATGAGCGAGGAGAATTCTCGTTACGACGCAGCGGATCGCTATCCCCTGTCGGAAGCTTCACTCCACCGATCAGGGAGAGATAGATGATCTCGTGCGGATCGCGAATAACGATCGGAGCATAACGAAACTTCACCGCGATATCGCCGATTCCAGTATCACTCCCTGACTCGGCAACAAAGTTATCGATCGTCTCAAAACGACGGTGCGAGAAGGGGAGCAGCAGCTGGACGCCAATCCGTTCGTTGACATCATAGAGCGCCGTAAGGGTCGTCGTTTGAAAGCTCTGTAAGATCTCAGCATCACGAGTTGGGAGAAAGCCCGTCCCTGCGTTCGCACCGCTTTCTGTTCGCGTATAGTCAGTATACTGGTGGGAAAGTGAAACCGCGAGGCTCTCACTTTCAAAGCCGTGAAGTCCCGTCGCACTGTAGATCGAACAGTAGTCGCAGCCATATACCACCGAAGGGAGTGCACCAAACATCAGAACAAGAAGTACCAGAAGAATGCTTCGCATCACTATTCCCCCTCCCGCTGCTTGAAAGGAGAGCGAAACCGCTCATCCGTAAGAAAAGACGGATCGCTCAAGCTTCGGAGAAAGGCGACCACATCTTGAATCTCCTGATCTGTTACCGAAAAGCCACTCACGAACCCACTCTTAAAAGGATTTGTACTTCCGTCTCCTCGGTGCGGTCCCTCGGTAATCAACCGCCCACCCCGAGCATAGTGACGTACGACCTCTTCTAAAGTTGCGATGCTTCCGTCATGCATATACGGCGCCGTGAACTCCACATTTCGAAGGGATGGAGCCCGAAACTTTCCCATATCCTCTGGAGTATTGGTAAATTCAAACAGCCCCTGGTTATCCCTTGGGTAAGCCCCAGCACCGTCTATATTATAGAGGCCATTATTATGAAAAGGCCTTTCGATGAACTCGCTCGATTCATGAGTACTTGAAAGGGTAAAGTTAAACCCACCGTGACAGTGAAAACACTCAAGCCGCTCAGAGAAAAAGAGATCCATCCCCCGCTGAGCTGACTCAGAAAGCGCCCCGCTCTCGCCTCGGTAGGCGAGTCGATCGAACGGAGAATTCCCAGAGATCAGAGTGCGGGTGAAGCTTGCGAGCGCCTTGACGATATTTCCAAATGAAATCGGAGTATCTTCCCCCGGATACGCCTGCTGAAAAAGAGCCTGGTAGAGCGAGCTCTCCCGAAAACGGGCGAGAACCTCCCCTTCTTTTCCTGAAATCCCAAGTTCTACCGGAAATTCTCCAAACAGTGGCACCGGAATCTGCTGTTGTAAGATGACCGTTGCCGGATTCGCCCAGTTCAGCGTCGCGTTATACGCAACGTTCGTCAGGCTCAATGAATTTCGTGGATGAGACTCCCCCGTAGAGCCGATAGAAACCGAACGCCCATCAGAGAAGGCGAGGTGTTGGAGATGGCAAGAAGAACACGACTGAGTTCCATTCCCAGAGAGCTGAACATCGTAGAAAAGATGCCGACCAAGCTCTACCTTCTCTTCGGACATCGGGTTATCAGCCGGGACAGCCGGTACCGGAAAGCCCGGGGGAAGTCGCCATTCGTAGTTCCCTCGGAGGACTGTATCCAGTTGGCCATCAGAAGAGCCATTCGACTGATCACCTCCGCCACCCCCGCCACATCCCGTAGTGACGATAAGAAAGAGCGAGAGAAAAACAAGAGAACGCAGGTGTCCATTCACGATACTTACTCCACAGAAAAGAGAGACTGACATCCTTCACACGGAGAAATCGGTTGACCTGAGGCAATATCAAGGCCAAGCCGTTGGAACACCTGAGGGCACTCCGGATCAGTGGGTGTTGACATACATCCCGGGAGAGTCTCTGGAGTATTCTGCGAGAGATCTATGCCCTGCAGAAACATCCCAATATCCAGCACGACCGTATTCTCTGACGGATTAAAATTATCCAACTCGACCTCAACCGTGTTTGGTCGAGCGCAGGTGGTAGTCGGCACCGTAATTCGCGAATCAGACTCACATCCCGTGCTCCCGAGGTGGAGAAACCACCGATTATCTGGAGCAGTATTCTCGTTCAGCAGATCAATTCGAATAAATTTATACCCCGCCTGCCAATTCCACTGCATCGCCCCCAGGTTTAGTGGCGCTGGAGCAGTCGTTGCATCTTGATGATTTGATTCAAACGGCACCCCGACTGAAAATCGAAGACCGGTATAGTTCCCCGTCGGGGCCGTAAAGTTTACGACAGAATTCGTATCAGCAGTCCCGAGCTCAGAACACGCCCCCGTAGCATCTTCAAAATCAAGAAGCGCTACCCCACCATGCTGCCATTTTCCATCCTCGACCAGCTCAACAGGAACCTCGTTCCCCTCTGCTGTGAGGAGTATAAGCTGTGAAAGATAAAACCGGAGATCTTGAATACGGATGGTAGTCCCTCCAGCACCAACCCCTTCATACGCCTGGCCACACCGGGCCTCCTCGCCCATCACGCGGGCAGCAAACCGGATCGAGGAAGGATTCATCGGATCAGAACTTCCCCCACCGCAACTCCCCAGGCTGAGCAAGCCGGAAACCGTAAAAGAAAAGAAAAGAATCTGTTTGAAATGAGCAAAACGATCTTGGAACATGATTGACATCCTTGATTGGGCCCTTCGTCAGAGCTGATATCGTGCGACATCGTGGAATCTGGCCCATTAAAAGTCAACGCGACATAATGCCGCACTCGCTCCTCCAAGTGAGCAGCAGTGAATCTTGATTCATTTCACAACATTTGAAAGACTCTCAGCACGGCATTCTCGGTGAGACATCGACTCAATTTTTGGCAAGCCCATGGCCTCTTTCCCTCCGCTTTCGAAACAACAACACCGCCTCTCTCAAGCGGGAGCGCTACACCTCTATCGGGAGCTTGCGGTAGGGGAGGGAGGATGGGGGGGACTTGTCACGTATGAGGTCATCACCGGCCTCGGGAGTATTTTACCAGGGCTCGTCGGACTAGGAATACGAAGCATCTGCTATCGCCCCCTCTTTCGAAGCTGTGGATCCCGGCCATACCTTGGGAGAGGAATTACCATCCGTAACCCCGGAGCAATGACCCTCGGGAAAAAAGTTTTTATCGACGAAGGCACCACCCTTGATTGCCGAAAAGGATCGAAGATCTCGCTTGGTGATTGGTGTGCTATCGGCAAAGGAAGCATCGTGGCGGCAAAAGGCGGTGACATCCTCATCGGAGCGGGAGCAAATATCGGGACCTTCTGCCGAGTAGCAACCGAAAGCTCCATTACCGTAGGAGAAAGCACCCTGATTGCAGCCTACTGCTACATCGGCCCCGGAAACCACACCTGGGATGAAGAGCAAGGCACCTTCATCTCTGGAGCTATGGAGCAGAAAGGAGGGGTAACGATCGGCAAAAACTGTTGGATCGGAACCAGAGCCACCATCCTTGACGGAGTAACCATCGGTGATGGTGCAGTGGTTGGTGCACACTCCCTTGTAAAAGACGACGTCCCCGCTGGAGCAACCGTTGTCGGGGCACCCGCAAAAAGAGTCGGGGCACCCGCAAAAAGAATATCTTGAACTTACTGCTCCCGACACTCTTCAGGAACTCCTGTCCAAAGAAGCCTTCTCCAGAGTAGTCTCCACCGTGGTAATTCGAATCTCCGATGAACCCTCCCTCTCAGAAAGTGAAACAATCTCCTATTCCTACCAAGTTTGGAGTGATTTTCGACGCCACTTTCGGAACCACTTTCGGCACCGAGGTTGGACGGAGGAGGGGAATGCTGTGATGGCAGCAAATCGAGCGGGCTTTTTACGCCGGATGGACCACTCTCCATGACATGCGTATAAATCATTGTCGTTTTGAGATCTTTATGACCGAGTAACTTCTGAACGGTCCGAATATCCTGTCCTTGCTCAAGCAGATGAGTCGCAAAAGAGTGTCTGAAAGAGTGACAGGATACTTTCTTATTAACCCCAGCTTTCTCGACAGCTCGTTTTATATGCCTGCTCAATACATCTCTATACACATGGTGCCTCCTCTGTATCCCACTTCGCGGATCTCGTGATATTCGATGAGCAGGGAATAAAAACTGCCAAGAAAAGGAAGTCGCGGCGGTAGGATACTTTCTTTCTAAAGCCTGAGGGAGAAATACAGTGCCAAATCCGTTTGCCAAGTCTTTGCGGTGAATCACTTTTACTTTTTCGACTTGCTCTGAAAGGGCTTTTTGCACCTGAAGAGGTAGTGGGACAATACGATCCTTTTTCCCTTTACTTTGTCTGACAAAAATCTGTTTTCTCGAAAAATCAACATCCTTAATCCTCAATCGGAGGCATTCATTTAATCGGAGACCGCAACCGTAAAGGAGTGATGTCATCAGCCAGTAGGTACCATCAAGATTCTCTAAAATTACCTGGATCTCCTGTTTACTCAATAGAGTAGGAAGTAGCTCAGGAGTCTTCGCGCGCAGGTAGTGACTAAAATCTCCTAAGTCAATTTCAAGGACTTCACGATAGAGAAATACAAGAGCATTTAACGCCTGATTTTGTGTTGAAGAGCTTACCTTTCTTGATTGAGCAAGGTACGTCAGGAATTGTGAGATCTCCGTCTCGCCCAGCTCTCGAGGATGCTTCAGGCCGTGAAACTTTACATACCTTATGGTCCACTGAACGTAGCTCTTCTCAGTGGCAAAACTGTATTGCTTGCGACGAATAACCGACCGCAGGCGAGGAATAAGTTTTTGTTCCATGCGCATATTGCTGCTTAATATGCATATAGAAATATAATAGAATACGCTAGAAGTCAAACCGCATATTTGGGTGTCAAAGCGGAGTATTGCCATTGAGTCGCTTAGCGTTGATATGTGGTGTAGAGTGGCGATTATGTTGCGTAGCAGAGAACTGAAGATTAAAAACCTCTCTACTTTCAGTAACTTGAAGCGGAGAGTTGCTAAAGCAGGATATTGAAATGAACATAGGAGCTCGCAGCATCAATATCTGTTAA
>JALEGQ010000066.1 GCA_022763385.1 bacterium
AAACTGACCGTTGCGAGTGGAGTACTGCAATCGTCGTCTTCGGTGAGAGCTACGGTAGAGATTTCATCGAGTGAGAGTTCGGTGAAGGTGAACCGTTTACCTTCTTTAAATCTGTGATAATCAAGCGCCATCTGCCAAGCGGCCTCAAAAATACTTTGTGGCCCAAGCCCTTGCCAATAAGCAATATCATCGCTCTTGGACATATGCTCAAGCGCTCCAAACTGTTCAAACACGATCTTCTTTTTCATTTCACGTCTTTACCGAGTTTTTCTGAATAGCCAGACCAAGACTCTACGAACAAAGGTGCCTTCAGGAGACCATTTTAGGGGTGAAAACGCTAGGGGAACCATTCAGCGACTATAAAATAAGAGGCGATAATTACCCTATTTCGGGGCATTTTGGTCGATAGAAGAAGATCTCCTTTCTTCCCACCCCCCGATTGGGAATGTCATTTTTTACAGAAAATCCTTCCAGCAGTTCAAAACGCATTCGCTTATTTGAAGTTAGTGTCCTGAAGTTACTTCATAGAAGACCCCCGCCTGCTCTGCGTTGTCTCTCGCTTCTTCGTCGAGAGATGCGATCAGAATGCGAAAATCACCACCACTATCACGTTCCCAACTCAGGAGCTCCGGCTGTACTTTCGGTCCGAGATATCGAACAACCCCTTCATAATTCGAAGAATCGGAAGAAACTTAGAGAGTCTTTCTCTGGCTATTCAGAAAAACTCGGTAAAGACGTTCGGGTAGAACGCATACTATTGCTGTAGTATAGTAACTGAATCCGACTACGAAGAATGGAGTCTGAAAAAGTATGGAGCACGGATTGACGCCTCTAAGGTCAGAGCCAGCATATGACGGCATTGCGAGACGATTGGAGCTGAAGGACAGAGGCAAGGCGACGCTGAAGTTCGTCACTGAGGCACTGCTTGCTCTTCCAGAAGAACACGAACGGATCGCCACGATAGTGGCTGACTGTCCGGGGCTAGACGCGGACGAGCGAGAAGCTCTCGGGGATCTTATAGAGATCGTGCGGTCCATACCGTCCGGCCAGCAGGGTTGGACGAACCAAGCTACAGCGATCATTGAAAAGCTCCTCCAAGATAAATTACTGCGCTTCGATGAAGTAGCGGCAACCCTGGAGTGGACAAAGCGAGAGGGAATCACCGCCCATTTTGGAATGTTATGTGATGGCTCAAACGAATTGGGAGTGACTCCCCGAAACGGAATCGTCATCGGAGGCGGTAGTGATGGCTTTGAGCCAATTGAAAGCTTGCAGGGACACTCGCTCTGCGATGTTCATGAACCGTTGCTGCGTGAACTTACTCTGCTGTGGTGGGATGCTCGACTCAGCGCTCCAGATTATGGAAGCCCCACCACGGAGAATCTTGGATTGCAAATTGACTATTTCGAATCTCGGGGTCAAGGCGATCGACTTCGAGACATATTAGCCGAAAAACTTGAGGCCGCAGTCAAGGATCCCTTCTTGATGAAGCAATTCTCAGCTGCACCAGGACTAGAGCGACATTTCTCAAACGAAGAGCTGAGCACGTATCGCTTCCGAGCGCGGATGTACGAACTGTTCAGTGAACAGGCCATGCCAAGAAGGCTTCTTGCCGAGACGCTGCAAACAGAGGGGTTCGACTTACGACAGTGTGACTTCACACAGTGGTATGCCGATACGGTGAAGTACCATGTGAGCGATGAAGAGGCTGCTCAGTTGCCTTCAGATACCGCATGGCTCGATCGTTTTCTTGACGACGGGAGAATGATAGAGGAAGACCCAGAAGATCACGATAGACCTCCTTCCCACGAAATAGGAATGTCTCTTGAACAAGAAATCTCCACAGGCTTAGCAACAAAACGCAACTCCCCTTGGGGAGAATTCTTTTTTCGACACCTGGAAAACTTGGGACTCACCGATGCGCAACAACGTATTGCGAATGCTACCGAAACTTCCCCCATTGAGGATCAGTTTGCTCTCCTCGTAGCACTGAATACCTATGAAACCGGCAAGATCATAGCCGCGAAGCGGCTCTGCACAGAAGATCGTTTTACAGAGATCGCACAGAGGGCTCCGCTGACTGATGCCATAGCGATGGTGTGGGGCAGTTTCTTCTCCCCTCATCCCGAAGCTGTACAAGCAGCAGAGGAGCATCATTGTTATCGTCCTCAGACGCATGCTGCTTATACCGTTGCGAGGTCTTTCCTCGACTACGTACGTGACATACCTTCAGCCACACCTTTTGTCGAATTGATTGAAGGAACCGAGGGGGAGGTCTCTCCCGAACATAGAGTTATCTTGACACATTCTTGCGACATACAGCTCTGTATTGACGTTTGTGAGCGCAACGAAAGATCCGACCTGCTCGGCGCTCTTGTCACACCGTATATACGGGGGGTCGGTGATGACGAGATCTTCCAACCGTCTCTACAACAGGCTGCTGAGATCGCTCCATGGCTTGCGCTACTTGAACGAGGGTTGTGGGAGCTGGAAATCCCTCCATCCGGGCCGACTCGAGACATCTGGGGCGCTACCGAGGATGGAGCAATACTTGGGATACTCTACGATCAGCAACGAAAGGAAGGGGAATCCAAGAGATTTCGTCAATTGCGGAGGGTAGGTTTACAGCTTCATCACGGTGAAGAGGTAGAGGAAGTCTTACCTGAAGTACGCGAAGTAGCCTTTTCCACCCTGCTGGCTGGCTGTCTGACCGGTTATGAGCTCGATTCAGCCAAATACCTGCTCAATCATCCAGCGTATGAAGCCTATCGAAATGCAGACCGAATTCGAGCCGCCGTTAATCTTGCCTGGTTTGTCATATCTCATCCTACGGCCTACTGGTGTGAGGAAGGTGAGCGCCCTGAGGTTCGTCATCGCTATCTATTGGAGGTCGCTCAGGAATGTGAGGTTTATCTCGAAGACAATCCAGCTGCTCGCCCCTACCTTGATATGGTCCGAGGATCCGGAGCAACCATCTCCCCTCTTCAGCAGGAAATTCTGAGCAAGACGTGGGATACAGCTCAGATTGCTAAATGTTATCGGGCCGCGGGACGGGATCGTGATATTGGGCAAGAATATGCCAGAATTTTTGGAGAGATATGGGAAAGAACAACCAAATACTTATCACTTTCTCAAGATCTCAATAGATTGGTATCTTTTGTTCGGGATGAAGAGGTCAAAAGGTCTTGGGGAGAGGAGTGTATTCGAGACACACTTCGTTCTGCAGTTCAATCACTGCTCGGAGGAGAGAAAGAAGGTACCGCTCTAGAAAAACTCCTTGTCCTCCGCATGGTTTATCATCCAGTGCTGGGATCGTACCTACGAGGGTGGGATGGCATTAACGAAAGAGAGTGCCTTCATGCTCTTCTTGATGATTACGTCAAGAAAGAGAAAGGACTTACCACAAAGCCATTCGCTCTTCGTCATCACGGTGAGCTTACCGTTTTTGGCCATCAGGCGTTGCTTGAGACCTACATGGTAGCAGAGTTAATGCCGGATCACGTCGACCCTGATCGCATGAAGAGATTTGTTGCCTATATGCTCTCCCTTGGTGCCGAATTTACCGTCAGGCCAGATTTCACTGGCGCAGCTCACTCTATCCGGAGGGAGCGTGAGAGAGAGGGGGAAGCATTTGAAGCACCGGAGTACTTTCCTACACCTGAGGAAGCGCTTGCTCCCGATGCAAAGGCAGTAATGTTAGCGAAGCTCTATGAGCATGCCCGAGAGAGAGGTTGGATCGATCCAGAACAGGTCCGAACGGGTGTGGGCAATGTCATTTTTCGAGGGAACTTAATTGAAGGAGAACGGTTTTATCCTCACACAGACCAGATGCTCGGCATCGTCGGGTCCTCCCTCAATGATATTTTCCCCGGTGATGGCGTTATTGGAAATATCTTAACTCCGTACCGGATATTACGGTCCCAGATCGATACGCAACGGGAAATGGAGGTAAGTCAGTAGGCATCCTACTCTTCAAAACTGACCGTTGCGAGTGGAGTACTGCAATCGTCGTCTTCGGTGAGAGCTACGGTAGAGATTTCATCGAGTGAGAGTTCGGTGAAGGTGAACCGTT
>JALEGQ010000067.1 GCA_022763385.1 bacterium
TCAATGATCTTTTGTTGGATGTCGTACCGCAGACCTTTTGTTTTAAAGAGCTGAGCCTCAAATCTTCGGAGAGCAAGCTCGGTTACCCGTGCACTCTCTTTTTTAACCCGAACGGCGGTGAGGGCATCTGTTTGAATTCCAATATTCTGCTCGACGAGCTTTAACTGCCAGTCCAGGGCGATCAGTTCGTAGTAGATGTTCGCTACCTCTGCAACGAGCTGGGTAATAAAGAAGTTTCTTCCTTCTACCGTTGCAGAATATCGATAGACAGCCGCCTTTTCGGCATTACGTAGCTTTCTCCAGATATCAACTTCCCAGTGGGCAAAGGCTCCGACGGTAAAGTCCTTCAGTGGATCTGGGAACGATTTTCCAGGGGCAATCTCGGTGCTCTGCTCAACAGCACCATCCCGAGTGAGCTCTCCGACCTTCTCAAGTCCTGCTTCTACACCGAGCTCCACTGATGGGAGTACTGCTCCGTGCCGAGCACTGACTTCGTTTTTTGCGATCTCCAGCTCTTGGAGTAAGATATCAAGCTCCTGATTCCCCCGGAGTGCCGTGGTAATCAGCTCCTTGAGGTGAGAATCAGAGAAATACTCCTGCCAGTTGATAGAAGATAAGGACCGAATTTTTTGTTCCTCATCCTCTGCCGTCAGTCGGAGGTAGTACTCTGGAAGATCTAGTTCAGGAGAGATCTCCGTAATGCTCGGAGTGCAACTACTGAGGCAGAGCGCGCTCACCGCTATACCCCATATCCACCTGATATACCGCCTATTCCTATACATTCTCTTTCTCCTCCTGTTGTTCCGTCAGTGGCCACTCATGTTGATCTCGGATGAGCTCTTTCCCCTCTGAGAGAGAGGCAAAGATGTAGTACAGCCCCGGCACCACGGCGACTCCGAAAACCGTTCCGAGAAACATTCCGCCGAGTGCGGAAGCCCCAATGGTGCGGTTCCCGATTGCTCCGGGACCGGAAGCGAGTACGAGTGGGATGAGCCCGGCAATAAAGGCGAATGAGGTCATCAAGATGGGCCGAAAACGAACTCGAGCACCTTCGATGGCAGCTTCAAGAATTGTTGCTCCCTGCTGCTGTTTCTGAACGGCAAACTCGACGATCAAAACTGCGTTCTTCCCGAGCAGACCGACCAGCATGACGAGGCCAACCTGAGCATAGATGTCATTTGAGAGACCCATCAACTTAATGAGCGCCAAAGAGCCAAAAACACCTATTGGGAGTGAGAAGACAACGGCAAAGGGGATGAGAAAGCTTTCGTACTGCGCCGCGAGGACAAGGTAGACGAACACCACCACCACAATAAATATATAGAGAGCTTCGTTGCCTCGGCGTACTTCGTCAAAGGAGAGTCCCGCCCAGTCGATATCATACCCTTTTGGGAGGACCTTCTCTGCGACTTCCTTTACGGCATTAATGGCATCACCGCTGCTGTATCCTGGGGCAGGTGCCCCCCGAATAGAAGAGGAGGTAAACATGTTGTACCTCGTTATCTCATTGAGCCCCTGTCGTTTCTTCATCGTGATAAATGAAGAAAAGGGCACCATCTCATCCCGATCGTTTTTTACATAGAGTTGCAGGAGATCGTCGGGGAGTCGGCGATACTCGGGAGCCGCCTGGACGAACACCTTGTAAAACTGGTTAAAGCGAATAAAGCCGAGTTCGTAGTTGCTCCCGATCAGTGTAGAGAGGGTTTCCATCGCCTTCCCGATTGAGACTCCCTTTTGCATTGCTGCCCTGATATCGATAAAAATTTCGTATTGTGGATAGTCCGCGGTAAAGAACGTAAAGAGTCCCCGCAGCTCCTTCCGTTTTCGAAGCGCTGCCATGAACTCGTCGTTCACCTTCTCGAGTGCCTGATAGTCACCGGTAGTCGTTTTATCGAGCAGGCTCAGTGCAAACCCTCCAGCAGCCCCGTACCCTGGTACTGCTGGAGGTTGGAAGAATTCGATAATGGCACCGAAATCTCTCGTATGGTGTTCCAGCTCCTCGATAATCTCTTCGGCTGAGAGCTCTCTCTCTGACCACGGTTTGAGGTTAATGAGGCAAGTTCCCGCGTTCGAGCCTCGTCCTTGGGTGAGTACCTCATAGCCTGCGAGGGAGGAAACTGATTGGATACCGTCGATCTCTTCGGTAATGGCTTGCAGCTCTCGTGCGACTTCGTTCGTGTGTTCGAGAGTTGATCCCGGAGGGGTTTGAATGATCGCATACAGAATTCCCTGATCCTCAGCGGGGATAAATCCAGCCGGCATAAATCTCGTGATGACTCCTATGCCACCGAGAAAGAGGAGTATAAACCCGATGTTCATCCACTTGCGGTGAGCCACGAGTCCTAAGAACGCGATATATCTCTCCGTTCCAAAATCAAAGGCTCGGTTAAAGCGAGCGAGGGCCAGAGAAAGGACTCCGTACTTCTTCTTCTCTTCATCGTGGCGTCGCAAGATAATCGCACAGAGAACCGGAGTGAGCGTCAGGGCAACGACTCCGGAGAGAATAATCGCCGACGCCATCGTGATTGAAAACTGACGATAGAAGACTCCTACCGGGCCCGTCATAAAGGTCACTGGTACAAAGACTGCTGCCATAAGGAGAGTGATGGCGATAATGGCGCCACTAATTTCGCCGAGGACGAGTTGAACTGCCCGGTAGATACTCAAGTGTTCATGTTCTTCTAATTTTGCATGCACGGCTTCCACCACCACGATGGCGTCATCCACCACAATTCCGATCGCCAACACCAGGGCAAAGAGTGTTACGAGGTTTATGTTCAGCCCGAAGAGCTGCATAAAGAAGAATGCCCCAATGAGTGATACCGGTACGGCCAGGGTCGGAATAAGGGTAGAGCGCCAGTCTCCGAGAAAGACAAATACGACCAGGGCAACGAGGAAAAAAGCCTCGAAGAGGGTGTGAAGAACCTTGTCGATGGATTCATTGAGGAAAGTAGAGACATCATAGCTAATTTCATAGTCCATTCCGGGAGGAAAGATACTCCCTTTCAGCTCTTCAAGGTTCGCCTTTACCTCCTCAATAACCGCCGTAGCGTTGCTTCCGTAGGATTGATTGAGAACGATAGCTGCTGAAGGGTGCTCATCCAGGTTCGAATAAATATCGTAGTATTCGCTTCCGAGTTCAATATCGGCAACATCCCGGAGTCGGAGCGTTTCACCTTCTGGATTTGCTCGAAGGAGGATCTCTTCGTATTGGCTCGGTTGATTATACCGTCCTCCGTAAACCAATACATACTCCAGCGATTGAGAGCGTTTTCCCGAGGCTCTCCCGAGTCGACCAAGTGAGCCCACCACACTCTGCTCACTCATTCGCTCTAGTATCTCCTCTGCTCCGATGTTGTAAGCTCGCATCCGATCAGGTTTGAGCCAGATACGCATCGCGTACTGTCGGCTTCCGAGGATCTCTCCGCGGCCGATACCCGTAATCCTGCGGAGCTCCGGAAGGATATTCACATTCGCGAAGTTGAACAGGTACTTCATATCAGAGTCTTTATCTGTGCTGTACAGATTGACGTACATAAGCATCTGCGGTTGTACCCGCATCACCCGAACTCCTTCTCGTTGCACCAACGGTGGAAGCTGATTCAATACCTGACTAAGACGGTTCTGGACATTTACGGCGGCGATGTTGGGGTCTGTGCCGAGATTAAAGAACACCTGGATATTTGCTTCTCCGGCGCTCGTCGCATCGGAAGTCATATACCGCATCCCTTGGACCCCGTTAATTGCCTGTTCGAGGGGGATGAGTACGGACTTTACGAGGAGTTCAGCACTTGCTCCCGGAAATGAAGCTCGCACCACGACCTGAGGTGGTGCTACATTTGGAAACTGCGAGACGGGAAGGCGGTTGATCGTCAGCACTCCCATGAAAATGATGGTGAGACTGAGGACGATAGAAAGAACGGGTCTGTGAATAAATCTCTGAAACATGATCTCAACTCCTCGAAGAGGTGGGGAACGCGCTACTCGGCATAGACCTGAAGTCCAGCCATGACCTTCGCCGGGTCTTGAAAGCGAGGCTTGATGACGTGGCCGTCGCGTACTTTTCGGAGACCGGCGAGCAAGATCGTCTCTTCCTCAGTTATTCCATCCTCTATCACAAAGAGATCGGGAAGCTCTGCAAGGACAGAGATCGCCCGTGCTCGAACGGTATTTTCTTCATCCACCACGTACACGAATCGCTTATCGAGGATCTCAAAGGTGGCCTTTTGCGGAATGAGAATCGCCTCGTCGAGGGCGGTCTCCAGGATAACGTTGCCGGTCTGTCCGTGGCGAAGGATCCTCTCAGGATTCGGGAATGTCGCTCGGAAAGCGATGTTTCCCGTTTCGTTATTGAAGTCAGCCTCGATTGCAGTAATCTTCCCGACCTGTTCGTACTCCTCCTGATTTGCCATCACGAGCTTCACTGCCTGGTGATGGTTTCTTCCCGTCTCCCGTTTGTACTCGAGGTACTCCGCCTCTGGGACGTTAAAGTACACCCACATCTCGCTGTTATCAGAGAGGGTAGTGAGCAGCTCGCCCTCTTCGACGAGACTCCCCTTTCGGACGTGAAAGCGACCGGTAATGCCGCTAAATGGAGCAGTAATCGCAGTGAAATCAAGATGCACCTGAGCAAGAGTGAGGTTGGCTTCCGCCTCCTTTAGCTTTGCTCTTGCGAGCAGGAGTTCTGTTGGAGCCACGATATTTTTCTTCTGGAGTGCGGCCGTGTTTTCGTACTCGATATGCGCGAAGTCATGCTCTGCTTTGGCCTTCTCATACTCGGCGCGGTAAAGCCTCGGCATGACCTGAAAGAGCTTGCTTCCTTCTTCGACAAGCTGCCCCTCGTCGATGTGAATCTTCTCGATATAGCCCTTCTCGAGAGCGCGAAGTTCAATATGCTGAATGGAGCGGATTTGGCACACGTAGTCTCGGGGGACAGAGATATTCTGCCGCACCGGGTGAGTGGTGAGTAGCTCTCGGATGTGTTCTCTGTGATGTTCTTTCTGGTGACAAGCCGTCATGAGCACAATGATGGCAGCAGCAAAAATGGTACGAACGATTTTTATTCTCTTCATGAAAGTTTCCGAATGAATTTTTCTCTCCAGTCTGATCACGCCCATCGCTCTCTATCGCAGAAGCGAGGCGCGAGTCTCTGAAATGAGAGTGATCATTGACGACGAGAGCGCTTTGTCCGGTCGACCGCTCATTGGTCTCCCGCGGCCAAGAACGCTCTTGGTAGTCTTATAGGGAGTGAAGAGGCGGGATTTTGAGATTGTGGTAGAGGATATAGAGCTGCACCGATAAGAAAGAAGGCGAGCCGGTCTGGGAGCGGAAAAAATGATAAAATCTCGGCAGTTGGAAGAGAAGTTTGAGCTCAAGGATGGCACTCAAGATCTTCGCTGGAGGAAGCCCTCCGTCAGGCCCGCCAAGTTCTAGGCCAAGAAAAGGGTTTTTCTTCTTCTGAAGCGACTCTGAGCTATTTCGGCTCAGTTCGGACTCCTTCGTTCCCTCGATACAGTCGAGGCTTCCGAGCGGTATTAGCCACACCAGCGCCGTGATGACCAGTAGGATATTCAGAAAATAGCTGCGACGGCACGACAGTGTGCGGCACGGTATACTGAGCGAAAGGGACATAGGTAGCTACTTCGACACAACTCGGATAATTCATGAGCTGTAGTGCTCCATCCGATAAATTTTTTCACCTACGGAGCACGTCGCTCCGTGCAGGGCGAAGCCCGAAAACGGCTCTGTCCGTCGATACCGCTAACAGATGAACCTTTCCCCGCCATCTGTCAAGGCTCTGCCGAGATGTTTTGGAGTGGGGGTATGAAATGAGCGGGAATGTCGGAAAAAGATGATACCAGAGGATGGCGTGAGATCGATTGTGAGGAGTCCTACCTCACACTATCTTTCCCCATAGACCCCATCCGGAGCTACGGTCAAATCTTGTGTACGAGCCAATTCAAGCGGCCATGTTCTTCAGGAGATGAACTCTCCGGGCGGCAATTAACAATCAATTCCGGGCACTACCCATACTAAACCAGCAGCCACCAGGGCCCCCGCTATCGGTAAATCCACCATTCCGAGCTATGAGATACCCGCAGTCTTCCCTGTTTTTTTCGTCTCCGGATAGGTAACCATTCACCTGTAGCAAAAGCAAACGTTGGAACACTCCTTGCTGCACCTTCTGCCGAACGGCTTCCTCGTCTGGCGATGCCAACAGAACGAGAGGTTTAGAAGACGAACTATTTATTGAACGGATGAGGTAACAGGTATGAAGAAAATGGGTCTCACAGTACAAGTGCTCTACCTATTGGTAGCAGCTTTCTATTTTTTGCCGGCGATAGCTCTTTCACAGGTTCAAGACCTCGGCTATATGAAAGAAGAGTCGACGTTTACAGGAAAAGTAGTGGAGTTTGGAAGATTCAATCCCAACACCGGAGCGACTACCCAAGTGGATCTGCAGCTTCAGGTTAGCCCTGACGACGCCTATACCATGGTCAACCCGAACCGTGGTCCGAGCGGTCAATTGGCCCTTCTCAGAGTTTCCGGAGCCGGTCCGAATGAGTTGATTATTCTTAGCAGCGATCTTCAACTGGTTACCACGTTTCCACTTCTCAGAGGCAGGAATACTACTTCTGTTGGCTATCATTTCTTGAGTGATACGGAATTTATTTACTCGGTGATTGAGGCCGTAACTGGCGGACATACTCTCAAAGTGTACAGCTATGATCTTACTGCTTCCTTTCCACCATCCCCTTCCCTTATTCACCAGGCTCCAATTTCCCCGTTCCATTGGGAGACCCATCTCGTTGGAGATGATCTGTACTTCCAATCATCAGAGGGAAACCCTCGGTACAGAGTTATAAGAAAAATCAATCTTCAGACAGGAACCAACACGGTCGCGCTCGATAGGGTCCCCTTGGAACTGGATATTGAGCTCTCGGTTGGAGATAACTCATCGATAGGTGAGTATCTTATTTCAAGCATCGGTAAATGGGACCGTCCAAGCCAGAGCATGACATATTGGTTGACGACAATAGATCCATCAGTCGAGACACTGTATCAGTCACAACCCATTCATTACTTCGCCGAGAACTTCTTCCCAAGTCTGATAGTAAATGACTCTCTATTTGGATGGGCTGGTACCGATTGGGTTGAGCACTCGCTACGAACAGGGACTGTAACACGAAGGGCTCCCTACCCGCCTTGTGCCAATCAAACCCAAAACCTTCGTTGCTTCATCTTTGAGTAGAAGCAGTCTCAGAAACAGGGATCCTTTTACTAGAGCGATCCTCAAAAATAATGGCACTTCGTGCCATTATTTTTTTGGTGAATGCCCTAAATCCGAGTAATACCTGCATAGCTGAGGGCGTCTTGGAGGTAGTCGATGTGGTAGGTATCTTCAGCGAGGAGGAGAGCGATGAATTCTCCTTTTTCAGGGATGAGGTTGGTCATAAAGGGGAAGAGGGAGTTTCTTTTTTCACCGTCGTAGAGGA
>JALEGQ010000068.1 GCA_022763385.1 bacterium
CCGGAGAAGCTGGGAGCAAGGAACCCTCCAGCACTCTCAAAACGTCGACATATCTACATTTTTCAGACTCTTTCAGAAAAATAATTACGATGCCCTAAGGGAACTTACGCAGCGTCTGACCTTCTCGGGCCGGTTCTCCTTGGGAACAGCTTTTCATCCCAGGCCTTGGTCGCCCCATGCTGCCCCTGGTAGTGTCCCTTGCCCTGCTCACCGTAGGCGACCTTGGGCTCAGCTTCCATGGTCATGAAGACGAGTTGCGCTACCGGAGTTCCCGCCGTCAGTTCGCGTGGGTATGGGCCAAGATTCTGGAGTTCCAGTGTTACCTGTCCTTGAAAATTACAGTCAATCCAGCCACTTAGGCTGTGATTCAGCCAGAGTCTTCCGAGGGAGCTCTTCAGCTTGAGGTCGCAGACGACGTTGCGGGGAAGGTGGATAACCTCTGCCGTGGTGGCGAGGATCACTTCTCCCGGAAAGAGCACGAAGTGATCAGAGGTCGTTTCTTCCGGGTCGCGGGTAGGGCAGATCCAGTGGTTCCCAAGCGTCACGTCGTAACTGGCTGGGTTTACCTGTTCGGGATTAAAGGGTTCAATGCCCCCAGACTCGCCGAACTCGTGGATCCAGAAATCGGGTTTAATCATAGCACCGGATAGTAGTGGGATTTGGGTTCTCTGGTCAAATTGAGTCTTGTGAGGCGGTGGGAGTGGAGTAATCCAGTTTATGAGGGGAGAAATGTCAGAACCGACGGTGGGTACACTCTTTCGGCGGGTTTTACTGGTAGAAGATGACCCGAGCCACCGGCTTCTCATCCAGCGGGCGCTTGAACCCCTTGTCGAGACTCTCCGCCTCTCTCGCACCGTTGGTGATGCCATGGAACAGTTGCAGTCAGAGCCGTATGATCTCGTTATTACGGATCTCAGCCTTCCTGATTCGGATGGAGTCTCTCACGTCCGTGACTTTCAGCGTCCTCAGCCGGGACTCCCGGTGGTGGTTCTCAGTGTTACGACACGGATTGAGAAAGTGGTTTCGGCGATGCGATTTGGAGCGAAAGACTTTGTTATCAAGAGCTTCGATTCCGACTTTCGAGAGTTATTGCGGCTTTCACTCGCGAGAGTGTTCAGCGCTCTCCAAGTGGAGGAAGAGCGCGCAAAGCTCCAGCGGGCAATTGAAAATAGTGATGATGGACTCGCGCTTCTGAATCGAGACGGGGCCATTCGGTATGCGAACCGAGCCTATGAGATCTTTGCGAAACGGTGTGGAGGGGATGTGCAGCAACTGACCACCGTGCTTTCCGAGCGGATCTCAAATAGAGAGATGCTCAGAGAGCAGCTGGAGAAGCGTCTCTTTACGCTGCGAGCCGGCGGGGTATGGAACGCGGAGGTGGTCATTTCGGGAGCCGAGTTCCGAGCCTATGGACTCACTCTTTCTGGACTAGAACGTCTGCGGGGGGAGGAGCTTTCCCCGGATCAATCGGTAGAGGAAGATGAGCTGGTGGTGTGGGTACGAGATATCACGGAGATGAAGCGTCGAGAGCGTTTCCAGAGAGAGCTGCTCTCAACAACGACGCACGATCTGAAGGGGCCACTCGGGGCAGTGATTACCGGGAGTGAGCTCGTTGGCGATCTTATTAAGGGACAGGAAAAAGCCTCGCAGATTCTCTTGCGGGTGAAATCAGCAGCTCACGGAGTAGTTCACCTCATTGATGAGTTCCTCAGTGCTCGTCGGATCGAAGATGGGAGTTTGATCTTAAAACCAGCACGTCACTCGGTGCGCGATCTCTTTGAAGAAATCCAGGCCAGTTATGAGACGATTGCGGACTCACGGAAGATCTCCCTGACGGTGGAGGTGAGTGGGGAGGATCAGGTCGAACTTGATAAGATCGGCTTTCTCCGAGTTATGGGAAATCTGCTCAGTAACGCGCTGAAGTTTACGAAGTCTGGTGGAGAGGTGCAGGTTCGGGTACGAGCTGATGAGGAACGAAATCTTCATGTCACGGTCACCGATACGGGATCAGGGATTGAGCCGGCGGAGCTGAGTCGTATTTTTAACCGCTATGCACGGCTCGACCAGCATCAGGAGGTCGCAGGGACCGGGCTTGGGCTCTTTGTGGTAAAAAGTATCATCGATGCCCATGGCGGCAGTATTCAGGTCGACAGTGAGCTGGGGAGTGGGACTACCTTTACCCTCTTCTTCCCGGGGGCTCCTCCGGTGAATGAGCGAGGGGAGCTCATCAGCCTCGTTCTCTCTGACGAGGAACGGCCGGAGGCGGCTGGGCGTGCTTGAGAGGGTTTTGACTCTGGTTCGCTTGAGGTATGCTGCCGCTGGGCAAGATCACCAAAGAAGGGAAGAAAAATGAGAACGAGTACCGCCATCCTCTGTTGTGAAGTGAATCGACGATCTCTGTCAGGAGTTCGGTTTTTATGTGGAGCGGTTGTCGCCGTATTGTTGATGAGCCTTGTTGGTTGTGCTCCGAGAGGAGAGACCAAGACGCTCGATGAGGTCTTTCAGATCGCCAAGAAGCGGTATGAGGAGAGTATCGTAAAGAGTGACGCCTCTGGAGCGGTTCAAGAGCAACTTCTACAGCTCGCGGCTGATCTCAACCAGTTCGCTGCGGCGGAAGGAAAGGACGGATCTCGCGAGCAGCTTGCCCCACAGATCAGCGAGCAGATGGCAACTCTCCTTCAGTCTGCCGGTTACACCACTCGCCCGGCATTCGGCGCCCTACTGAAGAGCTATCGCACCCCACCAAAAACCCAACGAGCACGCCGCTTACTCGTCGCCCGCTCCTATACGGCACTTGCTCAAGAGCTAGAAACCACCTCATTCCTCGTAAAGAAAGCAGGAGTATAGAGGCGTAGCTTTTCCCGTGGAAAAGCGTCAGCGGAGAGTCGCGTCGGGTGCACAGCACCCAGAGCGAAGAACAGCCAAAAGCTGGACCGTTACGCTTGGGCTGGTTCTTCTTTTCTTGTGGTCTTGAGCCGCTTCCTCAACCGCCCAAGCCGAGTCGCCGGGCCTTTGCTCCGTTCGATGCAGAACTTCTGCAGCGCTTCAATAAGCCCTTCGTCTCCTCCCTTCGCAAACGTTGCCGCAAGATCGGCTGAGGTCTGAAAGGTGCGCAGGGCTTTCGGAATCTCCCGTTCGGCTGTCTCAAACTGTTTTGCCTGGCGCATGATCGTCGCCACTTTGTCGAGGCTCGACATCATAATGGCAACGAGTGCTTCATTACGGTCTTTCGCCTGCTTAACGGATTCAGCGATCGGCTCACCCTTTGTTGCTCCGATAATAGCGGCATCAACCGTGTCCACCGTAAACGGTTTTACGAGATACCCCTTGGCTCCGAGGCAGAGCAGGTCAAAGACATCATCAACGCTCGGCTGCGACGAGGTTGGAATCATCACGATATTCGGGTCAAGCTCTGCGATCTGACTCACAAAGTCTTTCGGAGGCATATTCGTTTTCTTCGCATCGAAAATAACGTGCGTCACCGGCCGTTCCTGAATTTTCTCGAGGGCGGCGGCGTGGTTCGGAACATCGGTGATACCACCGAACCCGAGGCTCTTCAGCGTCGTACGCATATTCTGACGCTCGTTTCGGTCGGTCTCGACGATGAGAACCGTAGCGCCGGATCGTTCTTTCGGTGTTAAGGTAAGGTCTGACTCCCTGTCGCTCATAATCTAACCTGTTGAAGACGCTTGCGGAAATCCTTGGTAAGTGGGGTGCCCTTACGACGAGGTACTCCCCACTCTCCTTAGCTCGCTGATTGTTCCTACTTCTGTAAGTACCTCGGCAATTATAACTTTTTGCTTGATGGGTTCGTGGTGTTTTTTTTTACTGATGATGTATTGGGGCCGTTCCCCTTGTTTTTCGTAGGTGCTCGCTTCTCTGTGTGAGATTCGGGTAGAGCTCTCCGAGCCGAAAACCGTGTTCTGAGCCGAAATCAGCGAGGCGCTCGAGAAGCTCCGGTCCCTGATTTTTGAGATATCCAGCTCGCCTCAGGAGCTGTATAGCCACTGCATCTGCCTCTGCCTCCTCTTGGAAGGTCCAGTGACCGGAGGGCTGTGAGAGGTGACCGAGATACTCATGAGAGAGCTCATGAGCGATTAAGAAGGCAAACTCATCGGTATTCTCCACGAGATTCAGTATCCCACTGGAAAAGAGGAGTCCTTCTCGCTTTGAATAGCTCGCTATCGGGAGGGGATTGTTGAAGACGGTAATATTTGGGGGAGGGCCTCTAAAAGGCCCCGTTCTCAGGAGCTCTACTGGCGGAGGAGAGAGATCGCGCAGGAGTTTCTCCCCAAGAATATTCCACTCTTCTGCTGAAAGCTTGGTTGGTTGTGGAGTGCCTTCGACCGAGGATGCGAAGTGAACGGTGAGCGGTTGGGATGAGAGGCGCACATCGTCTTGCTCTCCAAGGGCGGCGGGAGCAAGGGTGAGGAGAGGGAGAATCCCGATTCCGCATGCCAGAAGACATCTGTGGAGAAGAATCTGGCTTCTTTTCCAGTAAAGGAGCTTGCTTTTCGTCACTCTTGTTTGGTTGCATCTCGGGGGCGAGCCGGTGCACCGTCTGGAGTGATCGTTCGGTAAGAGTGTCGTCCTTTGCCACGTATCATGCATATGATTCCCCTGATGTAGACATCGAAAGGGAGAGGGAAAAAGTGAAACAAAAAAGAAAAGAGCTTCGCGCTGATATGAAGCGTCTCTTAGAGAACCTCGATCGTCGGTGGGTTCGCGCAGCGAGTGCGCAACTCTGCGAAGAGCTGGAAAAGCTTCTTCGTACGGAGCCCTTCTCAGAGAAAGAGAAGGTCCTCATGTGGACCTCGTTCTTCCCGGGAGAAGTCGACCTCTCCTGTTTGATCGAGAAGATTATCGGAGAGCGAGCGGTCTATCTCCCTCGGTCGAACGCTGACTTCACGATGCAGTTTCTCTCGATCGGGAATAATTGGAGCGCCGAGGTAGAGCCGGGGATCTACGGCATTCCGGAGCCCTTAGAGGGAGGAGGTGTTCCGTTCCACCCTGCGGTTGATGGAGAGGACACGGTAATTCTTGTTCCTGGACTCGCTTTTGATAAGCTCGGGAATCGGATTGGGAGGGGGAAGGGATACTACGATCGTTTTCTTGGTCAGGCGGGAATGCTTCAGGCGCTCCGAATAGGGGTGTGTTGGGAGCTTCAGATCGTTGAGCGCATCTCTCCTGATATTCATGACATCCCGGTTCATGCCGTGTGCGCTGAAGAAGAGTATTTTCTGACCGGGCTTTCGTAGATGGTACACTGTATGGAAGGCTCATCGTTTCGCGTTCTCGCCATAGGAGATGTCGTCGCGCGTCCTGGTCGGTTGGCCCTGACGACCCTTCTCCCGTCTTTGCGAGAAGAGCTCAGCATCGATTTTTGTATCGTAAACGGAGAAAACTCAGCGGGAGGCTCCGGACTTGATAAGAAGTGTTACCGAGAGATCACAGAAGCCGGAGCTGATGTGATTACGCTTGGGGACCACACCTGGCGGCGCCCCGAGGTGCGGACCATATTGGCCGAGGATTCCTACGCCTGTATCTGTCCTGGAAACTATCCGAGAAATTTTTCCGTGACGGAGGACATAGATCAGAAAACGATGCTCGGTGGAGAGCGAGGGTGGGGAATATACCCCTGTCAGGGACTTTCGATAGGGGTAGTGAATCTGCTTGGGCGGACCTTTCTCAACACCGCGCTTGATTGCCCCTTCGCCTATGCCGAAATGATCTTCTCCCGGTATCTCAGTACCTGCGACCTCATCATCGTTGACTTTCATGGGGAAGCGACCTCTGAAAAGATCGCCTTCGGGAGACGGTTCGGAGATCGCATCTCTTTTCTTTTTGGAACTCATACCCATGTTCCAACAGCGGATGAGTGCATTCTCCCTGAAGGAGCGGCGTATATTACAGACCTCGGAATGACTGGCTCTCATGCCGGCGTGATTGGGATGGATGCGGATACGGCCATTGCTCGTTTCCTCAACGGGCGGCCATCCTCATATAAAGCGGCTTCAGGAGATGAGCGGGTGAGAGGAGCGGTCGTGGAGTTTGAGCGAAGCAGTGGTAAACCGATCTCTATTGCTCGAGTTGAGCGTTGCCTGCCTTCGTAGCATTACGGTGAGGTACGGCCGTTCCTCCGGTCGATCTGAGCAATGAAGATGCGAGAGCCCCTGATATGGTGAGATTGAGTTTCTCGAGGTCAAAGGGCTTCGGGAGTTTTGCAATGCATTGCTCTTCTGCTGATGGATCTCTGAACGCAGGAACATTTCCGCTCCCACTCATCAGGATAAAAGCGGTGTCATCATGCCCCTCGTTTTGCAGGTGATGGATCAGATCAAGGCCGCTTTCATGTGGCATCATGAAATCGACGAGAAGAAGATCGAAGTGTGAGTGCTCACACTCTTCAGAGGCTTCTCGAGCGCTTCCGCAGGTGGTGACCGTGTATCCCAGCAGAGAGAGCATCTTGCCAATAACATTCCGGATATCAGGCTCATCCTCTACGACGAGGATGCGGATCTGCTCCTGGTTGTCTGCTTGAGACTCCTCTGCTGTCCGGGTATCAGTTGGGGCGAGGAGTACCTCTTGGTTTTTTACTTCCCCTTCTTGTTCGCGAGCGCCCTTTTCAGCACTTGGGGGTTGAGTACTCGGGATATAGGCGGAGACCTTCGTTCCCTTCTCGGGGAAACTCTCTATGGTGAGAAATCCATCGTGAGCTCGAACAATGGCGTATACCGTTGAAAGGCCGAGGCCCGTCCGCTTCTGGCGAGGTTCTGTCGATACGAGGGGAGCGAAGGCATGAAGGAGCATCTCGTTGCTCATCCCTGTTCCGGAGTCACTCACGGTTATTCGGTGGTACGAACCGGGACGTGCTCCGGGGTGGAGTTGTGCGATATCCTCGTCCATCTCCTCCATCCCGAGTGCGATCTCAATCGTGCCGTGGTTTTCACGGTAAGAATCTTTCGCGTTGGTGACGAGCTCTGTTACCACCTGAAGCAAGAGGTTCTTATCCCCAAAGACCCAACTGTCCCGGTCGCCATCGTCCTGAAGTGATATTTCAAAACAGGAGCCCACTAACTTTTGGAGCAGATCCTTTTGCGAAGAAAGTAGCTCTGAGAGATCCAATTCTTTGAAGAACGTTGGTTTCCCTTCAGAGAAATCAAGGAGCTTCCAGATAAGGTCAGCGGCCTTTTGAGCCTCGGTCCGTACCTCGCGCAACGATCGCTGGAGGGACTCTGCATCGCTTGAGCCGAGCCCGAAGCTCGCTTCACCGATAATGGTGGTGAGGGAATTGTTCAACGTATGTGCTACCCCACCGATGACACTCCCGAGATTTTTCATCTTTTGCCCCTCAAGAAGGTGAGATTCTATTGCCCTTCGGTCTGTGATCTCTTGAAGGGTAATGAGGGTGCCGGGAGTCTCTTGCTCTTCGGTCTGATGAAGTTCGACGGTGATGGAGTAGTAGCGAAGTTTTTCTGGGAGTTGGCACGTTTTTAACTCCTCTGAGCAGGGGATACCATCAGCTCTTGCCTGAAACTTCCCACAGATTCTTTGCAGTGCTCCTTGAATCTCTTCGTTCATCTCTACGGAAAAGAGGTTCTTTGAAGTGAGTTCTCGTCCCGTATACTCGATCAGTTCGGAAAACCGGTGATTCGAGAAGAGGACCGTGCCCTCAGATGAGAGGGCGCAAACTCCGGGGGGGACGATTCTGTTCTCGGATGATTCTTCGGTTGGGTCGAAGGTGAGCTCGTGAAGAGGGGTGTCTCGTCGTTCCTCTCGAAAAAGCTCTTCGCTCCGAAAAGAGCCGGAGATCCGCCCCCTCCTCTTGTGAGGCGAGAGCTCTTCCACCACAAACTCGACGGCCCTTGCTCCAAAGGTCGCGATACCCACGACCAGGGCGGCGAAGGTCAGGATCAAGAGAAAATTCGGAGAGAGTGAAGCGGTCCCACTCTCGATCGTTTGGAGCATTGGGTTGATCAGAACTCCGCACAGGGCAACAAGAGAAAAGAGTCCGCCACTTACTGCTGTAAAGAGCTGTTCGCGATGGATCTGATAGGGCTTGGCGAGAATTGTTTCCGAATACCAAGGGGTGAAGATGAGGGTCGTAGCGCAGGCCGTCAGAAATATATCGATCAGCGTTTGTATTCCGAGATAGTACGGATTAACAGAGTGGTGCCACGCCGCGTCGGGGGTCAGGGTGTAGCAGGGGATGATGAGCAGAAGCCAGGTAAGAAGGGTAGCAAAAAACGAGGGGATCTCGGGAAACCACCTCCGATGAATGCAGAGCCCTCCCAAAAGGAAGGCCGCCTGGACCGTAAAGCGAAAATTGCCCTCACTGAGAAAAATTGCGGGAGAAGACCCGATGAGAAAGGCCAGGAGGGCTGCCACTGGGCCAACGGTGATGGCGGGAAGAAGGATAAAAAAGTGACTGACAGAGACGGGAAAGTGCTGGCCGAGAGACCCTTCGGCCAGGTACCCTACCAGGGCGCAGAGGCCGCAAATGGCGCCGAAAAGCGCTTGACCGTGACGAAGCGACACCATAACAATCCTTTTTCTGCCCCTCGGTGAAGTTGGGCGCCGTTCTCCCTCGCGGTCGCGGTGGTGGGAGGAGTGGTCCCAGGCGCGAAGCGAGGCCGGAAGGGCGTGTTACCATTCTTTGATGCAGGGAGGGGGTGAACGACTCTCGGTCTATTTTAAAACATCGTTATTTTTCATTTTGAATACAAAGTAAAGCATAGCTCATCTTGATGACTATGTGGTAGAACAGACTTCGTTGAGTGAAATTGTACAATTCAAGGTTACCGGTCATGAGAAAATTCTCCCTTCGACAGATTCGTCGGCTTGTCATTATTGGCTTTCTTCTCGGCTGTGCGTGTGTAGTAAGCGTTCCTGCCTCGGCCCAGGACCGGATCCCGCGCGATAACGGGATATACGACTACCATCCAGCTCCCCATTACCGGGAGTCAGAGTCCCACCCGCTCCGCATTGCGGCGTATATCTTTCATCCCATCGGTTGGCTCGCCCGAGAGGTGATTTTTCGGCCCCTTAGCTACTTCGCGTCCTCCTCAGAGACTCGCCGGAGTGTGATGGGCTATCGTGAGCCCTTCGACTATCGCCAGCCTGAGTGTTATTCGGCAGATCATAGCTCTCCTGACTGTCGGAGCCTTCTTCCGTACAACTACGATGCGGGGACTCCGGCGGCTGCTGAGGTCGTGATGGAGGCTCAAGCTGAGCCCGTTCGGCAGGTGTATTTCCCCGATGTAAATTACGACTTCGACAAGGGGAACCTGAACGATCTCGGCAAAGGTCGAGCGTATCAGATCGCTCAGCTGCTGAAGAACGAGCAGGCGCTGCACGTTGTTCTTGAGGGCCACACGGATTCGGTCGGTACCGAGCAGTACAATGAGCAGCTCGGCACCCGACGTGCGGAAGCGCTTCGTGCGGAGTTGATGGCGCTTGGTGTGTCTGGAGAGCGTCTCTCAACGGTTACTTTTGGAAAGTCACAACCACTCCTCGACCAAGATACTGACTGGGCCCGTGCGGTGAACCGCCGAGTTGAGGTTCACGTTGACGACTCTGGTATGGCGATCGAATAGGTTTTAGTCGCCAGTAGAGAAGCTGGGTTCTCACCAGAGAGCTAGAGCGGGGAAGAAGTGCTTACTTCTTCCCCGTTTTCTGTTTGTGGTCAGCTATTCTCTGTCTCAACGATTGTTGATGAGTTCTTTTCTTTAAAACCGACTCTCCGGAGTTGGTCATCTGACCCTTGTGGAGAAGAAGGTCCCATGCCGAGCCAGCTGAGGGCGGCACGGAGGGGAGACCGCTTCTTGTTTTCCTGCTCAATCATCTGACGTACGATCTGAGTTTCGGAGAGGAGGAGGATCTGATCGCGCTCGCCTTTCTCTTCTAGCCGTTCAATCCGTGTTCGAAGCCAGTTGCGCTCGTCACGGAGTTGGGAGATCTCCTGTTCGCGGATCTCAATGATCCGCTCGTTGACCTCGTGAACCTTTTTCGCTCGAAGAAGCTCCTCTTCAAGGCTCGAAATCTTGGTTTTATCGGCTTCGGAGGTGTCGTTTTGGGACGGCCGCTCG
Organism: bacterium; assembly: GCA_022763385.1. Classification (GTDB taxonomy): domain Bacteria; phylum Bdellovibrionota_C; class UBA2361; order UBA2361; family RFPC01; genus RFPC01. The sequence goes on from JALEGQ010000068.1 coordinate 10,089, forward strand.
GTGGCTTGAGCAGCCTTTTCTCGTTCGATCGGGAGAGCGATGACCTTTTCCTGAGGGGGCTTTCCCGGTGCGCTCTCTTGAGGGGGCTCTCTTCGATCGACCGTCTCCTCTTGCTCGGGCCGCTCGGAGGGCTCAGCATTCTGAGAGGGAGGTGGCGGAGCTAATGTTGCTCTCTGCGACTCTTCTTCGCCCTCAGCGCTTTTCTCTTGTGCCGGCACAGAGGCCTTCTTTTCTGGGGCGCATGGAATCTCTTTTCCGAAAACAGTACTGAGCTCTTCTGCATTGTAGAGCGCCAGGCCATCGGCTTCTCGTTCAACAGAGAGGTATCCAGTTTCAGCAAAACGAGAGAGGGTGCTCGCGGAAACACCGCACACCTGAATCGCTTCTGTTTCGGAGATATACTTCGCAAAGCCCATGAATCGCCCCTTATCCGACACCTCACCGTGTGTACCTCGATGAGAGTAGCGCATGAGGCGCGGAAGGCCAATGCGGTAGAGAGGGGGAGAAGGTGCCTTTTCCGAGGCAACGCCTAGGGGTCCTTCAGCTCCGCACGAAAGGCGATGGCGAAGGAAAGGAGGGCAGCGGAAGCGATATGTTCCTCAAGTCCGGGCCAGTTGGCGCATTCGTACACGAGCACGATTCCAATAATGATGTAGATCCACTGGATGATGGTGGTCATAGTTTTCGACTTCTCACGTTCCTTCTCGACTGGAAGTCGGGTCGACACGGGTGCCATCCCCCATGAGGAACTGGAGCGGAGTTTTTAATGAAGAGTGAGAAGTTGAGAAAAAACAGGGAGTTATCTCGGGGGTCCTCCGAGGGCGACGGAGAAGAGTCCCTCTCTGCAAACGATATTTGATTCTTATCGTTCCAAGAAGGGTGGTCGATGTTTTTAGAGCACCTGCTTCAGAAAAAATGTATAACGTTAGCAGACCTTCGGGATAAGAGCATGAAGCAAGGAAGGAAGAGCACCGCCAGCGAGAGATTTGTCTCGACTCGAGCGGATATTTCACGGCCTGAGGTGCCACCTGAGTCACTTCCCCTCTTGGAAGAGTGTGAAGAGGTGCTTCTTCAGGCGCTCAGGGCCATCATCGGAGAGGCACAGAGCCTGACCTACAAGCTCTCAAAGGGGCGCCTGATACGTCTTTCTCCCGAAAATGACAGTGATTTCAATATTGAACTCCTTGAGGAGTGCCGGCGGGAAGGCGCGAAGACCGCTTCTGTTCGATCTGGCTCGTCTCAACTTCGCGTACTGGACCAGTTTTTTCCGGAGCCCCACGAGAGTGAGAGCGCTCACTGCTATTACCGTCGCTATCTGAACGGACTTGACCTCCTTATCGATGAGATCGCCGCTGGGGAGGTGGTTGAGCTGGTGCTCTCAGACGATTCTGGCGGGGATCTCCATCCATAACTGGCATCCTTCTGGGAGACTTCCGGCACTTCAGGAGAAAATCCCTTTGGCTCTCGGGCGAGTCTGTCGATACCAGAAAGAGAAAAAGAATTTTCCAGAAGAAAATATGTTTTTCGGACAGCCATTGCGGGTTGTCCTTTGCTGGTAGATCTCATGGGTGACTCATCTCAGCCTCTCGAAGACCTGCGCACTATCCCGGTGGATCGGGAGATCTGTGAGTCTGTACTTCGTATTCTCTCCGACCCGGGTGTTCGGGTGGAGCGCATCAACGAGCTCGTCTGTAGCGACCCGGTTCTCCTGCTCGAAGTGCTCTGTGCCGCCAACGGCCTGAAGACCATCTCTGGCGGGAAGGCGGTTATCGAGGGAAAAGTGGCGCTGGTCTCGCTTGGACTTGAGCGCATTCGGGAGCTGGTACAGGAGCTTGCGGAAGTAACCCCTCGATTTGAAGGGGACCAAGCATTTTGGCTGAAAGCGATTAAGCAGAAGAGTCGAAAAGCTGCTGCCGTCTGCAGTTTGGTGGCCAAAGTGGTTCGACCCGAATCGATTCTTGAGTGTTTCTCTCTCGGTGCGGTTTCGTACTACGGAGACCTGCTGGCGCTTGCGAAGTTCGGTGATCGGTATGTTGAGCTGCTCGAAGAAGAGTCGAGACGAACCAAGGTCCGATACCGCTTAGTAAAAGACTTTCGCTTCTCCCTTGAGGAAGAAACGGTTGATTATCTCGGAAAGAGAACGCTTCCCAACGTTTTCCCCCTTGTTCTGGATCTCACCAGCTCAAAGCTCATGCCGAATGTGCAGGCCCTAAAGCAGATCTGTCACGCCTCTCTTGAGTTTGTTGATGCGTATTTTGAGGATCGACTTGACCGCCTTGCTCCTGGAGTTTCCATCCCCCCCAAGAGCTATCGCCGAACGCTCGCTCTCTCTGATGACCAGTATGAGATGCTCTATCTCTCAATTGAGAGCTATCTTGAAAAGGGAGAGTTTCTGCGTGACGAGGACCTCGGGAAGGCAGAGGAAGAAGAGCTCTCTGAGGAAGGAGTTCCAGAGGAGGCCGAGCAGGCACTCGAGGAAGTGGGAGAGGATGCCCCGGTTGAAGATGCCGAAGCGTCGGAGGGCGACCCATTTGATCTTCTCGATGAAGAGGAGGGAGATGCCGTTCCATTTGATGAGGAGTTCGCCAGGCCGATCCCCACTGCTCCGAAGAGGCAGTATGTCTCCAAGTCGGATCGAGCGATGCCCAAGTTTATCAGCATGTGTGAAGACACCGAGAGTGTGGAAGAGCTTCTTGAACGTCTCCTGACGATGTTGGTTGACCAGTCTCCTTTTGAGTCAGCAGCCATCATCGTGGTCTCCCCGGAGAACCAGAACGCGATGGTCGTGGCCTTTCGGGGACGCACCCTCGTGGAGGGTGAGACCTCCATCATAGAGCTGAAAGACCCGCTCTCCCCCCTGCTGAACTCCAAGAGCAAGGTCGTCTCCTATTCCCCGAAAAAAAGGGGGAACTCACCGTTCGGCTGTGGGAACTACGCCCTCTCTCCGATAGAGGTCTCCTACAAGCGTCCCGTGATCCTCTACGCTGATTGTGGAGATGGAAACATCCTCACCTTCGAAGCGCGGAGGCTCTTTCGGAAGGTCGTTGATATGTTGAACAACATCCTCCCCCAAATGGAGGGAGAACTTCTCCTCGAGCAAGAAGACACCCTGTCCTCGTAACCGCTTGATAAACCGAAAGATCCGAGGGTGCCACGCACCATTGAGGGGCCATTGAGAGGGTGGGAGGAGGTGCCACGCACCAATGGGTGGCGAGTACTTTGGAGAGAATATGGGAGTTTTGTCATGAGGCGGGGGATGGGGTATAACAGGGGGGTCGTGGTTTTCCCGTGTGTGAGGTTTCTTTGAAAGATGCCGTGCTTGCAGAGGGCGATGAGCTCGGTCGTGTTGAACTCGGTGCGGGAGCCGTCCGTCTATCGGATGGGGTCTCCGTTGAGGCCCTTCAAGAGGGCAGCTCTCGTGCGAAGGCTTCCTTTGCTCGTTTTGTCACCAACCTCGGGGCACCCCCATTCACCTTTCTTGCGGCTTCCTATGTCGTCGCCTATGGTTCTGTGGCAAAGGGAAGCCAGAAGGCGGAGTTGTTCTCCTCCCGTTTTCTTTCCCCAAATGATTTTGAACGGAGCCAGTCGCTTCAGCACGTCTCTTCCTACCTTCAGGAAAATGATATCGCGGCGTTGGTCGGGGGAATCGGAGGAATTCTTCCGCTCCTCTTCTTAGCAGTACTTCGTTTTGGGGGGATTATCGGTTCTCTGGATCTCGATACCCTTCGGGAGCGAATCATTGGATTTCTCTTTGCGACTGGGTGTGGGGTCGTTTTGCTTCCGATTCTGCAGGCGATAGAGGCGCCGCCGCTGTTCTTTATCTTTCTCTATGCCCATCTGCTGGCGACGTTTTGTCTCTTTTTTCTCACCCTTTACACGATGCGATTTGGGTGGAAGACCAGCGTTCACAGTGGTGGCGCGGCGTGTCTCTGTTTCGTCTCTCTTCTCTGTTTTTCATGGCTCGCCTGGTTGTGGGCACCGATTCTCGTGGTGCTTATTTCATGGTCACGGCTCTACCTTCACCGCCATACGGTGGGTCAGGTGGTGCTTGGAGTATTCCTCGCATTTGGATGCTATGCGGCAGTTTTTTCCGTCTTTGACATCTCCCTCCTCGCTATTTTTTCCTGATGGACAACATCTCCTGTTGGCGGGTCTCAGATGCTTGATTTTTTGGAATGTGACGGCAACACTGAAGCCAAGAAGAGGAATAATGTCACGCAATGTGAAGAAATCTCCGAGCAAGCATTCTTCGACCGAAAACGGGTCGGAGAATCCAGAGGAACGGGCAGATCAGGTCCGTGGGGTCGTTGGATTCGCCCTGAGAGTGCTTTCGTGGGATTACAAACTTGCCCTGCGCTCTGCGTTTGAATTTTCTCCGGAGAATGAGTCGCTGCTCCCCCCGCGACGAGCCCTCTATGATATGGCGAAAGAGCGTCATACCGGAGAGGGCCAAGAACGAAATTTCCCCGTGAGTGATGACCCTTCCATTGAGCAGAGTGTTCTTGAGGTACGGGAGCTCCGGGAGACTATTGTCGAGGCTGATATCGACGAAGATGCGCTGGATCAGGCCCTTCGGGCGCTGCGTGGCCATCCTGATGGTCATCAGAACCGCTCCTCTTCCTGCGATGACCATCTCACCACAGACGAGGACGGTGCTGAAGATGATAATGGGACGGAAGACCGCGTAGAGGGTGCCCGAATGACGCTCTCTGAGGAAGTTGAAGGGGAGCGATAACCCCCTCATTCAAAATCTCGACGTATGATTTTTGAACAGTGCTCGTCTAACCGGATGGACACGGTGTAGCTAAACACCATGTAGCCAGACACCGTGTAGCCAGACATAGCGGTGAGAGAGCGCTTTTCGGGAGAAATCATATGGCAATTCATTCGGCCCGCCCACGGGGAACGATCATTTTCGGCGCTACTGGGGGAATCGGGAGAAGTATCGCGGCGCGATTGGTTGCTGGCGGCGAGCGAGTTTTTCTCGCTGGGCGTTCTGAAGAAGAGCTGAAAGTGCTCTCTTCGGAATTGGACCAGCCGTACGGGTGTTTCTCCCTGCAAGAGCCGAGTTCGATGGAGCAAGTGTTTCAACGAGCACGAGAGGAGCTTCCCTCGGTGACCGGAGTCGTGAACGGGATCGGCAGTGTCCTGTTGAAGCCAGCACACCTCACCACCCCTGAGGAGTTTGTTGAGGTGCTTGAAGTCAACCTTACCTCTTCGTTTTCTCTTCTCCGCTCCGGGATCCGCCTCTTTCAGGACCTTCGCTCAACTGATTCAGAGGAGAGTGAACCGCGAGATCGTTCGTTGCTCTTTTTCTCTTCGGCGGCAGCTTCAATCGGGCTCGCCAACCATGAGGCGATCGCCGCGGCGAAAGGAGGTATCGAAGCGATGGTGCGTTCGGCGGCCGCCTCGTATGCCAGCAAGGGAATACGGGTAAACGCCATTGCTCCTGGGCTGGTTGAGACCAAGATGACCGAGCGCATTACGCAGAATTCGGCGAGCCGGAGTTACTCCGAGAAGCTTCACCCCGTTGCTGGGCTTGGAGAACCACAGCACATTTCGAGTGGTGCTGTTTGGCTCCTTTCGGAAGAGCAGCAGTGGGTCTCAGGCCACGTGCTTCACATCGATGGCGGGCTCTCAAATATCAAGGGATAGCGATGATGAAATTTTTTCTCCGACTCCAACAGGGCGTACTCCTTCTCCTCGGGATCTTCGGGTTAGCCGGGTGTTCATCAATGAAGATAGAAGACTTTGCTGGAAAAGAGCCTCGCTTTATCCCCGAAGAGTATTTTCTTGGGAGAGGAACGGCGCACGGGGTGTTCTTTGATCGCTTTGGGAATCTCAAGAAATCCTTTGTGCTCGGTCTGGAGGGAAGACAAGAGGGGGATGTCTTTGTTATCGCGGAAGACCTTCGTTACGATGACGGACGCCGTGTCGAGCGTGAGTACCGTTTGCGAAAGATGGACCCTCACACCTATGAGGTTGCTTCTGAAGCCTTTGATGGACCGGGAGAGATTCGCTCGTATGGAAATGCGTTGAATTGGTCGTATACATTAAGAGAAGAGATTGGCGGCGAGATCTGGCACCTTCACTTTAACGATTGGATGTTTCTCCAGGAAGACGGAGTGGTCTTGAACCGGGCTTTTGCGAAGAAGTTTGGCCTTGGGGTGGGAGAGGTTTTCCTAACGTTTCGAAAAGATGCGCCAGAGTCGGTGGGGGAGTAGTCGGTGGCAGGACGGCATCGAAAGAAGGGAGAGCTTCCGAAGAAGCTCTGCGAGCGGTGCGGTCTTTCGTTCGCATGGAGAAAAAAGTGGGAAAGATGCTGGGATGCCGTTCGATATTGCAGTGAACGGTGTCGGAGAGGAAAAGAAAGCGTACGACGTAGTGGGGTAACCATTCAGCGAATGTAGAGTAGGAGGCGATTATTACACTATTTCGGGGTATTTTAACCGATAGAAGAACATAACCTTTCTTGTCATCCCCTGATCGGGGATGTCGTTTTTTGAATGGTTACTTGTCTTCACCCCCAAAGAGCCCCCTGAGGGGGCTTTCCC
>JALEGQ010000069.1 GCA_022763385.1 bacterium
ACTCAGTGGCCTAATAGGCCGCTTCCGTGCTCGCTCCAACGGACTCCTCGCATCTTCGAACACCTGAAAAACCTCGCGACGGACTCCTTTTCCGACAGAGCCTAGCGTCGACCTTTCGAACTCTCCAACGAGCAGGCCGATGAGCACGAGGGCGAGGAGAAAAACCTCGCTATCGCCGAAGTTATACTCAAAGAGACCGGCAACCTGCCATGAGACCACGCCACAGGCGAGGAGCTTTGTCTCTCCTCGCCGCCCCTGCTGAAATCCGGTGATAACAAGGGACAGTAGCCACCAGAGGTAGGCGACGAGTCCGATCCAGCCGAGCTCTACGGCGATATTGATAACATTGCTGTGGAAGTGGTTCAGATTCGCGGGGATATCATACGAAAACTCGGTAATGATATCAGAGTTCTCCAAGCCGATTCCGAGAGGATATCGGACGAGGAGTTCGGCTCCGAGCGACCAGATCTCCCCCCGTCCTCCCACCATAAGAAAGTGCTCAAGAGAACTAAAGGCTCGCTCTCGTACCGGTTCGATACCGAGCACCGCGAGAAAGAGGATAAGGATGGTTGGAAGAAGGAGTCGAGGGCGAGAAACTGAGAAAAAGAGGAGAAACCCCGTACACACTCCGATCCAGGGGCCTCGTTTGAGGTTGAGAAGGAGGGCGGCTGCCAAGAGCGGCAACCCAAGCGAGGTCAGAAAGAGGAAGAGTGATCGCCCACGAAAAGCTCGGACTCCTTGTAGGATGACGTAGCACAGAGAGACCGCAGCGAGCAGCAGTTGAACTGGTGGAGAGAGCTGAAGTCGTGACGAGAACCCCAGGAGGAGAAAGCCGAGAAATGGGAGGATGCTCATTTGAAGAAGTGATCTCATCCGAAGGGGAAGCTTCGGCTTTGGCGCACTCGAGAGCAGAGCGGCTGCAGCAAAAAGTCCAATGGTAAGTTGTCCGGCTTCTGAAACAGCACCGTGGGCGTACTGAAAGAGATCGTTTGGAAATGCTCCTTCTGCGATCGTGTGGAGAGCGGAAACACAGAGCCCAAGGACTATCGAAAGCAGGATGTGTTGTCGATATCCCGCCTGCGATACGGCAGCGCAGAGTGGAATGAGGAGCATCATGAACGCCATCTTGATGGCGTACAGAAGGCTATTTCCGATGTCCAGGCCAAAGAGGGCAGAGTAAAAGGAAACTGCGATAAAGATAGAAAGCGAGAAGAAGTATGTCTTTTCTCGAGATACGCAGGTTCCAACAAAAGTTCTCCCGTGGTGCCACAGAAAAGAGAGGATAGCCGGAATAAGAAGCAGGTTGGCAAGCGAGAGCTTTATGGCAATTGCAAAAGGAGCAACGAGTCCAAGTGGCACAAAGAGCGGATACGAAAACATTCTTTCCTTCATACGCCCCTACCGGCGTTCAAAGGGAGATCTGCGAGCTCCGCCAGCGACCGGATTGCTCGACTGAGAGCGTAACTTTGCGATCTCCTCGAATACCTCTGCACCGGTGAAGGTATTCTCTGGAGAGAGCTCCTGCGCTTCTCGGAGGCGACCGAAGGGATCTATTCGATTTTCATCGGCGATTGGCGGAGGAGAGGGCGGTGATGGCGCAGTGTTTTCGTCGGATGTTTCTGGGGTTTTGGAAGCGGCATCGGCAAACATATTTCCGCGCCAGCCCTCTTTCCACTGGGCAGTGGGCTTTTTCTTCAGTTTTTTAAGAGAACGTGTGGCTGGAGTTGTGGAATGAGGGGCCCATTGAGGATAGGCAGAGTCTCGATATGCTTCACCGTTTCGAAATGCGATCTCTCTGTCTTGGTAAAACCAACTGCTCTCCCGCTTTGCTTCGCGCTCTTCTTTTTCCTGTGGTGCCCCAAGTTGTTGCAACACCTCATGTTGCTGTAGTCCGATCAGTGAGCCGGAAGTTCTTGATTGTGCCAAGAGAGGGGGGGGGAGAAGGAGAAAGGAGACAGTACAGACCCTCCATCCCACTCTCTTGACCACTCCCTGAAAGGTGCGTATCAGGGCAATCACTCAATATCCTCATCTTCGTCTGAGAAATCTCCTTCATCTTCGTCAATCTGATCCAGTTCATCATCGAGCTCAAATCCATCGAGGATATCCTGGGCAAAGTCCTTTACTACTGGCGAAGGGTTATCTGCAAGAATCTTTTTCACGAGGCGCTCGGTATCTTCCTCATAACCAAGGTGGTCAATCGCGTCCCGCAACATTTTGCGGTCAAACTCGGCATCGTTCGAATTTGCTAATACATCAAAGACCATCACCACTCCATCATAGCCGTAGTTCAGCAGTGATTTTACGGCAAGGTGAGAGAATTCATCACGCTTTAATGTCAGTTCCTGAAGGAATGGGAGAGCCTCTTCTGATGGAATAAACTCTCCGAGCCCGATCCCGATCTCATAGTACTTGTCAGCGTCTCCCATCTTCACGGTGTGTTCATAGAGGATCTCTGCTGCAAGCTTACTTTCTTGATTGGTAATTGCTGCCACAGAAGATTCCTGTAGGAGTTCATTGTCGTTCTCCATGTAGTCAGCAAGGTATCGAACAACATCATCTCCTCCGAGAGTAAGTTCGAGAGACTCCGCATAGATATCCGCAGAGTTCGTCGTTGGATCGCTCTCGATGGACTCAATCAGCGCTTCGATATTTTCTTTGCGGCCGCTGATCGCGAGGAGTTCTGAGTAGTAGGCAACTTCGTCTTCTGATGCGTTCGGATTTTTCATCAGGAGGGTGACTTCTCGGTAAAGCTCGGGGCAGAAGGTACAGTCTTCTCCAGGTTGCACGAACTGTTCGAGAATAATGTCGTCGTAATCCAGCGCTCCCTTCTTCACTGCAGCAAGCGCCTCTTCATAGGATCCGTAGATCTCTGAGGCAGGACGGTCATCGTATTCTTCAAAATCGAGATCACCATCTGGTTGAAGCCCCTCGATAGAGGTGTTAATCGTCGTTCCCGAGCGAGATGCCTGCCCGGCGGAAGCACTTCCGTTCCCTGCATCTCCCGTTTGGTTGGCGAGGCGGCCTTCACCACCATCTTTGGCGTCGTAGTAAAAGTAAACTCCAAGGCCCAGACCGAGAGCGAGAAGAAAAAGGATAAGTTGTTTCATAAAGTATGCCCCTTGGAGGTTCGCCTATCTGAAGTAAGGTTTTGCTACGCAGAAGACGAGAGTGCCTTCTCTCCATATCATGACTGTTATACCGAGAAGCAGCGAGATGAAAAAGTCCCCTCATCAGCCCTTTTCGGATATACTTAAAGAAGAGAATTTGTGGTGGCAGAGAGAGATGCAAAAAATTCTTATTCTCACGAAAGATGGGCAGAGTGGAGAGGCCATTCTCCGTCTCTTCGATAATGAGCAGGGAGCCTCGGTCAAAAGCGTCTCGGACTACGCTCACGCCCTTGAGTGGATGAAACAACGCTCGTTTGATGTCCTTATCGTTGATGGCGGGTTTCGTAAGGAGCAGTATGCTGCCCTCGGACTGGCGCTCTGGAGCAAAGATCCCACGGCCTATGCCCTCGTTCCCTTTCGAGGAGACGCTCCGGAGCGAGATCCCGCCTTCTATAAAGTGCTCGGGTTTCACCCGGTTTCATTCGAAGAGCTCTACGCTACCCTGCAAGGGCATTTTGAGCGGAGGGCGCAGGACTCTTCGGCTGCTGGGGCTCAAAAGCCCTTCCCTGTCCTGGTGGTGGAAGATCTCGATTCTCCCCGTGATATCATCTGTGTCTTTATCGAAAGCCTCGGTTTTCCTGACGTAACGGGATGTTCTTCGGCGAGTGAGGCGCTTTCCCTCTTAGAGGCAGACCCGAATCGTTTTCACTGTGTCATTACCGATCTCAAGATGCCTCAGATTACGGGGCGGGAGTTTATCGAGATCGTGAGGAGTCACGGTCGGCTTCAACACCTCCCCCTCATTGTACTGACCGCCTACGGAACACTGGATATGCTCGTCGATTGCCTCCGCCTCGGAGCAAGCGGCTTTCTCGTAAAACCTCCAAAGAAAGAAGATATGCTCCGTGAGCTCTCCCGAGCCATTCGAATCCACCACCGCCGAGAAAGCCCTCGTCTTGCGAGCTACCAGGAGGCCGAGTACATCCGCGGATTGATCGAGGACAGGAAAGTGGTGTGACCTTTAGAGTGCGAACTTCTCAGTAGTTCAAGTTCGTCTGAAGCCACTTTTCGGCTTCCTCGAGCGATATTCCCTTTCGCTTTGCATAGTCTTCAACCTGATCTTTTCCGATTTTTCCCAGGCCGAAGTAGTGGGAGCGTGCATGTGAAAAGTAGAGTCCAGAGACAGAAGAAGCTGGGTACATCGCGTAGTTTTCGGTGAGAGATATCCCGGCATTTCGTTCAGCATCAAGGATGCGGAAAAGGGTGTTCTTTTCGGTATGATCCGGGCAAGCGGGATAGCCGGCAGCCGGTCGTATTCCCTGGTACTTCTCGCGGATAAGCTGTTTCATGGTGAACGATTCTTCCTCTGCATATCCCCAGTAGTCACACCGAACCTGGTGGTGAACGTACTCGGCAAAGGCTTCGGCAAGGCGATCGGCGATCGCCTTTACCATGATCGAGTTGTAGTCATCGTGGTCAGCTTCGTATTCTTCGATCATCGACTCGATGCCGATTCCGGCAGTCACGGCAAAGGTCCCAATGTAGTCGGCGACACCACTCTCCTTCGGAGCAACAAAGTCAGAGAGCGCGATATTTGATTGCTCTGCTCGTTTCTTGGTCTGTTGGCGAAGGGTATGAAAGACCTCACGCACCTCGGTGCGGGTCTCATCGCTATACACTTCAATATCATCTCCCACGGAGTTCGCAGGAAAGAGTCCGATTACTCCCCTCGCGGTGAGGCGCTTTTCTTCAATAATCTTTCGCAGCATGACGAGGGCATCATCGTGAAGCTTGCGAGCCTCTGATCCAACCTTTGAAGAGTTAAAGATCTCAGGATAGGCTCCCTTGAGCTCCCAGGTCATAAAGAATGGAGTCCAGTCGATATACTGAGCTATTGCTTCTAGCGGGGCGTCATCGATGAGGTGGAGGCCTTCCTTCCTCGGCACTGGTGGAGTCGTATTCTCCCAGTCAAGGACGAGCTTGTTTTTTCGAGCTTCTTCAAGTGTGCAGTAGTCTCGCTTTTTTTGGCGGGAGAGATGTTCTTGGCGGAGTCGCTCGTAGTCGTTCTCGGTTTCTTGCACAAAAGACTCTCTCGTCTTGTCAGAGAGGAGATTTCCTACGACGGGAACACTGCGAGAGGCGTCATCCACATGGATACACGGCCCAGAATAACGAGGAGCAATCTTCACCGCGGTATGTTTTCGAGAGGTCGTTGCTCCACCGATGAGGAGGGGATAGTGAAGCCCTTGTCGCTCCATCTCGGCAGCAACGTGAACCATCTCATCGAGAGAGGGAGTAATCAATCCGCTGAGTCCGATGACATCAACACTGTGTTCCGCAGCCTTTTCGAGGATGACATTGGCGGGGACCATCACTCCAAGGTCAATGACCTCATAGTTATTGCACGCCAGGACAACACCAACGATATTCTTCCCAATATCGTGTACATCTCCCTTGACCGTAGCCATAAGGATCTTTCCCTTCTCCTCGCTCTCTGTAGAGTTTTTCTTCTCCTCTTCAAGAAATGGAAGGAGGTAGGCAACAGCTTTCTTCATCACCCGAGCACTTTTGACGACCTGCGGGAGAAACATCTTTCCCTCTCCAAAGAGATCGCCAACAGTATTCATCCCATCCATCAGCGGTCCTTCGATCACTGAAAGGGGGCGGTCGAACTTTTGTCGTGCCTCTTCGGTGTCTTCATCAATAAAGTCTGAAATGCCCTTAACGAGAGAGTGTTCAAGCCGCTTCTCCACCGGGAGCGTTCGCCATTCGAGGGTATTTTTCTTTTTCTGTTCGGGAGAGAGATCCTTGACCTGCTCTGCATAGTCAACGAGTGCTTCTGTTGCGTCTGGGTGTCGATTGAAGAGGACGTCCTCTACCTTTGTCAGGAGCTCCTTCGGAATGTCTTCGTATACGGCGAGCTGTCCCGCGTTTACGATTCCCATATCCAGTCCTGCGCGAACAGCGTGATAAAGAAACGCTGCGTGCATCGCCTCCCGAACGACGTTATTGCCTCGAAAAGAGAACGAAATATTGCTAATGCCACCGCTTACCTTGGCTCCAGGAAGGTTTTCTTTGATCCACCGAGTCGCTTCGATAAAGTTCACGGCATAGTTGTTATGTTCTTCAATGCCAGTTGCGACGGTAAGGATGTTCGGATCAAAGATGATATCTTCTGGGTTGAATCCGACTCTCTGGACGAGGAGATCGTATGCGCGCTTGCAGATTGCTGTCTTTCTCTCGGTGGTGTCTGCCTGCCCCTGTTCGTCAAATGCCATTACGATAACTGCAGCACCGTAGTTTCGGATGCGTTGTGCTTGGTGGAGGAAGGTCTCTTCTCCCTCTTTCAAGCTGATAGAATTGACGATTCCTTTCCCCTGAAGACATTTTAACCCTGCTTCCAGGACCTCCCATTTGGACGAATCGATCATAAAGGGAAGACGAGCAATTTCGGGATCTGCCGCCATCAGGTTTACGAGCTTGACCATCATTGCTTCGGAATCAAGCATTCCCTCGTCGAGGTTGATGTCGAGGATCTGGGCACCACCATCGACCTGATTCTGTGCTACGGTGAGCGCTCCTTCGAAGTCTTCATTGATAATGAGCTTTGCAAACTTTTTGGAGCCGGTAACATTTGTCCGTTCGCCGACGTTCACGAAGTTCGAAAGAGAATTAATCGTTACCGGTTCAAGTCCGCTCAGGTGAAGACCTGGCCGAGGAGCAGGGATCTTTCGCGGTTGATGTCGAGTGGTTAGGGGAAGAAGCGCTTCAATATGGGATGGAGTTGTTCCGCAACACCCGCCGATAATATTGACGAGTCCTTGAGCAACGAACTCTTCGACTTCTTCTGCAAACTCCTCTGGAGTTTGATCATATTCACCGAACTCATTTGGAAGTCCAGCATTCGGATAAACGATCACGGGAACAGGAAGAACCCGTGCAACGTCTTGGACGTGCGGGCGCAGCTGTGCTGCTCCAAGAGCACAGTTAAACCCAACAGCAACGAGATTCTCGGTGTGTGAGAGTGAAATCCAAAATGCCTCTGGGGTTTGTCCAGAGAGAGTTCTTCCGCTCTGGTCGGTAATGGTGCCAGAGATAATCACCGGCAGCTCTTTGCCTAATTCGCGTCGCGCATTACTCACGGCAAAGAGAGCCGCCTTTGCATTGAGAGTATCAAAGATCGTTTCCACGAGCAGGAGCTCGACACCGCCAGCAACGAGTCCTCTGATCTGCTCGGCGTAAGTTTCTACTAACTGATCGAACGTGGTAGCTCGGTATCCTGGATTATTCACGTCCGGAGAGAGAGAGCAGGTCTTATTGGTAGGACCGAGGGCACCGGCAACAAATCGTGGTTTCTCAGGGGTTTGTCGAGTAAAGTCTTGGGCTGCTCGGATGGCGATCTCGGCCGAGCTCTTATTTAACTCATACACGAGCCCTTCAGTCCCGTAGTCCGCTTGCGAGATCTCAGTTGAGTTAAAAGTATTTGTCTCGATGATATCGGCACCAGCCTTGAGGAACTTCCGGTGGATCTCTTCAATAATCTCTGGCCTCGTGAGCGAGATGATATCGTTGTTGCCCTGGAGAGGATCTGGATGATCCTGAAACCGAGACCCGCGAAAATCCTCCTCCTGGAGTTTATAGGTCTGAATGGTGGTTCCCATCGCCCCATCCATGAGCAGCACCCGCTCCGCAAAGAGTTGCTGTAGCTGTTCAGATATCCCCTCATCCATTGCTCGTTCCTTTCCTGCTGCCCCGTCCCGCTGGAGTTCGCGTAGGATCATAGGAGAACGCTCTTTCGAAAACAACGAAGTGGAGTACCGCCTACGTCACTCCCCGATCCTGAGAGGCCATAACAGGGAAGGGGAGAGAGTGAACCGCACCGCGAGCAGGGGTGCCGTGAACTGCTCCCCAGAGAGGCCCGTCTCTTCCTCCCAAGAGCGTGGCCGAACCCAATGCAACCTCCCCCTGCTCAGGGTCTGGCTGCCCCCCAGCCAGACCCATTTTTCCGCCCAAACGGGTGTCAGACACCCCTGAGGTTTTTGCTCTTCTGCCGTTATATTCGACTTGAGGCCCCAGCGGGGGATTCGGGTGTCAGACACCCTTGAGGTTTTTGATGGTGGAGGTGGTGGTGCGGTTGGCGATCTGGGCGGTAAGGAGGTTGGCGATGAAGAGACCGATCATGACTCCTCGAAAGCCATTGAGGCCGAATTCAGGGGCCAGATATCTGCCGAGTCCGCAGAGTGGAAAGGTGAAAACAACATAGCGCAGGAGCGCGAGCTTTAGTACCGGGCCTCCTCTCTGGAATCCTTCAAGCACCGGTTTGCTGAGGAGGAAGGGGGCGGAGGCGGCGCAGACAAAGGGGACGAGTAAGATTCCAAACTCTCCATAGTCTTGCATGGTTTGTGTGTCCGTGAGAGCGGCAACGATCCACTCCGCGCCGAGGAGGCAGATCGGGAGGATCGCGATGAGAGCATATCCAATCGAGAGTCGGAGAATACCACGGTAGCTTTCGAGAATGGCGTCTATCTTCTTCTGTTGAGAGAGTCTGGCAACAAAGGGAAGTACGGCAACAGAGGTGGCGATGATCGGCATCAGGGCAAACATCACGACTCGATAATAGATCCCGTAGGCAGCAAGGGCTGATGTGCTGTCCGGAAGGCTCGCCATGAGAAAGTTGATGACGAAAGTTTCAAGCGACATGAGGACGTAGGTCGAGGCAGAGGGAAGGGCAATCCGTAGGATCTCTCTTGAGGCTTCGCTACAACTCTTCGAGCTTTCTTCCGTGACACGAAGTGTTGGTGAGAGTTCAGCACGTCTTTCCTCTTCTAAGACTCTGGCCCGATAGAGGCCGTAACTCAGCCCGCCGAGGCGACCGAGCACGGTAGAGAGGGCGATCCCGAAGATTCCCCAATGAAAGACGAAGAGAAAGATCGTGTTGAGAATGATGTTTACTCCATTGGACAGCATTCCTGCGATCATGGTGGAGCGAGTATCGTGATGAGCCTTGACGATTGAGTCCGGAATAATAGACCAGAAACTCGTACAGGCCGAGCCGATGATAAGAACAGCTCCGTAGATCTGAAAATTCTCAACAACCCCTTGTTCTAAATCGAGAAGTGGCGCAAAGAGAAAAATGCTGAGACCGAAAAGAACAAAGATGCCGATGGCGAAATACACCATCCGTCGGGCAGATTTCAGGTAGATTTCGTACTCATCTTCTCCGTCTGTGCTCAGGATCCCTTTTGAAAGGTATGACGTCAGTCCAGAAGAGATCCCAACCCAGATGGCGATCATGACGAACTCAAAGGGAATGGCGAGTCCGATCGCAGCGATCGCGTCATCACTCAGGAAAGAGGCGTAGATCGTATCGACAAAGGTAAAAAGCGATCGAACGCAAAAGGAGATGACAAGTGGATAGGAGAGGAGGAGAAGCCCACGGAGGTCTTCCGCAGATCTCTTCCCGCGAGGTTGGGCATCCTCGTGCGTCGCTGAATCCTGTTTCAATTCTCTCTTACTTTTGTGAGGAGTTATCCTTCTTCTGGAGCAACCTCGAAGGCTTCACTAAATGGAGTTTGCTTTCCGTCAGAACGAGTCGCGAGTCGCACGAAGATCCTTTCAGATGGAGGGATATTCTTCAGGACGTAGCGGTATACAAAGCCAAACTCTGGGTCGTCATATTTTTCGATCTCTGAAAGCTCAAGAACGACCTCATTGGGAAGGTCGTTTTCCTGAAAACCGTACTGGAGGACAAATCCCTCAACTGTTTCTTCCGGTATCTTCCAGAGTACTTCAACTTCATCGGTGGCAACCTCTTCCTCCCCTTCGACGGGGATTGATGTTGGGGCAGAGTGAGACTCCCTTACCCGCTCCGAGGTATTGGCGAGTGCCGCGGTAGTGGTTCCTGCGGTGGCCCCATCCGCATTGGTCCCATCGACATTGGCAAGGCCCATCTCATCGGTGGTTTCCCCTGTGTTCCCTGGGGATACTGTGTCGCTTTGGGGCGTATCGCTCCAGACAAGGCCTACGGTATTATCATACACCGTACTGCACCCCGACAGGGCAAGGAGAGATATGGCGAGCAGCACTCCTCTCAGAGGGCTAATCCCCGGAGGCCTCATGCAGGGTGACGGTTTTGAGGGAAAAGAGAGGGTGGTCGTCCTAAATTTCATCTGAAGTCTCGCTGTGAACCGGGTACTTTCCTTACTGGTTCCCATCACTCTAGGCGGGATCGAAAAAAGGTGCAATTTGTGGGGAGGGCAGAGAATTGAGAGGGGCAAATTGGAACAGTGTTTGAGTATGAAGAGGGAAGGGCAGGGCAAATTTACTTGATTTTACGTATTTTCAAATACTTAGTACGCTATAGGGTACTTTTGGAGGAAAGGATAGGGAATCGACCGGCCTGATCTTTGCATCTTCATGAAGTGGAAGTAAGTTTTTTTCGGGCGGGTCATCATAAAGTTTCTGAAAAAAGAAGACGTTACCTGAGGTGGCGCGACGGTGTAAGAACCTGCACAATAGGAGTTTGCATGGGGTGTCCCGCTGTCCGTTCTAAAACAGCGGTGAGACCGTGTCTTGCGAGCGAAGGCTGAGATGAATAACCGATTTGGGCGCCCCCACGCTTCAATGGGGCGGACAACTGATAGAGATCGTAAGCTCTTTATTGCGGCTGCGATTCTTGCGATGTCGCTCGTCCTCGTTCTCGCGGTGGTCTTTAAGTTTAAGCTTGCCAATGGGTCAGAGGACAAGATTCCAGAGGTGAGTAATCCGAACCCGCCAGTCCAGAATATCGCTACGATCACTATCCTTGCTCCCGAACGTCCCGTGAAGGCGGGAACTGCTCTCGGTAACGTCAGGTTTAAGAATGTCTTCTGGCCTCGGAATCAGGTGCCGGAGGGGGCGATCCAGGATGTTTCAGAGATTCGCGGAAAGTTTGCCAAAGTTGACCTCGCAGAAGGTGCTCCTATCCAGTTAAGTCAGTTAACGGATGAGATCGCGCGCGCTTCGCTTCCGCTCACTCCGGGGAACCGCGCTGTTACGATCAACATCGATGCGGAGAGTGCTATCGAGTATCACGTCCTTCCGGGTACCATCGTTGATGTCGTGCTTACTCACTTCGTTGGGCGCGAGATGAATGCCAAGGTGATCGTGGAGAAGGCTCGGGTGCTTTCGTTGGGCGGGAGCACAGACTCTCAGGGTGGTACCGGCGGTGGTAGACGCCAGATGAGGAGTAAGACCGTGACCCTGGATGTCTCCGCAAAGGATGCTCTCCGAATTATCGGTTCAAAGCGGCTTGGTAAGTTGAGTTTGCTTTTAAGAGACCAAGGAGATGATGCTTCAAGCCCGGTGACTGAGGTGACTACGGTAGATATCGTCCAGCCGAAGGAGAAGCCGAAAGAGCGTCAGAAGCAGTGTACGAAGGGAAGAGTCCGGATTGATGGAAACGAGTTCGTGATGCACTGTGATGGCAGCATTTTCCCGGCAGAAGACGGGCTCGAGCCGTAGGCTTTGTCAGAATTGGCACACGAACGGCAAATGAAAATGTCCCATTTGCCATATTTCCTTCATATTACTTGAATCAAGAAGACTCACTCTGAGATACTGAGGCGTGGGCTCTATGCTGTACGTCGAAGGTGTTTCAAAATCTTACTCGCGGGAATACCGCCTTGAGCAGAGTTGCTCTCATCATCGAGTGGCACTCTCTCCGGTTACTTTCTCACTTCAGCAGGGAGATGTACTCGGTTTACTCGGCCTGAACGGAGCTGGGAAGAGTACTCTACTGAAAGGACTTGCTGGAGTCTTTCCTTTTTCGCGGGGAGAGGTGGAGTGTTCCGGTGTTCGTCTCGGAAAGCATCCCTGTGAGTACCGAGCCCGGATCGGTTATCAGCCCGAACGAGTGTGCTTGCCTGAGTCCATGACTGTCCGGGAGGTGTTTTCCTTTCTTTCTCGAGTACACCTTCTCCGAGATGAGATGCGAGATCGTCGCTTTCAGGAGCTCTGTTCACTCCTCTCGCTCTCTCAATTGCTCGACGTTCCGTGTGGAGAGCTCTCGAAGGGAGAGCGTCAACGGGTCGGTTTTTTTGCGGCAAATCTTCACGGTCCCGCACTCTTACTCCTTGATGAGCCGATGAGCGGTCTTGATCCTCGTCAGATGCGAGAGTTTCGTTCATTTATACGCCGCGAGAGGGAGAGTCGTATTACAGTGTTGAGCACACACCTCCTCGGAGAGGTCCTTGCTCTGTGCAACAAAGCCCTCATTCTTCATGAGGGACGGGTCGTCGCCTTTCGTGAAAACCTCGGCGCGGAGAGCCCGGAGAAGCTCGAGCAGTTCTTCCTCCGTCTGGCTCCAGCAAGCGCTTCGGAGCATGGTATTGAAGAGGTGAGTCTGGACGAAGAACGGAAAGAAACAAAGGTCGTCCAGGGATTGTAGGGGGAGTGATGGAGCCATTGGTAGCAACCAGTCCGGTGCGGTGCTCTGGAAAGAGGATCTCCGCCTTCTACCGTCGAGAGATGACGCTGTGGTGGACGGGAAGTGCGATCTATACTTCTCTGCTCTCTTCTCTTGCTGCCGCGGCCTATTTCTTCGTGATCTATCTCAACTCTTTTCAGGCGCGTTCCGAACAGTATCGAGCTGGCTTTCTCGGAACGATCGCCGAGGGGATCTCTCAGACCGGAGAGCTCTCTCTTGCACCCTCGCTGCGTGAAATGGTGCTGGAGCCGTATTTTCAGACCGTTGGGTTTCTGCTCGTCTTTATCCTTCCGCTATGGAGTTCAAAGCTTTTCTGTGAAGAGCGTCAATCAGGTTCTTTCGATGCTCTCTTCTCTCTTCCGTGCACCGTAGGAGAGATCGTGACGGCAAAGTTTCTGGCCGCGATGACAAATCTCGTTCTTCTCGTGACGATACTTTCAGCGGCTCCTCTCTTCCTCGTCGTTCTTACCTCGCAACCTTTTCTCCCCGTGTTCTTTGGTGGAATCGCTCTCGTGCTCCTCTCTGCGGCGTACCTCTCTCTCGGAATGGGGCTCTCCCAAGTGTGTCGAAACTCTTTTGCCTTTGCTCTGACACACTTCTTACTGCTCATGGTGCTGTATTTTCTTCCAGCTCTTCCTCCAGAGTTTTTCTTTGGTTTTGGAGGAATGCTCCGTACCCTTTCCCCGGTTCCGTATACGACTGAGATGACACAGGGATTTTTCTCGACGACTCAGCTTGCTTATTTTTTGGGGGTCTCTGCAGCAGGTTTGGTTTTTGCGGTGCTTTCTCTCTCTCAGGAGCGATATGAACAGTAACGAACGCTCTTCTTCGCTTCTCCTGATTGTTGTATCGCTCCTGCTTCTCGTTGGTGGGGGAGTTCTTTTCTTTTTGAAAACGCTTCTCGCCGTTGCTCTTGTTCAAGGGGTGGTGGGGGGAGTGCTCCTCGTGTTTTTTCTTTTTCGAGAAGTTCACTGTTTCTGTCTGTTTTCGAGAAAAGCTCTCCCGCTGGTTTTCTCAGCCGTGGTACTTGGCGTCTGTATCACCGTTGGTTTTCTTCTGCCTTTTGAGGTGGATTTGACGGAGCGAGCACGATACTCCCTCTCGCCAGGACTTAGACGATTTGCCAAGGAGTTGAAAGCTCCTGTTCTTCTCTCTCACGTTCAGATCGGTGAGGTCACCCGACTTCACCGAGAGCAAAAACTGCTCAAGAAACTTGAAGAGCAATCGCCACTCATCTCTCGAGAGGAGATCGATCCCGTTTTTGATATTGCCCGCGTTGAAGCCTTGCAACTTGAGCAAGGAGATAGGGTTGTTCTCTCTTCTCCAAACTCTTCGGGTGGGCAATCTTCGATGATCCACCTAAAAGAGCTCTCCGACACAGCGCTCCTCATGAGCCTGCAGCAGGTATCTGGAACAGCACCTATTCGAGTCTTTTATTCTGTTGGGCATGGTGAGTTAAGTCTTGATTCCATTGGCCCGTTCGGAAGTTCTCGATTAAGGACGTTGCTTGCTGAAGAGGGAGTACTTCTCGAAGAGTACTCCTTGGCGGAGCAGGGGACTCCACCACCGAATGACGGAGTATTGTTCGTTGCGGGGCCCGAGAAGCCCTTTACCGAGAAAGAAGAGCTTTACCTGAAAGGATTTCTCAGTGCGGGGGGAAGCCTCTTCTTTGCTTCGAGTGGAAGCGCTCCGCTGCCAGCTCCCTTCCCGGGTGAAGGGGTTCTCCTGGCAAAAAAACCGCTTGTTCGTATTCAAGGCGAAGGGGATGCCCCGGATGAGGGGCAGTCGTTGGAGTTTCAGGTGCGGCAGTACCGACATCACCCATCAACAACATTTCTAACGGGAAATGCATCACTCTCGTTCTCACGGGTTTTTCCGATTCTTTTCACCTCCTCCACCATGAACATTTTCTCCAACCGTGAAGAGCTTCTCCGTGTCCCAGCAGTGCTGCACAGGGGAGGAGATCTCTTGCCTCAGCAGAAATCGGGTCCAAAAGCAGTGCCAGTAGCCGTTG
This sequence comes from bacterium, assembly GCA_022763385.1. Lineage (GTDB taxonomy): Bacteria > Bdellovibrionota_C > UBA2361 > UBA2361 > RFPC01 > RFPC01. The sequence continues at coordinate 14,591 of JALEGQ010000069.1, forward strand.
CTTTTCAGACGAAGGCCGGGGGAAAGGTGCAGTTGATTGGTTCGAGCTCCTGGCTACAGAACCGTTTTTTTGACCAACATTTTAATGCGGAGTTTCTGCGTGGTTCACTCCTCTGGATCGGAAGAACCGATCTCGGCGTTCTTCCGGAGGAGGTATTGAAGTACGATAGAGCGACGCAAAAGATCTTACTCACCTCTCAAGAGCAGAATCAGGTGTTGACCCTCTTTGTCGTTATCGCTCAGCTTCTTGTCCTGTTCGGAGTTCTCCTCTTCGTCGTACGACGGCGGCGGGCGTTCCTCTGTCGGGCGCAGGGAGCGGCGTAGTGATCCGGAAGAAGAACGGTGGCAGATGCCAAACATCTCAGGTGGCGTTGAGTAGTGTTCCCGTTGTTGGCCTTCTCTTCGTTGGTTGTTTCAGTGCGGTGTTGCTCTTCTTCATTTTTTATGGTGAGCAGTGGCTTTTGCCAACGTCTTCAGAAGAGCCCTCTCTTCCCCCGTTTGAAGAGGTGAGTGAAATCCTCTTTCAGAGCGGAGAAAAGACTTCACGTCGCATCCGTTTCCACTGCGGAGATCGTGCCCTCTGTCCGGTTCTCGATGGATATGCTGGGATTCTGCTCGCTTCAGATTGGTTCTCTCAGATCAAGCAGGGCTATCAGCAGGTACGTCCACTTTCAGATGGAGTAGGGCAAAATTGGCGGGAGGCATTCGGAGTTCAATCTGCTTCGGCGTTTCTGTTCGTCTCTCAGCGTGAGGGAAAGCGAGGAGTTCTCTTTCTCGGAAGGGAGAATGCCTACCTTAAGGGGAGGTATGGGGCCCTGACGATGGTGGGCTCGCCCTTCACAGAAGAAGAGCTCTTCTTGAAGCGTGAAGAGCTCCTGGAACAAAGTGCGCCGCTGTTCATCCCTGCCCCATTTCTGGAGCTCTTTTCAGCTCCGCTCAATGAGATACTTCAGAGCTCGGTTCTGAACATCCCCTCCCTGGCGGAGCGAGTGCGCTCCCTTACCGTATCACTCCCTGATGGGAAGACCCTTCTCTTGTCGAAAAAGGAGCCCCCTGAAGTGGCTGAGGGAACAATGGACTCTGGAGCCCCCTCCCCCGCACCGTGGTCGGTCAACGGAAAGGCCGCAGATGAGCCCTTCGTCCGTGAGCTCCTCACGGCATTGAGCTCCCTCCGTTTCGAAGAAGTCCTGTCACCGGATGAGGCGCCGTTCTCATGGAGCTCGAAGGCCCAAGAGTTTGTCCTCCAGTACCAGCCGGCCGAGGCCGATACCCGAGAGGGGGAGACGACCGAAGTCTTGATCCTTCAGCCGAGTGCCGATGACGACACCTACTGGGCCAAACGAGGAAGTCTCTCATCGCTGTTTCGTATTCGCACGGTTCCGCGTAGTATCACTGACGTGAGAGAGGAGCACTTCCTCCCGGTAAGATAAAATTCATGTTAAAAAAGCTCCTTCTCTTTTCGATGATCTTCGTTCTTGTGCTCGGAGCTGCCGGTGGAGTAGCGCTCGTCTGGGGATACCACTACATCACGAGAGATCTCCCGAAACTCGATCGGGTGGAGGACTATCGCCCTTCAGCGGTGACGCAGGTATTTGGTCGAGATGGAGAGCTCATTGCCGAATTTTTTGATGCTGATAACCGGAGATACCCGGCTTCGATAGACGAGATCCCCCATCATGTCCGAAACGCGTTTCTTGCGGCGGAGGACGCACAGTTCTATTCCCACCCCGGAATCGACATTATCAGCATCTTTCGAGCGGCGATAAAGAACCTTCGGGCTGGAAGTGCCCGACAGGGAGGTTCGACGATCACGCAGCAGGTCGTAAAGAATCTTCTCCTGACCTCTCAGAAGAAGTTAACTCGAAAGTTGAAAGAGGCGATCCTTTCCTACCGGCTTGAGCAGCGGCTAACGAAAGACGAGATTCTCCAGATCTATCTCAACCAGATCTTTTTTGGAAACCGTTCCTACGGTATCCAGGCAGCCGCTCGCGCCTACTTCCATAAAGATGTGAGTGACCTCTCAGTGGCAGAGGGGGCATTGCTGGCTGGTCTTCCGAAGGCCCCGTCTCGATACTCTCCACTTGCGAACGAGAAGGAGGCATTTCGTCGACAACACTACGTGCTCAAACAGATGGTCGCTGCTGGTTTCATCACTGAGGACGAGGCAGAAGTTGCACGGAATCGAGAGCTCACGTTCTACCGCTCTCAAGCGAACACCCTTCATGAGGCTCCCCACTATGCGACTGAAGTGCGTCGTCGTTTTGAGCGTCTTCTTCCGAACCTTCCGTTGGATACCGGAGGGTATCGAATTGAAACAGCGGTGGATGTTCCTGCCACACGACTTGCCCAAGCAGCCCTGAATCAAGGCATTGAGGCCGTAGACCGGAGACGGGGATGGCGAGGTCCCTTGCAGCACATTGCTGGTGCCGAGACGACGGAATTCTTCGATGCTTTTCGTACCCCCCCGATCGAAGAGTGGGATCTCCTCAGAAAATACCCCGCGCTCATCACCGCTATTGAAGCACGGAGAGCGAAGGTCCTCCTTCCTGATGGCACGGAGTCTGAATTCTCGCTCAAGGAGGCTCTCTGGGCCAACCGCTTTCTTGATGGAAAAGATCGAGTAAAGCAGATACGACTCGACCGACACCTCCGAGTTGGAGATGTGGTTGAGGTCGCCCTAAAGGAAGGGAGTATCGGAAAAGAGTCACCAGAAAAATCGAAGAGAGAGCTTATTCTCAGCCAAACTCCTCAGGTACAGGGGGCTCTTACTCTTATCGAGCCTTCTTCTGGAGAAGTTCGGGTTGTTATTGGTGGATATGACTTTCGCGAAAACCAATATAATCGGGTGACCCAATCTTTCCGGCAACCGGGTTCTGCCTTCAAGCCCGTAGTATATCTTACCGCGGTTGATAAGTTCGGATATACCCCAGCGTCGATCGTCTATGACGAAAAGCGTACCTTTAAAGTTGGGGATCAATATTGGAACCCAGGAAACTTCGATAACTCATTTTTAGGTCCGATCACGCTCCGCACAGCGCTTGAAAAATCTCGGAATCTTGTTTCGGCTGATATTATTTCGCGGATCGGGGTAGAGTGGGTGATCAACTACGCTCGAAAGCTTGGCATTGAGAGCTCACTAGGAACAAACCTCTCACTCTCTCTCGGGAGTAGCGAAGTCTCTCCACTTGAGATCACCCGTACGTACGGCGTCTTTGCGAACGAAGGTGTACTTGTTCCGAGTGTTTTTATTCTTCGGGTATACGATCGAAACGGCCAGGTACTCTATTCTGCTACGGATCGTCAGATTGAAGAGACCACTCGGGTGATCTCGGAGCAATCTGCCTTCGTTATGGCAAACCTTATGAAGGGAGTTGTTGAGCGTGGTACTGGGTGGAGAATCCGTGAGCTTGGTCGTCCTGCTGCAGGAAAGACCGGGACCTCAAACGACCTGATGGATGCCTGGTATGTCGGATATACTCCCGAGTGGGCGTGTGGAGTCTGGGTTGGATTTGATGTGAAAAAGAGCCTCGGTAAGAAGGAGACCGGAGGTCGAGTCGCCTCGCCAATTTGGCTGAATTTCATGAAGGGCTTTCTTGAGCAGGAAGAAGAAGAGCAGTACGAAGCGTTGGTGACCGCCCGCAAGCAGGAAGCTGAGCAGCTCGGAATTCCCTACGTCGAGCCCCCCCGTCCGGAACCTGCTGACTTTGTTCCACCAGAAGGAGTCGTTGGTCGCTGGGTAAATCGCCTCACCGGAGAACCCGCAGAAGAAGGAGCCCCAGACGCCATCTTCGACTACTTCGTTCAAGGAACCGAACCCCAAGAGGTCCGCCAGTTCGAAGAGACCACCAACTACCTGGAAACTCCGGGGCTGTGAAGTACCGCACCTATCTTATCTGGGGAGTCCGCAGGAGGGAAAACGGTGACTCTCCTGTAGAGAGCTGCGCGACTGTTGCTGAGGTGTCTTCAATAATGATGGGAATTGGTCTTTGACACTCTTTCGCCGTCAGTAAAAGGTAGAGCGCTCCGACGAAGGCGAGGAGGATAAGGGCGGCGATTATGGAGGAGAGGATCCAGAACCACCGGAAACTTTCGGTCTCTTGAGACATGGGCTTTGCTATTTAGTAACCATTCAGCGAACACAGAGTAGGAGGCGATAATTACACTATTTCGAGGTATTTTGACTGATAGAAGAACCTAACTTTTCTTGTCATCCCCTGATCGGGGATGTCGTTTTTTCTGAATGGTTACTTGTCTTCACCCCCAAAGAGCCCCCTGAGGGGGATTTCCTCATCATTAATCGACTTAGCCACTGGAATCGGCTCAAAAGATGCTGAATAGTTACGCGATTTAAAGAGTAACTTGTTCACCGCATCAGGGTTTCTCGGTGGAGGCTCCTCAAGAGAGAATCCCTTGTCTCGTCTGACAGATTCTTCTGTGGAAGATGTCCTCGGTGTCCAATGAGCTTTCACATAGACGGCGGTACGTGAAAGCTTGTCGTGAAGACAGAGCTTGTCACGTCGAAAAGCGCTAAACGTCCCACAGAATAGGAGGATGAGGTAGAGGCGGAGGAAGCTCGAGACAACGGAGAAGAGCAGGGAGAAGATAAGAAAACTGCGCAAGTGAGAAGCATTCGCAGAGATGAGTATTCTGATGCAGAGCAGAACAATTATCGGTGCGAGAACGATAAGATACCGCCGCGTCTTCGAATCCTGATCGGCTTCTGATTCATCTTGAGCACCGATGACAAGGCCGAGGAGGCGTTTCCCGGGGGAAGCATCTCCAAAGACTTCGCTCAGGAAGTACAGAATGCAACAGAAAGAGGAGCCGATATAGATAAGGTTCGAGAGATTTACGAGTGTGAAGAGTGAACGATGGTCTTGGTATAGCGACCCTCCGTCTTCTGCAAGACTCATCATCGAGGAGAGATACTGCCCCCAAGTCATCTGAGAGACCGAAAGAACAAGTGATGCCCACAAGACAGAGCAAAGCACGAGTACGGTAACGTCGAAGATACTCGCCAAAATGCGTCGACCAGCGTCTGCCCTCATAAAGTTCCCTGTCTCATCCCGAAGAGTTATCTTATTTTTCGAAAGTACGTGAATGCTTACCGAATTACTTCGAAGATCGTACGAGAATGCCGTGTCTTAAGCAAATAAAGAATAAATCAAGCCATAAAACATACCAGGGTCGATTCTTTCATTCGTCCCCGGGGGCAAATTTTTTACTGGCGGATGTAGACGGTGAGGTTCTCGATGGTGTCTCCTCTTTCTAGCGAGTCGGCAACTTCCATTCCTCGGACAACTTGGCCGAAGACGGTGAAGGAGCCGTTCATCTTGTCCGCATTGGTGAGGAGGATGTGAAACTGGCTTCCGTGAGACTTGCGGCTCGGGTTGAGGATGTCGGGTTTTCGTGACATGCCGAGGACTCCCCGTTGGTGTCGCTTTTCGCTGAATTCCGGCGGGAGCTCATAGCCAGGGCCGCCGTCAGGCCGGTCGGCACGGGGGGTTCCGCCTTGGATGATCTTTCCGGGTTGGTGGACGTGAAATCTGATGCCGTCGTAAAAGTTCTTATCCGCGAGATACTTAAAGTTGGCCACATGCCACGGGGCAGTCTCGGGGAAGAGCTCGAACACGATCTCGCCCTTCGATGTTTTCAGCACCGCCGAACGAATCTTGAGAAGCTCGCGCCGGGGTGGGAGTCGGAAAGGGATTCGTTGTTCTGCTCTGAGGTTAAGAGGGCCCCAAAGAGGATTCCAGAGGGGATGGCTTGGGAGTGACGGAACGACAAGCTCCACGACAAGAAGAACGAGCAGGAGGTGCGCTTTTCGGCAAGATCTTCCCCGTATGGGCCTCAGATTTGGGCACGCTCGCTCCCTCCTCTTCTCAAAAAACCGCATGGTTTGCTCTTCGTATCTCGTCTATACTGCCCCAGTGATGCTACGGGAGAGTATCAGATATTCGCCCCTTTTGACATTTTGAAATGATTTCTCCGGAGGGTTTCCTTCCTCCGTTTGGTTGCTCCAGTTATGACCGTATTCCTGTCAGCGTGTGTTGCTCTTTTGGTGAGACCTTCACTTTCGGGAACGGGAGGGGCACTTTCGGGAACGGGAAGGGCACTTTCGGGAACGGGAAGGGTTTTCAGTGTCGTTGTGTGCCTCTTCCTCCTGAACGCTACGCTGCTTTATGCCGAAGGAGAGATGGATGAGGAGGCGTTGAAGTCCGTTGATGCCATTTTGCTCCTAGATTCTTCTGCGAGCATGCGGGTGACCGATCCAGAACGGCTCCGAGATGAGGGGGCAAAGCTCTTTACTCAATTTCTGAAAGATGGCGATCGCTTTGGAATCATCGAATTCGATGCGGAAGCTCGGGTATTATGGGACCTGCAGGACTATCATCCGATGCAGGCTCCAGCGATTGAGAATGCGGTAAAGAGTGCTTCGGATACAGGAATTTATACCGATCCGGTTTCTGGGGTACTCGAAGCGAAGAAGCTCTTTGAAGCGTCCCCCCGGGAGGATGCCCTTCGAACTATTATCCTCCTTTCTGATGGAAAGTTGGATCCCGACCCACAGTGGGCGAGCGCTGAAGGGCTTCGAGAGGGGCTGATCTATCGTTTGCTTCCAGAATTGAAGCAAAATGGAATTGTTCTCCATACCCTCGCGTTCTCTCCTCAGGCAGACAGGGAGCTTCTCGCTCAGATGGCTCAGGCAACAGAGGGAATGAGCTGGTATTCAGAGAGTGCAGAGGGGATTCACGAGTCCTTTGCAGATCTCTTTCTCGTTGTAAAGAAGCCTCAGATCGTTCCAATGATTAGTAAGGGGTTTCGAATTGATGGAGAGGTGGAGCAGGCAACCTTCTATATTAATACGGATGGGAAGGACGACGAAGAGCTCTCGGTAAAAAACCCTGCTGGGAATGTTTATACGGCAGAGAATCTCGGTTCAGGCATGAAGTGGTTTGTTGGGAGCCGGTTTCACACTATCACGATAGATGATCCTTCGGTCGGAAATTGGCAGATTCTCGGATTATCCGATAACAAAGGATTTGCAACTGTTCTTACTCATCTCAAGTTGATAACGGATTGGCCTTCAACGTTACTTGCAGGGAACAAGCGAGTCCTTCGAGCGCGACTCTATGACGAAGAGAGGCCAGTAGTGCTCCCCGCGATGACAAACGCTACGCAGTATGCGTTTCAGATTACCCCAGTAGATAGAGTTTCAGAGCCGATTATTCGGGAGCTCCTTCGAGATGATGGAGAAGAGGCCGATGTGGTGGCTAATGACGGAGTGTTTTCGGCGAATGTTGAGATCGAAACGCCGGGAGACTATCAGCTAAAGCTTCTCGCAAAGGGGCCAACCTTTGAACGTCAGCAGACAATTCCCTTTCGAGTAAAGCCACGCTTGATTAACTTGTCCGTGGTCCCTGTTGAGCAGATCGCCGATGTCGCCTTGGGACAAAAGTCAGGGACCACGATCGATTACTTTCGGGTCACCCTCAATCCTGAAGTATCAGGGCTGAAGAATATTGAGGTGAAGCTGATCGCCATCGATAAGAAAAACCGCCTCTTTGAGCTTCCCATTAAAAAACGAACCGATGGCTCACTTCGTTTTGAAGTTCCTGCGACAGAGCTGATAGAGGAGGGAAGTTATGAGATGCAGGCGACCATTGAGGGAAAGGCTCGAGGAAAGCAGGTACGGGGGAGTAGTCAGGTCATTCTCTATGAGAAGAAGAAGACAGAACTCGATGTTGGGCCGAAGATAGAACGGGTTGTTGTGAAGGAAGAGCCTGAGGATACACAGCCCCCCTTTCTCCTTTTTTCGCTCGTGATACTCCTCGCAAATGCCGGAACGGCCGCGTACTGCTTTTTGCAGATAAAGAAGAGTGCTGGTCCGAAGGAGGAGGATCTTCCGGATCTTGCCATTGATCCAGCGTTAATCGAAGCGGTAGGTCAGTTGGAACAGCTCGCACAGGAAACAGAGATCGATATCGACGATCCTCGTTATTCCGAGGAAAACATCATCGATATCCCCCTTCCATCTTCAGATGGTGCCGTTGGAGGAGACGCTGCGGATCTTCCAGATGACTTTGATGAAGACTCTCCAGTGGAGAGCTCTGAGGATGGGGAAGCCGCAGAAGGTTCGGAGGAGTCCTCCGAAGAGGAGGATTCTGAGGAGGGCTCTTCGGATGAGGGAGATGAGGACGACGAAGAGGAAGAGGAGGAGCCAGCGTAGTGGCCTATATTATTGTCATGATCGTTGGACTTATCTCTGCTGCTGGGTGCGCGGGAGCGATCTTTGTGCTCGCGGGCAAGAATCAGGGAGGGATGAAGAAGTCGGTAGAGAAATACGCCGCTCATCTTGAGGAACAGGGTGCGCTTACCGAAAAGCTTGAGGAGCTTTACAGTGGGCTCATTGACCTTGGAAGTCTTCAGAAGGCAATCACTGAGTACAAAACGTTGCAAGAGTCGCTCAAGGCTGAACGGGGTCGGATAACGATTACTCAGGCTGAGCTTGAGACCGTTGAAACGCGACTTCGGGAGCTCGAGGAGATCGAGCGTGAGCTTGAAGCAAGCGGTATTGAGACGAAAGAAGAGCTCAATATCCTCAAGAAAAAGGAAGCTGAGCTTCGACAGAAGAACGAAGAGCTCCGTAATCGGATCGCAGAGACGACAGCAAACCTTGATAAGCTTGTCGAAGAGGTTGAGATGAGCTCTCAGGTCCAAGAGCAGATTCTTGCGATGAAGACGCAGCTTCTTGAGACAGAGCAACGGGCTGAGACGCTCATTACGGAGATCGAGGCGGGGAACGAGCAGTATTTCATCCTGAAAAAGCGATACGATGCGCTAGATATTGAGTATGCACAGCTCTACGAAAAGTTCTCCGAAGCTGATGATGACGACGATGATGATGACGAGTAAGTATTTTTCCCTCGAGCAATCAACAGACTTTTCTGATTTTCCAACGAAGCCCAGCCCTGGTTCCATCCATATTATCGGAGTGTGCGGAGTTGCGATGGGAGCGCTCGCGATAGCACTTTCGGATCAGGGATATCGAGTTTCCGGCAGCGATCAAGAGTTCTATCCTCCGATGTCTGGCCTTCTAGAGCGGTCGGGGGTGAACGTGTTTCGTGGCTATTCGGCGGAACATATTTCGGAAGGGCTCTCTCTGGTGGTGATTGGAAATTCTGTTCCTCGGACCAATGAGGAGGTTCAAGCTGTTGAGGCGCTTCAGATTCCCCATACCTTTTTTGCTAAGCTTGCTGGAGAAATCCTGCTCCAGGGAAAACGGTCGGTGGTTATCAGTGGGACGCATGGGAAGACAACGACAACGGCGCTCATCTCCTATGGCTTGAAGCAGCTTAACAGAGACCCTTCTTATTTTGTTGGAGGAGAAGTTTCACAGCTTGAGACCTCACTTCGGATCGGGAAGGGAGATGTTGGGGTGATTGAGGGTGACGAGTACGATTCTGTATTCTATGTAAAGCGCCCCAAGTTTCTCTTTTATCCACCAGAAATTTTGGTGGTGAATGCGATTGAGTTTGATCACGCTGATATTTATCCTGACCTCGCGGCTATTGAAGAGGAGTTTCGGCAGTTGCTTGCGCGTGTACCCGCTACGGGAAGAGTGATCGCGTGCACGGACTATCTTCCGGTACGGCGTTTGCTGAGTGCGGTATCTCCTATACAGGTAACGACTTTTGGACGTACGGAGGAGGCTCAGTATCGCCTCTCTTTTGATCGTTCAGAGGGAGATTTTCAGCACTTCCGTGTGACGTGTCGTGGAGGAGAAGGGGGCTTCTCTTTTGCGACTCAGCTCCTCGGCGAGATGAACGGCTTGAATGTTCTTGCGTCTTTCCTCGTTGCAGAACAGCTTGGGATCTCTCGAGAAGAGTGGGAAGGGGTAGCAAAAGAATTTACGGGTGCTGTCCGTCGATTTCAGCGATTGTACGAGTCGGATTCATTGTTGGTGTTTGAGGATTTTGCCCATCACCCAACCGCGGTACAAGAAGCCATTGCGGGATTGCGGCAACGGTATCCGGATGCGGAGCACTGGATTGCATTTGAGCCGAGAAGTAACACGAGCCGGCGAGCAATATTTCAGGAAGAGTACAGCGCCAGTTTTCGGGGAGCCGATCGGCTTTTTCTTCGCGAGGTAACGACCCGTAGGAGTGATGCGGGGCAAGCGCTTCTTGATCTGCATCAGCTTCAGCAAGAGGTCGCTGAGCATGGGACGGAATGCCTGGTCTTTCCGAATGGAGAGGAGATAGGAGCGCACCTCCGTTCTCAACTCAAGGCTCGAGAAGATTCTGCTCCTAAAGTGGTACTTACCGTGATGTCCAACGGTTCTTTTGACGGACTCCCGAATCTCTTGGTGAACCCCAACGTTGCATAAAAATTTGCCCGTAGACTGCTTTGCTCCCACAATAGCAGCACATCTTGAAACTTTGATCGAGTTTTTAGACCTCAC
>JALEGQ010000070.1 GCA_022763385.1 bacterium
CAGGGGCAAGGGGGTCCACGTCTTCCCGACTATCTTGTGGGAAGCATCCATGTCGCCGAGATAAAACGCTCCTCTGATGAACCCCTGTACTTGCACCTCCTCAATGCCCTCCGTCAAGAGGGAGAGAACCTCCCAAGCTATCTCGGTGACCTCACTCGACTCACGGAAGGAGCCTTTCGGCTAAGGAGAGGCGAAGGGGTTGAGTATCTTCCACTCTCTCCACTCCTGGCTCCGCTTCTTAGGAGAGAGCTCCAAACCCTCCTCGAGGAGAAGAAGGAGAAGCTCGACGAGCATTCAGAAGCAGCGTGCACGCTGTGTACTGCCGTCCTCCGTGCGAAGTGCCGCCAAGAAAGAGTCGCCGACTCAAGAACAACAGATCTCCTCGATGATGCCGGGCTGGAGACGGTCTTTTCTACCATCGAGCGGCTCTCCAAGACCCCCTATACCACGCTTACCTCCCTCCTTGCTGAGGAGACCGTGAGTGATCGCACCGCTGCCCACCTCGTTCGCTATCTTACTCAGGTACAGGAGAGGCCGGTCGAGCAAAGATTTGCACCCGAAAAAGCACCGGAACAGACCACTGAGCTCGCCGAAGATTGGCTTGCCGCGCGAGCTGAACTGCACCGCCTCGCCCGACAGGAGGATCGCCAACGAGCCGTCACGGCAGAACAGGCACTCTGCCTCAAGGGTTTCTTCGGAGAGATACGGCGTCGATTTCCAAGAGTGGATCTGGCGATTTCGCGATTTGATCTCCGAAACTCACTGCGGAGACCAAATTCCGCGCAGGAGAAAAGGTCATGATGCAAGACCGTACGAATCGGATTTCTCCGTTAGCAGCTACTACCCCGGAGCGAATCGAGAAGTTACGGCCCCCTTCTGCTGAAGAGCCCCCAAGTACCTTCGAAAAGTTCCGCGAAGCGTTTCAGGCGAGCGTTCTTGACCAACGCGATCAAGCAAAAGCACTCCACGCTCTCGCCGATCGGTGTGTGGATCACTGTAGCAAAGAGGAAGCAGTCTCACTCTTTCTCTCGGTTCTGAAGAGTGAACGATTTTCTCCTCAAGAAGAGGAGCTCTTATCCGAGGTCTTGATCAATGAGATCGAAAAGGTATACCGCTCCGAGCCAGAACGTTTTGCCGCGGCGATAGCAGAGCTCGTTGGAGCAAACGGAGAGACGGCTCCTCCGATCTCTAATGCTCGCGCCATGGCGATCGGAGCGGCCCTGGATGAGTTCAGCGGTCGATACACGAGTTATGAAGCTCCGAAAACCGCAGAAGCGCTCGAGGCGCTCCAACGCGCCGTCGAGTCTCTGGTCGATTCCGTCACGGAGGCTCGTGCTGCAGGAACGGGAATATATCGCAACGACCACGGCATCTTGGCTGAGCAACGGTTCTCCGCTCTTTTTGAGCTCTCTGTTCGGTATGGTCGAGCCCCCTTTTCGCAACTCGCCACCCTAGCGCTCACGGACCATAAGAACGCTCCGTCCATTGCACGGGCAGCACAACTCACCCTCGGCTCCTCTTTCGGGAAACCTTTTTCGCAACGCTTTTCCCACCATCTCGCGCGTGATCCGGAGGCGCGGCTAACGATCGTGACAGAAGTGATCGAAGATTGGAAAGAGGCTCGAAGAGCGGTTTACCGCGCCACCACTCACCCGGAGAGCCGAGCGGCTGCCCTCGCTACCCTAAACCTCACCGATGATCGTATGGGACGAAGCGGCGCGATGTTCAAGCGCCTACTCCAACCCCTGGAAGATCTCCGACTCGATCGCTATCTGAAAGGAGAGCGACAAAGAGCCGCTGCTCTCGCTACCCACCCGTCGGAATCTCCACATCCGGAAAATTATCCATCAACCGTTTCTCTCGGAGCACCTTCATCCGAGCATCAAGCTCATCAAGAGTGATCGGGAGCTGCTCCTTTACGCAGTACCGGCGAAGATTTACCGAACGCCCCTTTCGCTCCTCTTCTCCAACGATGAGGATATTCGGGATCTTCTGCGTCACCGCTTCTCGGACCTTCTTTGAGAAAGAATTCGAACTGCGATCGAGCTCACACCGCACCAACTGGCCCTTCAGCCGTTGCTCGATCTCTGCTCCGTACTCCACAAAGGGCTCGGCGACCGGAATGATCCGTGCCTGAACGGGAGCCATCCAGGTCGGGAAGGCTCCCCCAAAGTGCTCGATCAAGAACGCCATAAACCGCTCGTGCGTGCCCAGTGGAGCGCGGTGAACGATATACGGACGGTGCTCCTTTCCATCCTCTCCGACATACTGCAGGTCAAAGTTTATCGGAGAAGCAAAGTCGAGCTGTGTCGTGCTAATAGACTCCTCCCGTCCCAGGAGGGTCTTCGCCTGAAAGTCGATCTTCGGTCCGTAAAAGGCAGCCTCTCCTTCTCCAATCTCATACTCAACCCCGATATCCTCAATCACCTTCGTCACGAGCTCTTCTGAAAACTTCCACAGCTCTGGATTATCAACGTACTTCTCCTTCTTTTCCGGATCGTGAAGAGAGAGCCGGATCTTCACCCCATCAAAGCGGAACCGCTCGTAGTAATCGAGCGCCATCTGAAAGGTCTCTGTCAACTGCTCCGGAAGTTGATCGAGGGTGCAGTAGATATGGGCATCGTTCATCGAAAGCGAGCGCACCCGGAGGAGACCGGCCAAGGTCCCGGAAGACTCATAACGGTAACAACATCCATACTCCGCCAACTTCAGCGGCAGCTCCCGATAGCTCCGGGGCCGCACTCCGTAGATCTGGTGGTGATGGGGACAGTTCATCGCTTTCAGGTAATACTTGGATTCGCCTTCAAGCTCCATCGGTGGAAACATCCCATCGGCGTAGTACGGCAGGTGTCCCGAGCGGTAGTAGAGATCTTCCTTGGCGAGGTGCGGAGTTGCGACCCGTTCGTATCCAGCCCGAAACTCCTCTTCCTTCGCAAGCTCTTCGAGCTGCTCCCGGAGGACGGTCCCTTTCGGCATCCAGAGCGGCAGACCCGGCCCTACCTCATCGGAAAAGGTAAAGAGCTCGAGTTCCTTCCCGAGCTTCCGGTGATCTCGCTCAAGGGCGAGCTTCCGTCGCCGCTTGTAGTCGTCAAGCTCCTCTCGTGTTTCATACGCGAGCACATAGATGCGGGTCAACTGCGGGTTCTTCTCGTCTCCCCGCCAGTAGGCACCGGCGAGCGAGTCGATCGCAAATGACTTCTCTGGCAACTCCCCAGTATGCGCCACGTGTGGCCCCTCACACATATCCTCGAAAGGGCCGTTCTCGTAGAAACCGATCTCTGATTCTCCCCGCTCGATCAGCTCCTTACAGTACTCCACCTTAAAGGGCTGATCCTGCTCCGTCAGGTGAGCAACCGCCTCCTCTGCGGAGAGCTTGCGCTGCGCAAACGGTTGTCGCTGCCGGATAATCTTCTTCATCCGCTTCTCAATATTCGAGAAATCATCAGAAGAGAGTGGCGTTTCAAAGAGAAAATCGTAGTAGCACCCCGTATCGATCGGTGGCCCAAAGGCGAGCTTCGCCTCCGGGCGGAGTTCGAGTACCGCCTGAGCGAGTACGTGAGCGAGAGAGTGACGGATACGGTAGAGTGGTGATTCTTTATCAACCATACGGGGTGAACTCCAGA
>JALEGQ010000071.1 GCA_022763385.1 bacterium
CTCCCCGTGGAAGAGGCGCGCCACCGAAGGGGTCCGTATCTGAAAAATCCATGCCCTCGGCATTCATCTCAAACTGTTCCATGTACTTCGGTGTGAGGTTTTGAAGTTGGGAAAAGGCGATCGCGGTGACCAGCGTGGCCTGTCCCGCAAAGAGGAGAAAGATCGCAAAGAGGGTGAGGAGGAGTCGAAGCCACCGATTCACCCCCGGTTTTTTGACGACGATCGAGTATGACCACCGATCGTGTAGGGTCTGGTTCTTCGAAGAAAAGACCGCGAGGAGGGGATCGATGATGGTGTAGATAAAGAGAAGAATAAGAGCGATGGCGGTGACGATCGCAACAATTCCCCCGAGCAGCGGAGATGAGAGTGAGAGTGGAGCGATGACGAGTCCAAGCACTCCTCCAACCACGAGGAGGAGGTGCTTATAGAGATTTCGAACAAATGCATCAGAGTACAGCAGTGGTTGACCATCTTCCGTTGCGACTCTCAGCCCCATAAGAAGCTTTCCTGGGGTGGCTGAACGAGAGGATCCTTCAGAGCCCACTCCATACAGCAGGAGCAACGCTACGGAGAGAAAGGAGCCAAGCGTCGAGAAGGCCACTTGCATACCACTGAGATTATTTTCAGCTTCTCCCCCAGAGTTCTGGGCTTGTGTGATGATCTCCTGAAAAAACGATTCCCCGAACATAAAGAGGAAGAGCAAGAACCCTACAGAGGTGATCGTACTGATCACCGCCGTATCAAAGCTATGAGCAACGGCCCGCCACCAAAACCCGCACGTGGGCCACCTCGTGTAGACCGGTTCTTCTCTCACCTCACTCTGGGATGGAAGAGCAGATACCTGACTGGAGGTCTGTTCTCGGTCTTCTTCGTGTGACATACGACGAGCTTTTCCTCTACTTCGTGGTTCTCGGGAGTCCCTAAAAGGATGAGAAACGAGGGAGATACGATTCGGTGGTAGGGGACCGCCAGGTTTCTCTCTTGAGACTTCACCCCCTATCTTTGCGATCTTCGCTCTCTGGGTCGACTGGATAAAATTCAAACACTGTCCCGTTCCAGACGCCGCCGACTCGGAGGTCGGGGGAGGGCTCTGCTCCTCGCTCGTCTCTCGCAAGGAGAAATCTGATCCGTGTTCCCGCTGGTGTTACCCCAACCTCTCCGGTGGGTTGGGCGGCTATCGGGATACCGCGAGAGAATAAGAGGACATATTCGAGCTGCTGACGCCACTGCGTGCAGTGAGCGGTAGGAACTTCTCGGAGTGAGAGAATCTTTCGTTTCTCACCTTCTCGTTTGCGAGTACGGAGGGACGGGATAAGGCATTGCTCACCGTGTGGAAGGTGAGGCAGCTCGAGTTGTTGCCGTTCTGGCGGGAGGATCGCTCGAAGAACTGAGGGTGAGGTCTGGCCAACGGCGGTCGAGAGTTTTTCTCGACGCGGAAGAAAGAGAATGGAACAGCTCTCTTTGGGGTCGCTACATCGCTTTCCCCGTTCGAGGAGATCGCGGTACTCAATCCAACTCGATTCTGTGAAGACATTAACGGTTGCCCGGTGTTGCGGAAGGCCGGATGTCTGTGGGGTTCTCGGGCGACTACAGTGACACTGTGCCTGAAAGGCGAGGGTTGCTTCGTCGGTAAACCGCATCGCCGCAGAGAAGTCTCGAGCGGTGTTTACACCGGCGATCAGGAGTGGAAGGGAGAGGCAGCAGGGAAAGAGCACGAAGAGACCCCTTGAAATATGAGCGCGGCGAAGTTGTTCAAGGAGGAGGGTCATCCCGCAGGCAGTTGAGATCACCGGCATCCAATACATACGGCTGCTGAAGACGCCGTTGTGCACCGGAGAGAGTGCGTACTGTGCGGTGGGGAGGCTCACGAGGAGGTGCACCAGAAGCCAGAGAGCTCCCATCTTGAGAAAGTGCCCCCGGTTGGTGGAGCAGGTCAGGGCAATCAGAAAGAGCGCGACAAGACCGCCGAACCCGACAAAAAGGAAGGCGGTAGTGGAGCTCCCTTGCCAAAAGAGCGCGGTGATAGTGCTCAGCGCCCAGGAGCTGAGAAAGGAGAACTCAAGATGCTCGACGGGAAATGGGGTGTCGTTGTATCCACCGATAAAGGTTCCGAGCACCGCGAATCGGAGCAGGAAATAGCCGGCGAGGTGAAGGGCGAGCACCACGAGCGCTACTCCCTTCTCGGAAAAAGAGGTTTTTCCCGTGAGGACAAATACTCCGAGAACCAGGGGAAGAGTGACCGCTTTCTCGTTCGAATAGAGTGCCCCCCACACGGCGATACTCCCGAGAAGGAGGAAGAGAAGCTTGCGTGGCAGTCCCCGTTGCTCTCCTCCACGAAAGAGTGCCAGCGCTGAGAGAGAAGCAAAGAAGAGGAGGAAGAGGTCGTGCTGAGAGGAGAGCCAGAAGGTCGACTCGGCGGCACCCCTCGTAAAGCTGAGGGAGAGAGCTCCCCACCGTGCGAGAGTTGGAGAGCTCCACCGCATCAGCACTGACGCAAGGGCAAGCTGAGCGAGTGAGAGGAGGCACACCTGGACGAGAAAAAAGGGGAGAGGATCCGTTGAGAGAAGGGCAACGAGGCCGAACGAGAGCAGCTGGAAGGGACGAATGATCGATGGTCCGTACCCGTTCAGAAACCAGTGCAGCGGACCATCGGAGAGGAGGCTCTCGCGGGCGGTAAGAATCAGTGCAGCGTCTTCGTTCAGGAAGGAGAGAGGCGCCGTGAGGACGACTCGGACGATCAGATTTACCGAAAAGAAGATAAGAAACGAGCGAAGCATGACTCTTCTGTGTTGATTTGCATTCTCGTGAGATTGTTGGACAATAGCCTTCTTTCTGCTGAGAAGCTATCGCTGCAATAGGTGCCCTGTGAAAACGATCGGCATTATTCCATCCCGTCTCGGTTCAACCCGCTTCCCAGAGAAGCCGCTGGCACAGATTGCCGGGGTTTCGCTGGTGGAGCGGGTGTGGCGAATTGCGGCAGCGGCTCTCTCGAAAGAGCACGTCTATGTGGCGACCGATAGCGAAGAGATCTCAGAACATGTCCGAGCTTTTGGTGGCCAGGCGGTGATGACCTCGGTGGAGTGCCGAAATGGAACCGAGCGGGTGGCAGAGGCGGTGAAGGTTATCTCAGAAGGGGCGTCTAGCGCGGGGGATGATATCGGAACGGTCATTAATCTCCAGGGGGATGCCCCGCTCGTTCCTCCGTGGGTCATTCGAGAGCTCGCCGAGTTTATGGAGCGAGAGCCGGGAGTAGCGTTGGCAACACCGGCGCTCGCACTCTCCGCAGAGAGTATCTTACTGGCAGAAGAGCGCTACGAAGAGGGGGAAGTCGGGGGAACCTTCGTTACCGTTTCCAAGAGTGGTCGAGCACTGTACTTCTCAAAGGCGCCTATTCCTTCTCTCAAGAGGTTTCGGAACAGCACCGCTGTTTCTGAGGGAGCGAACTCTCGAGTCCTTGCCCGAAAACATATCGGGATGTACGCCTATCGCCGGGAAATGCTCTTTCACCTCCTCGATCTCCCGCAGACTCCGTTGGAAGAGCTGGAACAGTTAGAGCAGCTCAGAGCTCTCGAACACGACCTTCCAATATCCGTGGTCGATGTTGATTATCGGGGACGAACCGCCCACTCGGTGGATAATCCCGGTGACGTATCACGAGTGGAAGAGATTATCGCGAGCGAGGGTGAGCTCGTGCTGGGGAAAGAGAACACGATATGACGCTCATCCTTATTCGCCACGGCAACACCTTTCGCCCCGACGATACACCGGTGTGGGTGGGGCGAGGGGAGGATCTCCCCCTCGTGCCCTCAGGGATCGCACAGGCGCAGCGGATGGCAGAGGCCCTGGCACGTGCTGAGGTGCAGGTCGAGAAGGTCTACTGCTCTCCCCTCCTTCGGGCGCAGATGAGCGCCGATGCGCTGCTCCGAAGCGAGCAAGAGGAGCTCTTCCCAGTTGCGCGAGAGAAGGGAGTCCTCGACTGTTTGAACGAGATCGACTACGGCACGTGGGGAGGCAAGAGCACAGAACAGCTCCGAGCGCTCGGACTCGGCGAAGAGTTGGAGCAGTGGGACCGGGAGGCGCTCGTGCCGAACGGTGCTGGATGGAAGAGTACAGAGGAAGAGCTTCGAGAACAGGTAGGGGATCTGCTCCGATTTGCCGCAGAGAGCGCGACGGATGAGCCGTGTATCGGGGTCACCAGCAACGGAATTCTCAAGTGTCTCGCTCGCTTTGCGTTGGATGAGTTTCCGGAGCTCGTTGCTTCGAAGCAGCTCAAGGTCGGCACTGGAAAGCTGGTCTGGCTTGAACAGCAAGCGGGGAAGTGGAAGATTGTTCACTGGGGTATCTCCCCAGATGAACTCATGAGGAACTAGTGTCTCGTCAGAAAAGCTTTTTCACTATGAATAGATATTGGTATAACGAGTCACTAGCATTTTGGTCCCCCTGGGAGGCGTTTCCGGGCTTCGCCCTGCACGCAGCGACGTGCTGCGCAGGTGAAAAAACTCTTTGGTCGCAGCACTAGCAATGGAATATATCTTCACCTTTTTCGGTATCCCGGCAGATCAGGGAGCGCTGCTCTGCCTTCCCGTGATCGGAGCACTGATCGGGTGGGGCACGAATCTGCTCGCGGTGAAGATGCTCTTTCATCCGAAGCGGCCGATCGGTGTGCGGCCCTTCGTCCTGCACGGAGTTTTTCCGAAACGTCAGGCAGAGCTCGCCAAGAAACTCGGGACGATCGTTTCTGAGGAGCTCTTCTCTGTTGCTGAAGTCTCACAACATATCCAGGAGCGGGCACACTCTGAAAAGACGGTTCAACTCGTGAGCGACCAGATAGAGCACGTGATCCGTTTTAAGCTCCCTGAGGTGGTGCCGATGGTAGCAATGGTGCTAAACGACGAACTCGTAGAAACGGTGAAGAAGGCCTTTGTCGGAGAGTTGCAGAGCTTTCTCGGCGTCGTAATTGATGAGCTGAGCGCCTCACTAGAAGAAGATCTCGATGTGCGAGTCATTGTCGAAGAGAAGGTCCGGAACTTTTCGAGTGACAAGCTTGAGGAGATCCTCTTTGCCGTCATGCGACGGGAGTTTCGCTTTATCGAGCTCGTTGGCGCAGTGCTCGGATTTTTTATCGGCGTCGGGCAGATCGCTTTTCTCTTATTGGTCTGATCAGTTCTTCAACCGGGTTGGAGCCGAAAGGATCGGCGGCACAGGGCATCCGAGGGTAGCAGCGATCGTCCGAAAGAGCTCTGCTTCCGTCTTACTGACTTCGTTATCGTGAAGGATGATCAGCTCAAGCCCTTCGAGTATCGCCTTCTTCTGTGGAAACGAAGCACGCTGGAGCCGGGGAAGTGCGCCGTCGAGGAGTTCCAGCTCACGGCCAGCGGTGTCGAGAGGAGCTCGTTCACTTCCGGGCAGCCCGGAAGCGTGGAGAACGTGCTGAAACGCGGATCGAAAGAGGGCGCTTGCAGCTTCCCGTGAAGAGGCAAGATGAGAGGCAACCGAAAAGAGCTCCTGAGTGGCACTTCGGAGATCCTCCTCAGAGAGCGGGGCCTCTCTGGTCGCTCCCGGGACGGAGCTTTCGAGCATCGCTTCTACCATTCGGTGAAGCATGTACTCAAAGAGGTGTACCTCCCCATCAGCGAGCACAAAGGCCCGCATCACCGTGAGAAACTGTTCCCGTTCGGGTCGCGAGAGAGTCCGGAGAACCCCAAGCGAGATATCTACTGTAGGAAGGACCGCCTCGGGAGGAATCGGTTCTGCCTGGAGTGAGCGCAGCGAAGAGTGATAGAGCCGAACAAGCGCCGGTGAGCCGTGTTGTTCGAGTGCCTGGTGCTGTCGCCCTCGGACCTCTTGATGGGGCGAGGTGAGGAGTGCGAGGAGCACGGCCTCTGCTCCTCCGTGTGAGTGAAGATCGTCTCGCCTCGAAGCTGGAATAGCAGCACTCACCGCCTTAGCATGTTCGAGATGGTTTGCTGAGAACGCTCCGATAGAATGGGTGAGCTGAAAGTCGAGTGCATCGGAAGTTGAAAGTGAAGCACTTGCTTTCTGAACACTCGGTTGAAACGAGGGATCAATCCGCTGAATGCGAACTTCCAGCGGGGGGTGTGTTGCAAAGAGGGGAAACCACGTGCTCCCAAGAGCGTTCCCAAAGAAGAGGTGGCTGTTCTCTTCTGCTCTTGGGTGTCGCACGGTGGAGCCCCTGCCGGCGGCAGGAGAGGGGGTGAATCCGCCGATCTTTTTGAGGGCGCCAGCGATACCATCAGGGTTTCGGGTGTATTGTACGGCGGAGGCATCCGCGAGGAATTCACGTTGACGGCTTACCGCAGCCTTAATGAGTCTGCCGCCGAGCACGCCGATCCATCCGACGAGAAGGAGAGCACCACCGACCACAAAAATGAAAGAGCTATCTCCGCTGTTTCGGCGACGAAAGGATCTCGTATGGCTGGAAAGCCCTGATCGAAGAAGGAAGCGGCCGAGGAGTGAGATAATGAGGAGCCCCTGGAGGAGTCCGATGAGGCGGATGTTGATCCGCATATCACCGTGCAAGATATGGCTGAATTCGTGGGCGATCACCCCTTGGAGCTCGTCTCGGCTCAGGGCACTTACGGCTCCCTCGGTAATACCGATAACCGCATCCCGCTCCGCATATCCCGCGGCAAAGGCGTTTATCCCCGGTTCTCGGATGAGATAGACGGGAGGAACGGGTGTTCCGGTAGCGATCGCCATCTCCTCGACGACATTCAGCACGACCCGTTCCGGAGCTTCGTGCGTTCCCGGTGGAATCTCTCTTCCTCCGAGGAGGGTAGCGACCTGAGCGCCCCCACCGCTTCGGAGCTGAATGACCTTTGAGAAGCTTCCGATACCGATCAATCCGCCAGTAACCAAGGTGGTAAAAAGAAGGGGATCGAGGGGAGAGCGAGCACCAAAGAGGGTCACGGTTCCGTTGGCGATAAGGGCGCTTGATTCAGCTGCCGAAGGGGGAACGGTTTCGCCAAGGAGGATAAAGACGATGGTGTTGAGAAGGAGGAGAATGGCGAGGACGGTGGCGGCGAAGAGCCAGAGGAGGAGGGAGCTTCTCTCCTGTGCCTTTCTCCGATGTTCAAAAAAATCCATGTAACCGTCCAGCTTTTCGCCGCTGTTCGCTGCGGGCGCTAAGGCGCCCTACGCGACTCTCTGCTGGTCGCTTTCCCGAGGGAAAGCTTTGCAGAGAGCATCGTCAGCAAGGGTGGGGTCGTGCTCAGTGTACCACATGTACGCCTCCGCGCGCCCCCACCCTTACTTCCTCGACAGCACCGAAAATCTGGACGGTTACACTCCCTGTTGGAGGGGGCTAATGGAGAAGGGGACCTGTTCTGCCCTCGTCCAGCTTTTCGCCGCTGTTCGCTGCGGGGTGGCCCGATTCAGAGTAGCATATGTACGCTTCTGTGCGAGACTGTGGTGTTTTTCAGGGGGAGAGCGGCTCTCTTGGGAGGGGATTGGCAAAGAGTACTTGAACTTCTCGCTATTCGTGACTAAAACGGAGGGGTATGAATAGGTGTTATATTCCGCATAACCAGGAAGGGCCGGTGGTGCTCTCGATTAATGGGCACGACCTCGTTTTTATTGGGTGTGACCCCGAGGTGTTTGAGGAGAGTGATGTGCTCTCTCGGTCTGAGTCGAAGCTCGACCTCCAGGAGTATGATATCGACGACTATGAGATTCAGGCGCTCCCGGAGGATAACGCTGAGCTCTCTTTTGAGAGCAGCACTGACTTTGCCGATCTTGAGCGGGAACGACTTCTTCAACTCCTGAAAGAGAAAGGAGTCTTGGGAGGTGATAGCGGCATTCCTGATAACGCAGCACATGGGGAAGCAGCACATGGGGAAGAAAGGCGTTCAGATGAGGAGGACCTCTCCAGCGAGAACGAGCTCCTTGATGAAGATCTTGCGGAAGACGAATTTGACGAAGAATTTGACGAAGAATTTGAGCTTGATGATGACCCCTCATTCGAAGAACTCGTCAGCAGCGACGAAGCGGTCCTTTCCCAACAGGTAGAACTCTTCGCCCGAGACATCGCCCGAAAAGCCGGCTCCGGAGTCGTATTCGTCCCTCCCCAAATCTCACTCGACGAACTGATCGAAACCCTCGAACAAGAACTTCCGTGGTGTCACTAGTGTCTCGTCAGAAAAGTTTTTTCACTACGAATGGGCATTGGTATAACGAGCCACTAGCGTTGTTGTCCCTCTGGGAGCCGTTTCGGGCAGAGCCCTGCACGGAGCGACGTGCTCCTTAGGTAAAAGAAATTATCGGATGGAGCGCTAACGGCGTCCGCCGTGGTGTCATTAGCGGCAGGCGAAAGAGTTTGGCTTGCTGATTCTCCTTCGAGGTAAACCTTTTCAAGGACGAAGTTCTCATGATCAAGGTGATTCCTTTCTTGCTCATGCTGCGAAATCTTCCAATAGTGTAGAGATTTCCAGTCTGAAGAATGCACTTCTTCGAGTTGAATTCAAGGGAGCAACAGGCCTGGTTCGATTCAA
>JALEGQ010000072.1 GCA_022763385.1 bacterium
TGGAGGCACTCATCGGTCAGGCAATTGAGCTTTCAAATGAGAGCTATGAAAACAGTCAGGTCGCTCTACAACTCCGTACGGTGCACGTTGCACAAACCACCGACAATGAGAGCGGTAGCCTCGTGGAAGACCTTACCAACCTTCAAGGAAGCACCGACGGGAGCTTCGATGAAGCACACACCCTCAGAAATACTTACGGTGCCGATATGGTTGTTCTCATGACCGCTCCAGGTGACTACTGTGGTATCGGGTATAGTCCAAGCACCGTCGCTGGTCTCGCCTCTGGCACCTACGCCTTTAGCGTTGTTGCTTCAAATTGCGTGGACTACTACAGCTTCCAACACGAGGTGGGACACAACCTTGGCCTTCAACACGATCCCGACAATGCTCCAGAAGCAACCGCTTACGAGGGATCCTATGGCCACCGCTGGAACGCTGAAGAGTCCGGATTGCAATATCGAAGCGTCATGGCTTATGCACCCGGCACCCGAGTCCCCTACTTTTCGAATCCAGACGTATCGCATGAAGGAAGCAGAACTGGACTCTCGACGGAAGCAGACAATGCCTCGACCCTTTCCATTGTTTCTGCAGTAGCCGCAAACTACCGAGCCACCGCCTCCCTTCCAGAGGTTGAGGAAGGAGAAGAGGAGGAAGAAGAAGAAGAAGAAGAAGAAAATGGTGGTGAAACAACAGAAGGAGGGAACGAGAATGGTGGTGAAGTAGAGTCGCCATCGGGGAACGAAACACCAGAGACCCTTACGGTTGACCAGGAAAGTACGCGACGAGCAACGACATTCGAACTCGTTGTCACCGACACTGAGGGAGCAGCTCTCGCGAATGTTGAAGTATCGTTCTTTCTCTTGAAAAAAAATGGCAATCGAAAGCTTCTCTCAACGGTGACCACTGATGCTCTTGGAGGGTACAGCTATAGGATAAAGAAGCGTCGAAAGAAGCAGAAGATCGTCATCTCGACAGAAGGGCTACCGGAGATCTTCGAAACCATCCGAAAGAAAAAGGGAAAAAGAAACCGTCGACGGCGGCGATAGCAGCACTGCCACCAACCGGCAAGGATGAATCACTCCCACTGAAGACCCGCGCCACCGACAAGAGCGCCAGAAACCAGTCAGAGTGATTCACCCCCAAAAAACAGGAACAGAACTACCCTTGAGCTGCGGCGGCCTCTGCAGCTGCCTCATTCGGGTCGTCTACCGCCTCTTCAATGACATCAGGCCACAGGGCTACGACATTCAGCGCCTCATCAGCGTGCACCGAAAGCTCATCGCCGAATCGTTGGAATCCGTATCGGACAGCACCGCCGTTATCACGGAGGAGATCTCGGCACGCCTTATCCTTCCCGTTGACCCAAAGATCCTGATACTTCTCTAGCAAACTGATATCGTCAAGAAGCTCCCGATCAATCATGGCAAGACAGCGCGTATCGATAAACACTCGTCCCGTTGGCTCCTCAAGTTCATCTTTCAGCGCTCTCGCCTCGGTTTTCTCACCATCTGGGTGAATCACGATCGTTGATGCGTACGGATCACGCTCGATTCGGTACGTATCCGGCTTCACACTCACGACCGCCCCACCGTACTCCTCGACGAGCGCATCCTTTGCCTCTGGCTCCTCATCAAGGAGGTCACTTAACTTCTCAAGCACCTGCGGGTTGGCGAGCATAAACTGATCGATGAGGACGAGTGCTCCGCTTTCTACCTGTATTCGTTCACGCTTGTTCCCACTCTCGGCGGTGCCAGAGTTTCTCGGCCCTCTACCGCGGCCCCTTCCACGGCCACCATTACCTCCGCGACCGTTCCCGTTTCCGTTACGGTTGCGACCGCGATTGTTATTATTGCGACCGCCACGCCGACCAGAACCACTGCCACCACCTGACCTCCGGCCCGATCCGCCTCGTCCTCGACCACCTGATCGACCCTCTCCGTCGCCGTCGTCTCTACGACGGTTCCCGTCTTTGTAATTATTTCCTCTCATAAGTCTTTTTCTCTTTTCAAAAGTGCACGTCCCCCCCCCCCGAGAGCTATTCCGAGAGCTATTCCGAGAGCTACTCAGAGAGCTATTCCTCTCTGACTGCGGCGACAACGTGCTTATTTATCATCTCAGCTTATTCCAGGGGGAAAGAGGGGAAAAACTCTCTCCACCCAAATGGAAACATCGAGCGGAAACACACTGGAAATCCACTCCGGCAGGACACTTTTCTCTCTATCGCATCTCGAGACCGTCGCATCTAAGAGTTCATCAACGACGAGGCTTTTTGAACATTTCGCCTGCTCAAGGTACTCCGAGCGCCCCTGTCCTAAGGTTGTATCATAGCCATTCCCTCGAAAAAAGTCCTCCTGAAACGGAGCAAACAAGATAAACCTCATATTATCAGCAGGTTAAGCGAAAAAATACAGCTGTGCGCTCTTCAAAATTGGAGGGGAGAACCACTTTAGTACCTCCGTGCCCTTGTCGATAACGGTAGAGAGGGAAATTCGGAGCGTTCTCAATCCATGTTCGGCTATGAAAGACAACCAGTTGGTGGCGGTGGTGAGGTTGACACCACCCAGCTCTTTTTCGACGGTGACGAGATCGCACTGGAAGCCCGCTATGCCGATGAACTCTCGGCGTACCGGGCGAAACGGGTCTGGAAAGAGACCTTCGAGAGCTACTTCCTCCTCGAAAATGAATCGGACTACGTCCTTTCTACCGCAGTTTTTGAAGGGCAAGAAGACGAGGAGGCAGAGGGTCTGGGCTTTTTACTCCGATGCCACTTCACCTCCGCTTGTGCCCGATATGCCTTTTGGCGCATCACCAATGCACAGGCCTCAGAGGCTCAATTTATCCTCGAAACCGCTCACGTGCCGTTTTCAGAACAGACATGGTTACGGCATCAACTTGCCCCTGAGTTCCAAGAGAGGCCTCACCAACAGCCACAGGACGGGGACGAAGCACCCCTCATCCTAAACCATGATCAAAAGACCGTTGAGGTAAACAAGAGCTGGTTCGGAAAATTTGAGGGGATGCTCGAAAAGCTCGTTCGCTCCTTCGACGCTCTCCCCGAGAAAAATGAACCTTCCAAAAAATAGACTGCTCACCGCGAGCACAATTTTCTTGACTTCAGAATAGAACAGCGTCACCGTTTTCCTGCGCTCTCTTGCCGCGGAGGAGATATGCTAGCCAATCTTTCTGCTTTCCATGGAGAACAGAGAAAGTGTTCTCCGCATGATCCTCTTGCAGAACTCGCGACTCCATCACTTCCACTCTCAGAATCACCTGCACTCTCAGAAACGCCTCAACCA
>JALEGQ010000073.1 GCA_022763385.1 bacterium
CCAATCTGCACTACTCTTGTGGCTCTACGAACAAATTTTTATGCAACGTTAGGGTCGAGAAGTTCGTCGATCTGCTTGTTCCCAAATGTACTTTTTGTATACAGTGCCTGGACCGGTGCCCACGTAGCTCAGTTGGTAGAGCACTTCCTTGGTAAGGAAGAGGTCACGGATTCGAGTTCCGTCGTGGGCTGTGTTTTCCCGTTGGGGAACGTTTCGGGCGCTGTGCGCCCTGCACGCAGCGGGGGCGTTGCCGGGGGTTTTCGGTTTTGTCCCTTTGGGGAGCGTTTCAGGCGCTGTGTTTTCCCTTTGGGGAGCGTTTCGGGCCTTTTGGGCCCTGCACGCAGCATCGGCCCTGCACGCAGCGGGGGGTGTTCCGAGGGGTTTTGGTGTTTTCCCTTTGGGGAGCGTTTCGGGCGCTGTGTTTTTCCTTTGGGGAACGTTTCGGGCGCTGTGTTTTCCCTTTGGGGAACGTTTCGGGCCTTTTGGGCCCTGCACGCAGCGGCCCTGCACGCAGCATCGGCCTTGCACGCAGCGGGGGCAGGGTTTTGGGGCAGTTGTTGTTGCTTTTTGTACGCCTGTGGCTCAATTGGTAGAGCATCGGATTCCAAATCCGAGGGTTGGGGGTTCAAGTCCCTCCAGGCGTGTTTTTCTTCTGTCTCCTCCGTTTTTTTCTTTCGCCGGGTTGATTTTTTCCATTGATTTCGAGAAGCTCTCGGCTCGCACGAGGGTGTGGGCGGGAGTAGCTCAGTTGGTAGAGCATCAGCCTTCCAAGCTGAGGGTCGCGAGTTCGAACCTCGTCTCCCGCTCCATTTTTTCCTCGAATCTGTAGATAACTTTTCTGTGGGCTTTTTTTCTTTGGGCCTGTGAATCTTGGGTTCGTGAATACTGGGTTCGGGCGAAATTACAATCATTCGGTGGGGTGTCCGAGTGGCTAAAGGAGGCAGACTGTAAATCTGCTCGCGCAAGCGTACGTAGGTTCGAATCCTACTCCCACCAAATATCCGCTGGCATAGCTCAATTGGTAGAGCAACTGATTTGTAATCAGTAGGTTGTGGGTTCAAGTCCCTCTGCCAGCTGTGTTGTCCCTTTGGGGGGCGTTTCGGGCGCTTTGCGCCCTGCACGCAGCGGGGTTGTTGCCGAGGGTTTCGGTGTTGTCCCTGTGTTGTCCCTTTGGGGAGCGTTTCGGGCGCTTTGCGCCTTGCACGCAGCGAGGGGGTGCCGAGGGGTTTTCGGTATTGTCCCTTTGGGGAGCGTTTCGGGCGCTGTGCGCCCTGCACGCAGCGGGGGGTGTTTTGAGGGTTTTTGGTGTTTTCCCTTTGGGGCCCTGCGCGCAGCTTGGGGCTGGGATTCTTGGGTTTTCTGCTGGGGGGCAGGAGCACTGGGGGTGAAGGGGGCTTGAGAATGCTTCTTGAAATATCTGGGGTGAGGAAATTGATTCTCTTTTTCAATTTTGTTACCTTTACCAGCTTGAGTTGAGCCGGGGGAGTTGGTTCGGCAGAGAGGGGGCTCATTGGCGAAATCATCGAAGAAAAAGCACGATCAGCAGGGTGGGGCGAAGAAGGGTAAAGACTCAGTTGGGCCTTCTGCTTCTTCTGGAGCCGCTTCGGTGAGTGTTGCCGATCTTCCTCAGTTTTTTCGGGAAAGCGTTGGCGAGCTGAAGAAGGTAACCACGCCGACTCGTCAAGAGACGATTCAGGCGACTATCGTGACGATTATCATCATGGTGTTCATCGCGTTGTGCCTGTTCTTTCTCGATTTTCTCTTCGGAAACCTCATGGAGAGTGTGCTCGGATAGGGGTTTTTGACTAGATAGTTTTTGCGTGGGGGCAGAGAGATTTCTCATGGATGCATCTGAAGGAAAAGCGGTTGTTGAAGAAGACGGGGGAGCTCCGACTGATTCATCCCAGGTCGTTGGTTCGGCCCAAGAGAGTGTTGCCCCGATCGGTGTTGCCGAAGATGGTGTTGCCGAAGATGGGAACGCCCAAGATGCCGGGGATGCTCAAAATGTCCAGGATGATGCAGCTGTCCAGAATAATGCAGCGTCTCAGGAGGGTGCAGCGTCTCAGGAGGGTGCAGCGTCTCAGGAGGGTGCAGCGTCTCAGGAGGGTGCTGGACAAGAGGAAGTAGAGGAGAATGAGCAGCCGCAGAGTAGCTACCGGAGTGATCTCGATTGGTATGTGGTTCAGGCTTATTCAGGGTTTGAGCAGAAGGTAAAGCGGGCGCTCGAGGAGAGGATTCGAAATGAGCAGATGGAGAGCTCATTCGGAGATATCCGCGTTCCTGAGGAGACGGTTGTCGAGTTGGTGAAGGGGCAGAAGAAGACCTCTACTCGAAAGTTTTTCCCGGGCTACGTTCTCGTGCAGATGGAGATGAACCAGGACACCTGGCATCTGGTGAAGGAAACTCCGAAGGTTTCGGGCTTTATCGGTGATGAGACAGACCCCCAGCCGCTCAATCCTGATGAGGTTGAGCGTATCGTTCAACAGGTTGAGGATGGGGTTGCGGCTCCGAAGGCAAAAATGAGTTTTGCGGATGGCGAGACCGTAAAGGTGGTAGATGGGCCGTTTGCAGAGTTCAGTGGAACGGTAGAAGAGGTGAAGCCCGAGAAAGGCAAGGTCAAAGTGTTGATTAGCATTTTTGGCCGTGCTACCCCTGTTGAGCTCGATTTTATTCAGGTGGAGAAGGCGTAAGTAGACCCCAGAGACACCTTTCCCTCGGCATGTTCGTGTTTTCTCGCTTTGATGCTCGGTAGTGGGTGTTTTGAGGTGATTTTGAGCAGTGTCAGTGACTCTTGAGTGGTGACTCTGGAGGGAAGGGCCAGGAAGGAAGAAAAATATGGCGAAGGAAATTCAGACAGTGGTGAAGCTTCAGGTGCCGGCGGGGCAGGCAAACCCAGCGCCACCGATTGGCCCGGTGCTTGGGCAGGCCGGTGTGAACATCATGGACTTCTGTAAGCAGTTCAACGCAAAGACCCAAAAGCAGGCGGGAGATATACTTCCGGTCATTCTTACGGTGTACAAGGACCGTTCCTTTAGCTTTGAGTTGAAGCAACCCCCGATGTCTTTTCTGATCCTGCAGGCGATGAAAAAGAAGAAGGGCTCCGGTGTTCCTAATTTGGAGAAGATTGGGAAGATTACGATGGCTCAGGTGCGAGAGATCGCCGAGCGCAAGCTTCCTGATCTGAATACGAGTGACATTGATCAGGCCTGTAATACCGTGAAGGGAAGTTGCCGTAGTATGGGAGTAGACGTTGTTGGGTGAGCCGAGTCGTAAAGAACGGCGCAAAGATATTGGTTGAGAAAGATTTGCGAGAAGAGTCCCTTCTGTTCGGGGGGTGTTCTTGAGGAAAGGAAAAAGGAACGCGAGAGATGTCGAAGCGTGGAAAGAAATATCGGAAGTCCGCTGAGCTTATTGAGAACGAGAAGCTGTATCCACTTGCAGAGGCGTGTGAGCTCGCTCTCAAGACCAAGACGGCGAAGTTCGCTGAGGGAGTAGACGTGGCGTTGAAGCTTGGCGTTGATCCTCGGAAGGCGGACCAGAATGTACGTGGAAGTGTTGAGCTTCCTCACGGGCTTGGAAAGTCTATCCGGGTAGCGGTGTTCGCGAAGGGAGAGAAGGCTAAGGAGGCAGAAGCTGCCGGAGCTGACTTCGTGGGATCTGATGACCTGCTGGAGAAGGTTCAAGGGGGTTTTCTTGATTTCGATAGCGTGATCGCAACCCCTGATATGATGGCCGTTGTCGGGAGGCTTGGGAAGGTTTTGGGGCCTCGTGGTCTGATGCCTTCGCCGAAAGTAGGGACCGTAACACAGGACGTCGCGGGAGCTGTGGCCTCAGTCAAGGCGGGCCGAGCGGAATTTCGGGTTGAGAAGGCTGGCATTGTTCAGTCTTCTATCGGGCGAGCGAACTTTGATGCGAAGCAGATACAAGAAAATCTTGAAGCGCTGCTGGGTGCGATTAGCCGGATGAAGCCTTCCACGAGTAAGGGGGTTTACATGCAGACGGGGTACCTCTCGCTCACGATGGGGCCGAGCATCCCGTTGGACCTCTCTTCCGTTCGGGGAGCGTAGGAGTTCGTTTGTGAAGGGTGTCGAGGTATAGGGGGCCGAAGGGGCTGAGATATGGAAAAAGCGAAAAAAATTCAGGAAGTCGATTCATTAGTAGAGGCTTTTAACTCAAGCATTGTCGCTCTTTGTGCGGATTATCGTGGGCTTACCGTTGAGCAAATTACGAATCTCCGTTCGGGGCTTAAGGAGCAGGGGGCCTTCGGGAAGGTCGTGAAGAATACTCTTGCAAAGATCTCCGTTGATAAGGCTCATGCGGAAGGGGATGCGGATGAGGTTCAGAAGTTTGCAAGCCTCTTCCAGGGGCCAAGTCTCGTTGTTTTTTCGAAGGATGATCCGGTTGCACCAGCGAAAGTGCTTGCGAAGTTCGCCAAAGAGCACGAGGAGCTTGAGATTAAGGGTGGCTTCTTTGAGGGAAAGTTCCTCGATGTGGATGGGGTGAAGAATCTTTCGAGTATGCCGAGTCGTGATGAGTTGTACTCAAAGCTTCTCAACGTTATCTCCGCCCCGGCAACAAAGGTGGTGCAGCTTCTTCAGGCGCCTGGCACGCAGTTCGCGCGATTGCTTGGAGCGTACCAAGCGAAGCTCGAGGACGAAGGATAGTGAATTTTGGATTCTCTCGGCGGGTATGCTGAGGGGATCGGTTGAAGGAACGTTTTGAACAAACAAGTTTATGTGGAGGAAATGACATGAGCGTAACATATGAACAGGTAGTTGATTTCATCAAAGAGATGTCTCTGATGGATGCAGCAAAGATGGTAAAGGAGCTCGAGGATGAGCTTGGCGTTACTGCTGCTGCTCCAGTAGCCATGATGGCTGGTGGTGGAGCTGCTGCTGGTGGAGCAGAGGCTGCTGAAGAGAAGACTGAGTTTGATCTCTCTCTTGATGATGCCGGTTCTGAGCGAGTAAAGGTCATTAAGGTCGTTCGCGAGATTACCGGACTGGGACTGAAGGAAGCGAAGGACATCGTGGACTCAGCTCCGAAGGTCATCAAGGAAGGAGCTGCCAAGGAAGAAGCTGAGGGCTTTAAGAAAAAGCTCGAAGAAGTTGGCGCTAAGGCCTCTCTGAAGTAGTTCTTCAGGGTGAGGAGTGAGGGGCCTTTCGTTGTTTTCCCGAACAGGGGAATGCGGAGGGTCCTTGCTGCTCGCCGGGGCCTAGTGGGTTCTCTCTGAAAGATACGCCTCTCAGAGAGTCATGGGCGCTGGCAAGCAAGTCTTTTCGCGAACAGATCTTCGCGAGCAGGCCTTCGGAGAGCTCTCTTTTCATAACACATTGTTTTACAAGTTAAGAATCCCCCCTTGTTTTGCGGGGGGTTGCCTTTGGCACTGATTTGTATAACGTGTAGGCGAGAGAGATTTTTTTCTTGACGGCTTTTTCGTTTTGGGTCAGTTCGTGTCGGTGGGAAAGGTGGCGATGAGAATCGTCGCTTCGGTATCGTCGCCACGGCGGGGTGAGGTCATTAGAGGTCCAACCTTACGTCTGCCTGGTTTTGGGCCAAGAGTACCAAGGGCATAAAAGTAATTGGTGCAGATGTATTGGTGCAGATGAGTGTTGGTGCAGATTCTTTTGCAGTCATTTTGTTCAGTCCGTTCTTCAAAATTCACGTTCTTCGTAGTGTATTCACAGGATAATAGTAGTTATGGCTTCAAAGCTTAAGACAAATCTTCGACTTCGAAAGGATTATTCTCGGATCGAAGAGATCGCCGAGATTCCGCACCTTCTTGCTATTCAGAAGCAGTCCTACGAGCGGTTCCTGCAGCTACACGTTCCTCATGAAGAGCGAGCCGACATTGGCTTGCAGAAAGTTTTCCGGTCGGTCTTCCCCGTTTCGGATTACAACAATACCGCAACTCTTGAGTTCGTGAAGTACGACCTTGGGCAGCCGAAGTATGACGTTGACGAGTGTCGAGATCGTGGAATGACCTGGGCGGCTCCTCTGCGGGTCACGATTCAGCTCGTGTTGTGGGATGTTGATGCCGAGACTGGAAACAAAACCCTCAGCGCGTTGAAAGAGGACGTGGTCTATTTTGGAGAGATTCCGCTCATGACTGAACGGGGAACATTCCTCGTGAATGGGACCGAGCGAGTGATCGTCAGCCAACTTCACCGTTCTCCCGGGGTGTTCTTCGGACACGATGATGGGAAGAGTCATATCTCCGGAAAGTTGCTCTATAGTGCCCGGATTATCCCTTACCGTGGGTCTTGGATAGATCTTGAATTTGATATCAAGGACATTCTTCATGTTCGCATTGACCGGCGACGAAAGTTGAATGTCACCGTTCTTCTTCGAGCACTCGGCTATTCGGCCGATGAGGTGCTCTCTGAGTTCTATCGAACCGATAAGATTACCTTCGGAAAACGGGGGGTGGTGACGAAGGACTTCATCCCTGAGCAGTTAGAGGGGCAACGAGCATTCAAGGAAGTAAAGTCTGGTACAAAGGTGCTCTGCAAGAAGGGTGGCAAGTATAACCGGGCGGTGCTTCGTCGCATGAAAGAAGCCGGAGTGAAGCAGGTTGAGATCGACCCAGATGCAATCACCGGTATGGTGGTGGCCGATACCGTGATGCAGGCGGAGGATGACATCGTTCATCCGACTTCTGGAGAGATCCTCGTGGATGCCGGTGAACTCCTCATCGGATGGGATGTGATCAAGGAGCGGTTTGCAGAGACGATCGATAAGTTGTCGGAGGACAAGGTCCGGGAGCTGCTCGAGGATCTTGATGTCCTCATCTATGCCGGTGAAGAGCTTACGCCAGACAAGGTGAACGCGAAGGGAGAAGTCGTGGAGCAGGGGACGCTATCGCTGCTTCTGAGCCAAGGAATCGAAACCATTCGAGTTCTCTATCTTGAGGAGAACGACATCGGAAATGCGCTCCTCAAGACTCTTCTCACCGATAAGATGGATGCGGATCGCGAAGACCTCTACGCAAGGCTTTCTGGGCAGGCGGTGACGGATAGCCTCGTTGAGATCTATCGGAGACTTCGCCCGGGAGATCCACCTCGACCGGAAACAGCAGCAGCGACTTTTCAGAATCTCTTCTTTAACGAAGAGCGGTACGACCTCTCTGATATCGGGCGCTACAAGCTGAACCACAAGCTATACGTAGCTCAGGGGAAGGAAGCTCCTGCTCTCGATCTCGGAACATTAACGAAGAACGATATCCTTGAGTCGGTGCGCTATCTCCTGAACCTTCGAAATGCAACCGATCCTGTTCGGTACACAGTTGATGATATCGATCATCTTGGAAACCGAAGGATTCGAGCCGTTGGTGAGCTCATTGAGAATCAGTTTCGGATAGGGCTCGTTCGAATGGAGCGGGCAGTAAAAGAGCGGATGGGAATGCAAGATATCGATAGTCTTGTTCCCCAAGATCTGATCAATTACAAGCCGGTAGCAGCGGTCGTCAAGGAGTTCTTCGGCTCGTCGCAACTGTCTCAGTTTATGGATCAAACGAACCCGCTCTCTGAGGTAACTCACAAGCGACGGCTCTCTGCGCTTGGGCCAGGAGGGCTCACCCGTGATCGGGCTGGTTTTGAGGTCCGTGATGTGAACCCAACTCACTACGGGCGAATCTGTCCGATTGAAACGCCGGAAGGACCAAACATCGGTCTTATCTCTTCCTTGGCTACATATGCTCGGGTAAATGAGTTCGGATTTTTGGAGACTCCTTACCGTGTTGTGGATAACAGTGGTTCGGTGACCTCAGATATTGTCTATCTTTCGGCTCTTGAGGAAGAGCGGGAGACGATCGCCCAGGCGTCCGCGGATCTTACGAAGTCTGGAAAGTTTGAGGCACCAGCCGTCCAGGCGCGGGACAGAGGAGAGTTTGTCCTCGCTGATCCTGAGAATGTCACCAAGATGGACGTGAGCCCGAAGCAGATCGTTAGTGTCGCGGCCTCGCTTATTCCGTTCCTCGAGAACGATGATGCGAACCGAGCCTTGATGGGGTCGAACATGCAGCGCCAGGCGGTTCCGTGTCTTCGGACGCAAGCTCCAGTCGTCGGTACGGGGATGGAGCGTGTTGTAGCGAGGGATTCCGGTGCGACGGTAGTTGCGAAGCGCCCCGGGAAGATCGTGTCTGTTGACTCTGATCGAATTGTGGTGCGAGCAAACAAAACGTCGGACGACCCACTCGATACCGGTGTTGATATCTACAACCTCATTAAGTATCGCCGTTCGAACCAGGATACCTGTATCACTCAGCGTCCCATCGTTCGTCCGGGAGAGAAGGTTGATAAGAATGAGATTCTTGCCGACGGTCCAAGTACCGATATGGGCGAGCTTGCTCTCGGCCAGAACGTGCTGGTCGCTTTCATGCCGTGGAATGGGTACAACTTCGAAGACTCCATTCTCATCAACGAAAATCTCGTGAAGGATGATGTCTTTACATCGATCCACGTCGAAGAGTTTGAGTGTGTCGCAAGGGATACCAAGCTCGGGAAGGAAGAGATCACTCGTGATATTCCGAACGTGGGTGAGGAGGCGCTCAAGAATCTCGACGAATCCGGTATTATCCGTATCGGAGCGGAGGTCGCCCCTGGGGATATCCTCGTCGGAAAGATTACGCCCAAGAGCGAGACTCAGTTGAGTCCAGAAGAGAAGCTCCTGCGGGCAATCTTCGGTGAGAAGGCTGGCGAGGTGAGGGATACGAGCCTCAAGCTTCCTCCTGGAGTTGAGGGAACGATTATCTCCACCCAAGTGTTCTCGAGGAAGGGAACCGATAAAGACGAGCGTTCGATGCAGATCGAAGCGCGAGAGCAGGAGCGACTGGAAGGAGATTACCGTGACGAAATCAACGTTATTCGTGACGCTGCCCTGAAAGAGATTCAGGAGCTTCTCGGTGGAAAGACGACCACCGCACGACTCGTTGACGAGAATCGGTCTGAGCTCATTGGGAAGGGAGTAGAGCTGACCTCAGAGGTGCTTGCCGCTATTCCATTTGAGTATCAGCGAGATATCCAGATTGGAGACGAAACTCTTCAAGAGAGAATCAACCAGATCGTGGTTCGAACGGGTCAGCTTATGAACAGTAAGCGGGCCGTGTTGAATGAAAAGATTGCTCGCTTGAAAGAGGGAGATGAGCTGGCGCCTGGTGTTATCAAGATGGTGAAGGTGTTTATCGCCATCAAGCGAAAGATTCAGGTTGGTGACAAACTCGCTGGACGGCACGGAAACAAAGGGGTTCTCTCTCGGATCGTTCCGCAAGAGGATATGCCGTATCTCGATGATGGTACCCCGGTTGACGTGGTTCTCAATCCGCTCGGTGTTCCGTCACGGATGAATATTGGTCAGATCCTCGAAACGCATCTTGGGTGGGCCTCGTGGAATGTTGGCCGAACACTTCGCCGTGAACTCGATAAGGTGATTGATCCGATATCGGGGGCAAAGCGTTCGGAAGCGACTGCTGAACTGAAGAAAGAAGTTGCTTCAACAGTTCGAGAGCTTCTCGGAAAGGTGATGACGAGCGATAAGGATCAGGCGCTCATCTCAAAACTTTCGGATGATGATGCCCTTGAGCTCGGTCGTCGTGAGATGAAGGGAGTGCATTTTGCCACGCCGGTATTCGATGCTGCGACCGAGGACGATATCGGTGCGATGCTCGAATTGACGGGACAGAATCCGAATGGACAGGTTCAGCTCTATGACGGCCGCACAGGTGAGGCCTTTAAAGAGCAGGTGACGGTCGGGGTAATGCATGTCTTGAAGCTCGACCACCTTGTGGATGATAAGATTCACGCACGCTCAATCGGACCGTACTCGCTCGTTACTCAGCAGCCACTTGGTGGTAAGGCTCAGTTCGGGGGGCAACGCCTCGGAGAGATGGAAGTTTGGGCGCTCTATGCGTATGGCGCAGCCTATACACTCCAAGAGTTCCTCACGGTCAAGTCTGATGACGTGAGTGGGCGAACGAGGATGTATGAGTCGATCGTAAAGGGAGAGCACGTCCTCGAGCCGGGACTCCCTGAATCGTTCAACGTCATGATGAAGGAGCTGCAATCTCTTGGTCTCAATATCGAGCTCGTTGAAGAAGATAGCGAGGAAGACTTTGAGGGAGAGGAGGAGCAAGGCTCTTCCGAGGCAGGGTCTTCTGAGGCGGGACAGGTTGATGCCCAGCCAGAAGTCGCGGCTGGATAGAAAAAACGCCACGCAGTCCTGTCCGAGCAAGGTGCTTTGAAGGCAAGGTGCTGTGAGAGAAGCTGGTGTCCTCCGGGATACTCCCGACAGTGGGAGTATCCCGGAGGAGAAAGAAGATTTTAATGAGCGGCAGAAGCCGTACTTACTGAGGGAAACAACGCATGGACGATCTCTTTAGTTTATTCGAAAAACCAAAGAATCCCGTAAAATTTAACGCGCTTAAGATATCTCTTGCGAGCCCAGAGAAGATCCGGAGCTGGTCGTTCGGTGAGGTGACAAAGCCAGAAACGATTAACTACCGCACGTTAAAGCCGGAACGTGATGGTCTCTTTTGTGCGAAGATCTTTGGTCCGGTCAAGGACTATGAGTGTATCTGTGGGAAGTACAAGCGGCTCCGTCACCGTGGTGTCGTGTGCGAGAAGTGCGGTGTTGAGGTCATCCAGTCAAAGGTTCGACGAGAGCGAATTGGTCACATTGAGCTCGCTTGTCCGGTCGCCCATATCTGGTTTTTGAAGAGTTTGCCGAGTCGCATTGCCACAACGATTGATACTACTCTCCGAGACCTGGAGAAGGTGCTGTATTTCGAGAACTATATCGTTACTGACCCCGGAGAGACCGAGTTAGAGTACGGGGAGCTGCTCTCTGAAAAGGATTACCGCTCACTGCGTACCGAGCATGGAAGTTCTTTTGAGGCTGGCATGGGGGCCGATACGGTTTTCAAAATGCTTCAAAATATTGATGTTGAGCATGAGTGTCAGAAGCTTCGACAGGACCTTCTAGATGTTACGTCTGAGGCGAAACGAAAAAAGTATACCAAGCGTCTGAAGGTGCTCTCGTCATTTCTTCGGAGTGGAAACAAGCCCGAGTGGATGATTCTTACCGTCATTCCGGTGATTCCGCCGGATCTTCGCCCGCTGGTTCCACTTGATGGAGGCCGGTTTGCAACGAGTGATCTCAACGATCTCTATCGACGAGTCATTAACCGAAATAATCGTCTGAAGCGTCTTATCGAATTAAGCGCTCCTGATATCATCGTTCGCAATGAAAAGCGGATGTTGCAGGAGTCTGTTGATGCTCTCTTTGATAACGGGCGGAGAGGACGGACGATTACTGGTCCAAATAAGCGACCACTGAAGTCTTTGAGTGATATGCTCAAGGGGAAGGGAGGGCGTTTTCGCCAGAACCTTCTCGGGAAGCGGGTTGATTATTCTGGCCGTTCGGTGATCGTTATTGGCCCCGAGATGCGACTCCACCAGTGTGGTTTGCCGAAGAAGATGGCGCTCGAACTCTTCAAGCCATTTATCTACAACAAGCTCGAAGAGCGCGGCTATGTGACGACCATTAAGTCTGCGAAGAAGATGGTTGAGAAGCAGAAGCCAGTGGTATGGGATATTCTTGATGAGGTGATCAAGGAACACCCCGTGCTATTGAACCGAGCACCAACCCTTCACCGACTTGGAATTCAGGCGTTTGAGCCGCTTCTCATTGAAGGAAAGGCTATTCGGCTGCACCCGCTCGTGTGTACGGCGTTCAACGCTGACTTTGATGGTGACCAGATGGCGGTGCACGTTCCGCTCTCGATTGAGGCACAGGTTGAGTCGCGGGTGCTGATGATGTCGACGAATAACATCTTGAGCCCTGCGAGTGGGAAGCCGATCATCGTTCCATCGCAAGATATCGTTCTTGGCCTCTACTACATGACTCGCGAACGTCCTTTCGCGAAGGGAGAAGGGCGAGTGTTCTCTGGTTTTGAGGAGCTGCACCTCGCTTGGGAGTCTGGGGATATCGACCTCCAGGCGAAAGTAAAGTGTCGTATTAAGGGCGATATCTTCGATACCACCGTTGGAAGGGTATTGTTGTACGGCCTCTGCCCGGACGTTCTTCCGTTCTCACTCTTTAACAAGGTGATGAAGAAGAAGGATATTTCAGGACTGATCGATGAGTGCTTTCGGGTCTCCGGAAACAAGGCAACGGTGTTGCTCTGTGACCGGTTGAAGGATGTGGGATATCGTTTTGCGACGATCGCGGGGATTAGTATCGGCATTAAGGATATGGCGATCCCGCAGTCGAAGTCCGAAACCCTTGAGGCTGCTGATGATAAGGTGGCAGAGATTGAGGGGCAGTATCAGGAAGGTCTGATAACGGCTGGGGAACGGTATAACAAGGTGATCGATATCTGGTCCGACGTTACTGACCGGATCACCGATGACCTGATGCAGAATATCTCGACGGAGAAGTTTGCTGGGGAAGGAGGGGAGCGAGAGGGAGCCTCCTTTAACTCGATTTTTATCATGGCGGATTCCGGCGCTCGTGGTTCGACGCAGCAGATTCGACAGCTCGGTGGGATGAGAGGACTGATGGCGAAGCCGGATGGTTCTATCATCGAGCAGCCGATTAAGGCGAATCTCCGTGAGGGACTCAGCGTTCTCCAGTACTTCGTTTCTACGCACGGTGCCCGAAAAGGTCTCGCCGATACCGCTTTGAAGACGGCAAACTCTGGGTATTTGACGAGAAGACTCGTTGACGTTTCCCAGGACTGCATCGTCACCGCTGAAGATTGCGGCACGGCGAATGGGGTAGAGATGACTGCTCTCGTCGAGGGTGGAGAAGAGATCGAATCGCTGACGAATCGAATTCTTGGAAGAATCGCTGCAGAAGACATCTATGATCCGATTACGAACGAGATTCTTGTTGCTCGATCTCAAGAGATCGACGAAGAGAAGTGCGCTCAGATAAACGAGGCAGGTATTGATGCGGTAACGATACGTTCACCCCTCACCTGTGAGACCGAGCGCGGAATCTGTGTGCTCTGCTATGGACGAGATCTCGCGCGAGGGCACGTTGTGAACATCGGGGAAGCCGTGGGTGTCATTGCAGCCCAGTCTATTGGTGAGCCTGGAACGCAGCTGACGATGAGAACTTTTCACATCGGTGGTACCGCTTCAGGAAAATCCGCCCAGTCGTCGTTGGAGACGAGGTTTCCCGGGGTTGTTCGCCTTGAGGGTGCTCGCCTCGCCGTTCGGCGTGATGGTTCTCAGGTCGTGATGAGTCGGAAGAGTGAGCTTGTCATCGTCGATGAGGGCGACGGGAGCCGTGAGAAGGAGCGTCACCAGCTCGTATACGGTTCGCGACTCCACGTGAAGGAAGGCGAAGAGGTTGCTGCTGGGCAGGTCGTCTCCGAATGGGATCCATTTACCATCCCAATTCTCTCTGAGGTCGCTGGCCGAGTTGAGTGGCAGGATGTGAATGAGCAGACCATGGAAGAGCGGACCGATGAGCGGACCGGTTTCGCGGAGCGAGAGATCGTTCAGGCGAAGTCGAAGTCTGCGGATCTGAAGCCACGGGTGGTGATCTACGGAGAAGACGGCCAGACCAAGGTCTACAACCTTCCTGTCGGGGTTCGCCTCGTAGTCGAGCACAATGCTGACATCGATGCTGGTGATGTTATTGCAAAGCGAGAGCGAGCAACTACCAAAACGAAGGATATTACTGGTGGTCTGCCGAGAGTTGTTGAACTCTTTGAAGCACGGAAGCCGAAAGACCCTGCTGTTATTGCAGATGTGGACGGGACGATTGACTTCGGGGAAGATTCTCGTGGGAAACGGCGGATGATCCTTACTCCTGAGTATGGGGATCCGGTTGAGTACCTCGTTCCGAAGACGAAGCATATCGGGGTGCAGAAGGGAGATTCCGTGAAGGCAGGGGAAGCGCTTACTGATGGTGCTACCAACCCGCACGATATCCTCCGGATTGATGGCGAACATGCGCTGGCCGCATATCTCGTTAACGAGATACAGGAGATCTATCGACTCCAGGGGGTGCGCATTAACGATAAGCACATCGAGGTGATCGTTCGTCAGATGCTTCGTCGCGTGATGATCGCAGAGATCGGAGACAGTCGATTCCTTCCTGGTGTTCACGAAGATCGGTTCGCCGTGATGCGAGAGAATGAGCAGCTTATTGCGGAAGGAAAGCAACCCGCCGTGTACGAGCCGCTCCTCCTCGGAATTACCAAGGCAGCGCTTGCAACAGACTCTTTTATCTCTGCGGCGAGTTTCCAGGAGACAACCAAGGTGCTTACCGAGGCCTCTATTAACGGTGCCGTTGATGGCCTCGATGGACTGAAAGAGAACGTTATCATGGGGGGACTCATTCCGGCCGGGTCGGGAATTGACCTCTACACTTCTCGAGATATTAAGGTTGAGGGCGAAGAGGAAGAGGAGCAGACCGAAGATTTTCGCATCGGTCAGACCTCCCTTGAGTCACTCGCTGGACTCTTGTAGAGCTGGCGTTCCCGACAGGTTGGGAAGGGGCGCGCCGCTGGAACTCTGCCTTGCTCGTTTAGGTGAGCAAGGCAGAGTTCTCTAAGGACGATTGTGGATGGAGCTTGAGATCTTCTCTGCATACCTGGGCCGATTTCATCCAGCCATTGTTCACTTTCCTATTAGCTGTATTGTTTTTGCGTGTCTTGCCGAGCTTCTCTCGTGGTATTACGGGGGTACCTTTCAACCGATCAAGTGTTCTCGCGCGAGAGAGCGTTCAGAGAAATGGAGGAGTTTTTCTCGACTCCTTCTTGCTACGGGCCTTCTCTCTACGGTTATTGCCGCTCTTCTCGGGTTCCTGAACGCCTCTGATCAAACTTTTGGAGGTGGAGCCTCCGAGACACTTGCCGCACACCAGTTTTTTGCTCTCATTACCCTCGCCCTTCTGCTGGTGACCTGTTTTTTTGCGGTACGGGCAGATCGACGGCAAGAACGGTATTCCCTTCTCTTCATGCGGGGAGCTCTCCTGTGTACTGGAGGTGTTCTCCTCTATGCCTCTCATCAGGGAGGTCTTTTGGTACACGGGAGTGATTACTTCTCTGAGGTGCTCGCCAGAAGTCGTCCTCCTCAACCGCTCGCTCAACCGAGAGCCGAGTATTCTCGCGCTCAACTTGCTCGACTCCCCCATCCAAACAGCGGCACGGTGCGATTTCGGGAAGATATTGCCCCTATTTTTGAGCAGCGGTGCGCCCGGTGTCATATGAATGGAAAGCGGAAGGGAGGGTTTCAGATGAACTCTCGGGCCGATCTTCTCCGTGGTGGAAAGGAGGGCCCCGCTGTCGTTCTTGGGAGGAGTGAAGAGAGTGCTCTTATCCATCTAGTGGCTGGGCTTGAGCCAGATCGTCTTATGCCGGAGAAGGGAGAGCTCCTGACCGATCTTGAGATCGGCATGCTCCGTCGGTGGATAGATGATGGGATGCCTTGGGATGAAGAGGAGGGGAGTGTTGCTGCGCCGCAGACAGTGAGCAGGCGGAAGGGGGCGGAGGAGATGCTTTCTCCCGTTCGTCCGCCGAGCTGTGTTCCGTGTCAGGAGAAGTCGAATGCCATTGATCGGTTTTTGGCGTTTTCTGAGACAAAAAACAACGTGTCCTCAGAATCTCTTGTCTCTGAATCTCGTTTTGTTCGTCGACTCTATCTCGATATCTTGGGTCGTCTTCCGACCCGTCTTGAACAGCGGGAGGCAGTGGCACGGGTGTCCCGAGGGGAGGAGCAAGAGCTGGTAGCGCAGCTCTTCAGCCGGCACGAGGAATATGCCATGGCATGGCTGCCTTTTTGGAATGACCTTCTTCGAAATGACTATACGGGGCCGGGTTTTAGCCAGAAAAACCCGAAGCGAAGAAGAAAGACGATTACCAATTTTCTGCTTGAGTCACTTCGCGAAAACATGCCGTACGATCTTCTTGTTCGGAAACTGATTGCCCCGGATCGTCACTCTGTTGGCTTTATTCGGGGGATTCTTTGGCCAGGTGATGTCGGTCCGAATGAGCGTCCTGAGATGCAAGCTGCTCAGAATGTTGGTCAGGTATTCCTTGGCATTAATCTCAAGTGTGCCTCGTGTCACGATAGCTTTACGAGTTCGTGGAAATTGAAAGATTCGTATGCGCTTGCCAGTGTCTTTGCCGAAGAACCCCTTGAGATCTTTGAATGTGGGAAGTCGCACGGTGAGAAGGCAGCACCTCGCTTTCTCTTTCCGGAGCTGAATACTGTTCGAGATGGTGCTCGACGGAAGCAGCGACTGGTGCAGCTCGGCCGAGATCTCACCGATCCCGAGAATGGCCGTTTTGCGAAAAACTTTGTGAATCGGATCTGGGCAAAGCTCTTCGGTCGTGGGTTTGTCGAGCCACTTGATGAGATGGTTGGCCTCGGTTGGGATGAGGACCTTTTTCGATGGTTGGCAACGAGCTTTGTCCAACACGGCTACGATATTCAGTGGCTTCTCACGCAGATCGTGACGAGCGAGGCGTATCGGAGAGAATCGCAGCCAGCATCGGAGCAGATCTTCGAACCATCACTCTCGTATCGATTTGAGGGGCCGGTCTATCGCCCTCTTCCGGCCGAAGCGGTGTTCGACTCTCTTGCGGCACTCTTTCGTGTGGGTGGTCCGTATACCGAAGGGGATCTGAAGAGAAACCTTCCGTATGTTACCAGAACAGTACGGGCGAAGCCGGGGGAGGAAGTGCGCTATCTCCTTGCTCCTCACCGAGATCTGCTCGTCTCTTTCGCCCCCTATTCAAAGCGAGGGCGGAAGAAGGTTCTCAAGAAAGAAAGTTCGGTTGCTTTTTCGGGAGCAAGACTTCGTTCGGCTCTTCGGGAATACTACTCCTTCTCAGAAGAGGGAGCGCTCCTCCTTTCGTCGGAACAGGAGACGGAGGAGCAGCTTGTTTTTTTCGGGTTGGGAACGGTGCGCTTCGCACCTCAAGTTGGCGATGATCCACGTGAGGTGACGTTGAGGGTTCAGGGATCCGTGCCACTGGAGATTCTCTTCTTTGAAAATCTTCCATCGCACGCTGCTCTCCGGGAGCATACTCCGCTCCTCGCTTCCTTCGGCCGCCCACACCGTACTCAGGTTACCTCCAGGAGGGACACTCGCTTTAGTAGTCCCAAGATCTTGGAGATCGCCACTCATCCTCACTGGGATTCTCTCGTCCGATTTATAGCGGCTGAGCTCGCTAGACGGGAAACGCCGCTGGCAGACATTGAGCAACTTCTGGGGCGAAGCATCTCTCCGGAAGAGCGAAAACTTTTTCTCGAGCAGCTTCGAAAGGGAGGAGAGCACCTCATCTGGAGTCTCCTTGTCTCGCCAGAATTTCTTCTTATTCAGTGAGGTTTAACATCTTGAATTTACAGCATTTTGTGGGAAATCAGCGGCCGATCTCTGAATATATGTGACTTTTGGCGGAGAGTCCGTCATAACTCAATTATAGTCTGGGACCCGAGAGAGCTTGGGTCGGTTTTTATATACTTACATAAGGTTCACAGAAGGAATCAGTCATGATGAATTCATTACGAAAAACGTATAGGTCAGCGGGACAGTACCTTGGAGCGCTTGTTGCTGCTCCGAGTAAGGTGCAGGGTCTCTCGATGTGTTTTCTCGTGGGTATTGGTATTATCGCGCTTGGTACTGGTGAGATGTCTCTCGCTCAGACGGATCAGCGATATGACGTCCAGTACAACGATGAGCGGATCGATGAGATCATTAACGCGATATTCACCTACCTCGAGGGAAGCTTCGGGGCGCTTATCATGGTAGCGGCAGGAATTAGCGCTATTGTGAGCTCTGCTTTCGGGCAGTACAAGGCGGCCCTTGGTCTGCTCGTAGTGGCAGTGGGTGCGTTTGTTCTCCGCTCTCTTGTTGCAACGTTCTTCAACGACGAGAACATCGCATAAGGAATGGACCCATATCTCTGAAGAGCGATGCTCTTCAGAGGTGGACGTACCAGAAGGGAAGGCGAAAGCCTTCCCTTTTTTTATGGAGGTTCGCTATAGGCGATAGTGCAGGGCTGATATACTGTATCGTGACATGAAGCGTCGTGATTTTCTCTCATCTTTTGGGCGTGCTGCTCTTTCAACTTTTGCGCTTGCTGGCCCCGGCTTTTTGGCTCCTTCTTCCGTAGGGGCAGCCCATCGATTTCGGCCCATTCCGGGCATGCAGAAGCCGGCTGGGGGAAAAGCGAAATCCGTCATCCTCCTCTGGTTGGCCGGGGGAATGGCTCATACCGAGACCTTCGATCCGAAGGTGGTGGTGCCGTACGAGAAGGGGCTCGATAGCCGTCGTGTGCTTTCTACCTTCTCGGCAATTCCCACATCAGTGGATGGTCTGCGGATCTCTGCGGGCTTAGAGCGCATAGCGGAGGTGATGGATCGTGGTGCTCTTATTCGTACCGTTCAAGCTCCAGATCTCGGTCCCGTGCTTCACACCCGTCACCAATACCACTGGCATACCGGATACGTCCCGCCATTGACCGTGTTGGCCCCGCATCTGGGAGCGTGGATCTCTCA
Organism: bacterium; assembly: GCA_022763385.1. GTDB lineage: Bacteria > Bdellovibrionota_C > UBA2361 > UBA2361 > RFPC01 > RFPC01. The sequence continues at coordinate 18,519 of JALEGQ010000073.1, forward strand.
TATCCTCTCTCCGCGGAACGACTTTGCTCCCCCCTTTGTTGAGATCGGACAGCAGTTTTCATTCTCTGGAGAGGAGGAGGTGCGTGCTTTTTTTACCGGAGGATTCTTGGGAAGCGCGTTTGGCCCCTTACATATCGCTGATCCTGCGCAAGCGACCGCCAGTCTTGAGCCGCCGGCTCGTCTGGGTCGTCGTGGTTTACAGCAGCGGCTGGACCTCTATAAGAAGATGGTGGAGATGCGAGGGGGGGAAGGGATCTCTGACTATCACGAAGAGGCGCTTGTTCGTTCTGTGGAGCGCACCGAACGGCTTCTGTTTTCGCCGGTGCACAATGCTTTTCGACTCGGTGATGAACCTGCTCATTCCTATGAAATCTACAATACGGGGAAGTTCGGTCTCGGGTGTCTCCTGGCTCGGCGGTTAATTGAGAGTGGAAGTCGTTTTGTCGAAGTCACTTCCGAGTATGTTCCCTTCGGCAATTGGGATACTCACAAAAATGGACATCTGAGAACGAAAGAGCTAAAGCAACAGATAGACGCCCCTATAGCGCAGCTCCTCCTTGATCTTGAGAAGCGAGGATTACTCGATGAGACCCTCGTGGTAGTTGCCTCTGAATTCAGCCGAGTGGCAGGTAAAAACCCTGGGAATACCAATGGGAAAGAGGTGCCGCTTACCCTCTCTGCTCCCGCCCAATACGGATTGCACCGGCACTTTATCGGCGCAGGGAGCGTGGCCCTCTTTGGAGGAGGGGTAAGGCCTGGGACGGTGTACGGAGAAACCTCGCCGGAGTTCCCCTGTGAAGCAGTAGTGAATCCGGTCTCAGTGAGTGACGTTCACGCCACTCTCTATCACCTGCTCGGAATAGCGCCAGATTTCGGATACGAGGTAGAAGATCGGCCCTTCTATGTGACAAAAGATGGAAAAGGAAAGGTGATCTCGGAGGTTGTTGCATGAAGGATGGGCGAGATCTTCACGAAGCCATGTTTGCAGGAGGGTGTTTCTGGTGTCTCCAGCCTGCCTTTGAACTTTTAGCGGGAGTCCATGAGACCGCCGTTGGGTTTGCCGGGGGAGATGTTGAGGCTCCAACGTATGAGCAGGTCTGTGCCGGGGGGACTGGGCACAGAGAGGTACTACATCTTTTCTTTTCCCCGAGTAAGACCACATACGAAGAGCTTCTTCAGGTGTATTGGATGACGATAGACCCGACGCAAGGGGACGGCCAATTTGCGGACCGAGGCCACCACTACACCACCGCCATTTTCACCTATTCAGAAGAGCAGCGTCAGTGCGCTGAGCGCTCTCGAGACGAACTGGAAAAGAGCGGTATTTTCCCCAAGCCGATTCAAACAGAGATCCTCCCCGCCGAGCCCTTCTTCCCCGCGGAGGCCAGCCATCAGCACTACGCAGAAAAGCAACCTCTTCACTATCAGGCCTATGCCGTCGGTTCCGGGAGGAAAGCCTTCCAAGAGCGATTATCCCCGGCACTTCGCTCACACTTCTCTCGCCCTCAAGACGATAAGTTCCAAACCTAACGGGTGTCAGACACCCATGAGGTTTGGTGTAAGTATTTGAATACGCTTCTGTTTTTTTGTGAAGTTGGCGGATGAGATGCGAGGGTGGGTGCTCTCTCAGAAAACTGGGCCAAAAGGTTGAGTATTCCGGGGGAAAACCGTACCCTCCTCATTCGGAGTAGCCCCAAAATTGCAGGGGCGGGTCTCCGTTGTACTGTGTAACCGTTGTACTGTGTAAAGAGTGTCCCGAATAGAGAGCGCACTCGGTAAAGAACTGACGAGCATTATGCCAACCATTAACCAACTCGTAAGAAAGCGTCGAGGGTCAAAGAGCTCTCGAGTGAAGTGTCCAGCACTTCGAAAGTGTCCTCAGAGAAGAGGGGTGTGTACCCGTGTATATACTCAAACGCCGAAAAAGCCGAACTCAGCCCTGCGAAAGGTGGCGAGGGTTCGATTGACGACTGGGGTGGAGGTTACGAGTTATATCCCTGGAGTAGGTCATAACCTGCAGGAGCACTCTGTGGTCCTTATCCGAGGGGGGCGGGTGAAGGACCTGCCAGGGGTTCGCTATCACATTATCCGTGGAAAGCTTGAGGCGCATGGGGTTCAAGACCGGAAGCAGGGGCGCTCGAAGTACGGTGCGAAGAGGCCCAAGTAGAGCTTTCTGAAGAGAGAAGAGAAGAGGAAAACGAAAAGAGATGACACGGAAAAAGAAAGATTTTACTCGAGAGATTCTTCCTGATCCAAAGTTCGGAGACCTGATCTTCGCAAAGGCGGTAAACATTCTCATGAAGCACGGGAAGAAGAGCGTTGCAGAACGCTCTCTTTACGATGCGCTGGAGCTTATCGCGAACAGGTCGAGCAACGACCCGATTGAGGTGTTTCATAAAGCGCTCCAGAATATTCAGCCAAATGTTGAGGTGCGTTCTCGGCGGGTTGGGGGAGCAACGTATCAGGTTCCAACAGAGGTAAGTCCAAAGCGCTCGCAAGCTCTTGCGCTCCGGTGGTTGAAGACTTCGACTGAGGCACGCTCCGAGCGCACGCTCTCTGGTCGTCTTGCTGGAGAAATCCTTGATGCGTTCGAAAATCGAGGTGGTGCGGTGAAGAAAAGAGAAGATACTCACCGTATGGCTGATGCAAACAAAGCGTTTGCACACTTTCGGTTTTGAGATCGGGCGTTTTTAAGATCCGTTTTTAGGATTCTTTTTCGTTTTGTCTTCGACGGGTGCTTTTTCCGACCTTATCGCCGGGATCTGTCCTCTCACGTGAGGATGTGTTACTCGTATGAGGGTTGTGGTCTCACTGGCTGGTAGAGGGTGTAGCGATCTCAGGAAAGGAGTTGGGTGTGGGGAAGAGTGACCTTATCCATACGAGAAATATCGGCATCATGGCGCATATTGATGCTGGGAAGACGACGACTACCGAACGTGTCCTCTTCTATACCGGGATTAATTACAAGATCGGAGAAGTGCATGAGGGCGCTGCTACCATGGACTACATGGAGCTTGAGCAAGAGCGGGGAATTACGATTACCTCGGCTGCCACGACCTGTACGTGGGCGGGGGCTGATGGGACGCTGCCCGAGCATAAGATCAATATTATTGATACTCCCGGACACGTTGATTTTACGATAGAGGTTGAGCGGAGCCTGCGAGTGCTCGATGGGGCGGTCGCTGTCTTTGATGCGGTGAACGGGGTGGAGCCCCAGTCCGAGACGGTTTGGCGTCAGGCAAATCGATTTAACGTGCCTCGTTTCTGCTTTATCAACAAGATGGATAAGACGGGAGCAGATTTCCTTGGGGCCATCGAAACCATTCGGGAGCGCCTTGATGCGAAGGCGGTACCGTTGCAGGTCATGATCGGAAAAGAGGATTACCTTGAAGGAGTCGTGGACCTCGTGGCTATGGAGGCCTATTACTATTCGGATGAGACGAAAGGGGCGAGTTACGAGACGCGACCTATCCCCCCCGAACTTCAAGACGAGGTAGATCGGCAACGTGAGTTCATGCTTGAGTCGATTGCTGAGTGTGATGACGATTTTCTCAATCGGTATCTTTCCGGGGAGGAGCTCTCCGTTGACGAGATTCGAAGGTGCATTCGGAAGGGAACACTAGCACGGGAGATCTTCCCAGTGCTCGGTGGGAGTGCCTTTAAGAACAAGGGGGTTCAACCGCTTCTTGATGCGGTCATTCACTACCTTCCTTCTCCTCTTGAGGTGCCTCCAGTGACGGGGTATGCCCCGAATGATACTGATGAGTCAAAGCCGATTACCCGTGCCGCAGAGGAGAATGCGCCGTTTAGCGCCCTTGCTTTTAAGATTATTACCGATCCCTTTGTGGGGGTGTTGACCTTTTTTCGGGTGTATTCTGGCACCTTCGAGGCGGGAACTACGATTCTTAACTCTACTCGCGACAAGAAGGAGCGAATCGGTCGGATCGTCCGGATGCATGCGGATAATCGGGAAGAGGTGAAAAAGCTTGGTGTTGGAGATATCGGGGCAGCGGTTGGACTGAAGGAAACCTACACCGGTGATACCTTGTGTGATCCGAAGCATCCGATCTTGCTCGAGAGTATTCATGCGCCGGACCCAGTTATCGGAGTCGCTATAGAGCCTCGCTCAAAGGCTGATGAAGAAAAGATGGGGCTCGCCCTCATGAAACTTGGGAAAGAAGACCCTTCCCTGCGAGTCGACGTGGATGCCGAGAGTGGCCAGACGATTCTGCACGGGATGGGAGAGTTACACCTTGATGTGATTCAGAGCAGGCTTGAGCGAGAGTTCGGTGTTCAATCCACCGTCGGGAAGCCGCAGGTGGCCTACCGAGAAACGTTGGTCGCCCCTGTTACCGAGCATGAGCTGAAGTACGTGAAGCAGACAGGTGGAAAGGGACAATTTGCCCACGTCCACCTGAGGCTCGAACCGCTTGAGGCGGGAACGGGGTTTGAGTTCGTCGAAGAGATCAAGGGGGGCGTGATCCCGAAGGAGTTCATACCGGCGGTGAGAAGTGGGGTGGAGCAGGCCCTCAAAAGTGGGGTGTACGCCGGATATCCGGTTATTGATGTGCGGGTAACTCTCTTTTACGGGAGTTTTCATGAAGTTGACTCAAGTGAGATGGCTTTTAAAATTGCAGGCTCGATGTGTGTAAAGGAAGGGGCTCAGAAGGCGGGGGTGAAGCTCCTTGAGCCGGTAATGGCGGTTGAGGTAGTGACTCCGGAGGAGTTTACGAGCAATGTCGTTGGTGACCTCAATCGGCGTCGAGCAAAGATTCAGGGCATGGATGCGAGAGCAGGTGCGCAGGTAGTGACCGCTGAGGTGCCGCTCGCGGAGATGTTTGGATATGCCACAGATCTCCGTTCAAACACCCAGGGGAGGGCTACATTTGTCATGGAATACGACCATTACGAGGAGGTCCCCTCTCACATTGCGGAGACAATAGCCTCTCGGTAGGGCTGGGTGCCCTGGGAGTTGGAGAGATTTCAAGTTTTTTCTCTCTCACGGGGTCGATTTTTGTGAGTGGGTAGTGTAATACATCCATTCCGGTTGTATCGGGAGATTCACGTGGTGTGGACTTCGATGCGATGAGAATGCTTTTATGCAAAGGCTTTTATGCAGAGGTCGCTGGGTGCTAGAGTCGCTGAGTGAAAAGATCGCCGGGTCGTTAAAATGAGTATTTGGAGATAATTACGTAAGGAAGAGAAACTATGGGAAAGGAGAAGTTTAACCGTACCAAACCACACGTAAACGTGGGAACAATCGGACACGTTGACCACGGGAAGACAACTCTCACTGCGGCTCTTGTAAACACGCAGGCGAACCGTGGTCTTGCTGAGGGGCTTTCATATAAAGATATCGCGAAGGGCGGAACAGAGCGGGATGAGACGAAGACCGTCACGATCGCAAGTGCTCACGTCGAATACGAATCAGAGAACCGTCACTACGCCCACGTTGACTGTCCGGGCCACGCTGACTATGTGAAAAACATGATCACCGGTGCTGCCCAGATGGATGGGGCTATTCTCGTCGTGAGTGCCTCTGACGGACCGATGCCTCAGACTCGAGAGCACATTCTTCTCGCACGCCAGGTTGGTGTTCCGAAGATCGTTGTGTTCCTCAACAAGGTGGATCTGGTCGATGACGAAGAGCTCCTCGAGCTTGTTGAGATGGAAGTACGTGACCTCCTCAATGAGTACGGATTCCCAGGAGATGATACTCCAGTGGTGAAAGGAAGTGCTCTTGGGGCTCTGAACGGAGATGAGGGAGACCTCGGTATTGGCGGTATCGACAAGCTTCTCGCCACGATTGATGAGTACATTCCTGTTCCAGAGCGGGATGTCGATAAAGACTTCCTTATGCCGGTTGAGGACGTATTCTCCATCGAAGGACGGGGGACGGTTGCAACTGGGCGTGTCGAGCGAGGGGTTGTGAAGGTAGGTGAAGAGATCGAAATTGTCGGTCTCTCTGACACCCAGAAGACCACCGTGACCGGGGTAGAGATGTTCCGGAAGATGCTCGACCAGGGCGAGGCTGGCGATAACGTCGGTATCCTCCTCCGTGGCTTGAAGCGGGATGATATTGAGCGAGGGCAGGTGATTGCCAAGCCGGGTTCAATTACTCCGCACAAGAAGTTTAAGGCTGAGGCCTATATTCTGAAGAAGGAAGAAGGTGGACGTCATAAGCCGTTTTTTACCGGCTACCGTCCGCAGTTTTACTTCAGGACAACCGATGTTACCGGTTCTATCGCCCTTCCAGAGGGAGTTGAGATGGCGATGCCGGGGGATAACATTACTCTTGAGGTTGAACTTCACCAGAATATTGCGATGGAGAAGCAGGTTCGCTTCGCGATTCGTGAAGGTGGACGAACCGTTGGTTCCGGTGTTGTTACTGAGGTAATTGAGTAGCGGAATCAGATGTTTTCCGTCCGGGGGTTCCGGCCTTCGCCGGAAGAAGTGCCACGCTAGTCAAACTGGTAGGGCGTTCCAAAACTTTGGGGCGTGGCACTAGCTTGCCTGAGGCGGAGAGAATCGCCTGAGAGCGGGAAAGAGGGCTCGCTAGCGGATGCTGGCGAGCCCTTTTTTTGTCATAAGGGGTCAAAAATTTTGGACCTTGAGGCTCCTTCTGCTGGTTGTCGCAGCAGAAGGGATTTTTTTCGTGTAGAGCAGATACTACCGGCCGATTTCTTGAAAAGCACGGCAACTTCGTTCATAGTGTGGGGTCTTTGAATCAGAGATGCCGCAGGAGAGCGGCGAGAGATTTCAGGTAATGTAGAGCCGGTTTACGGAGTGAGTGTATGATTGGTGGGCAGTTAATCAGAATACGGTTGAAGGGATACAACCACAAAATTCTTGATAAGGCAGTTTCAGAGATTGTTTCCACCGTTCGACGGACTGGAGGAAGGGTTGCGGGCCCCATTCCGCTTCCGACTCGACGTGAAAAGTTTACCGTGAACCGATCTACCTTCGTGGATAAGAAGTCCCGCGAGCAGTTTGAGATCCGTACCCATAAGCGGCTTCTCGATATTCTTGAACCAACTCAGCAAACCATTGATGAGCTGGGAAAGCTTGAACTGTCAACAGGTATTGAGGTCGAGCTGAAGCTTCAGTAGGCGATTTCTGAGAGCGAATAGCCAAGAGAGTTTTTTATTGACGAGAGCAGGGTGATGTCTACAGCAAAGAATTATAAAGAAGGTCTCCTCGGGAGAAAGATAGGGATGACGCAAGTCTTCACTGAGGACGGCAAGTCTGTTCCAGTCTCGGTCATTGAAGCCGGTCCAAATGTGGTGCTTCAGGTGAAGACCGTTGAGAAGGATGGATACAGTGCCGTTCAGGTTGGATTTGGAGAGAAGAAGGTACAGCGCGCAAATAAGGCGGAAGCCGGCCACTTCGCTAAGGCTCAAAAAGGTGCCTTTTCACATCAGCGTGAATTTCGGTGTGATGTGGAGTCTTTGGAGTGGAACGAGGTCGGGAAAGAGCTCTCTGTTGGCGAAGTCTTCGAGAAGGGAGATTTTCTTGATATCTCTGGAACCAGTAAGGGAAAGGGATTTCAGGGAGTTGTGCGGCGATTTGGAACGCGGGGGCAGCCTGCTACTCGTGGAACGCATGAGATGCGACGTCATATCGGTTCCATCGGGTGTCGGAAATTTCCAGGTCGTGTCTGGAAGAATCAGAAGATGCCTGGGCAGATGGGGGGACGAACGGTGACGAAGATGAATCTTCGGGTCGTTGATGTTCTTCCGGAGAAGAACGTTATCCTGGTAAAGGGTGCTGTCCCTGGGGCGATAAATGGGATTGTCACTTTGCGAAAAGCCCAGAAGAAGGGGGCGAGTAAGGCGGCGTAAAGAGGATTCCGAGAGGGTTCCGTTCCTAGAGTTGCCTAGGGGCGTTTGTTTGCCTCCTGTTGGTTGAGTATACGGATTGAGTTTGAAGAGAGAAGAGAGATTATGGACCTCCCAGTGAAGAATGCTTCCGGTGATGAAGTACGGGCCGTAGAGATGGATGAGGCCGTTTTTGGTGTTCAGGTTGCGCAGAGCGTCGTTCACGATGTTGTGCGGTGGCAGCGAGCTCGTCAACGATCGGGAACTCACGCGACGCTAAACCTCGCTCGCATGAGGGGTGGTGGTCGAAAGCCTTTTAAGCAGAAGGGGCTAGGGCGTGCTCGTGCTGGAACAAGAAATTCTCCGCTCTGGGTAGGAGGTGCTGTTATCTTCGGCCCGCAGCCGCGAGACTATTCATACCGCATGCCATCGAAGATGAAGCGAAAGGCACTTCTCGGTTCACTTTCTGAGAAGGCTCGTTCCGGAGCGGTTACGGTTCTTGATGGTCTCGGTTTTGAGACACCGAAGACCCGCAAGTTTGTTGAGCTTCTCGGCACCCTGAATCTCAGAGGCGGAGAGGGGAGAGATGAGAAAATTCTCTTTCTCTTTTCCGAGGGCGAAGAGGCCGCTGCGATTTCAGCTCGAAATATCGCGGGAGTTTCATGTCTTCAGCAAGAAGGTCTCAACGTGTACGACCTCGTTCATGCAGACCGTTTGCTGATGAGTGAGAAGACGTTGAAGGCGGTTCAGGAGCGGCTCAAAGGTCAGATAGAGAATTCGAAGGGGTCTCGTAAGGCAGCAGGAGAGCAGTAGTCAGAAGCAGAGAGCCCTCTCGGCGTGATCGGTTTCCGGTATACGGTGGGGGAGGGACGTTGGAAGAGTGAGTCTCAAGAGTGACCGTAAAGCGCTGCTTGAGTAGAGCGTTGATGAGAGAGTAAGAGAGATGGCAAAAGGAAATCAGAAAGGAAAACAGAGCACTCCAGCTGATTATGGAGTTTTGCTCAGGCCGATTATCACCGAGAAGACCGCTGGTATGGGTGAAGACGGCTCCATTGTTGCGTTCGAAGTTGCTCCTCAGGCAACCAAGGCCTCTATCCGCACTGCCGTAGAGAACATCTTTGAGGTGGAGGTTCTTGGCATAAAGACCATGAACTGTCGGGGAAAGCAAAAGCGTCGTGGCGCTCAGGCTGGGATGACGCGATCGAGGAAGAAGGCCTACATTCATCTTGGGCCTGGTCAAGCTATTGATCTCGTAGAGGGGCTGTAGCGGAGAGTTTGAGAGAGGAGTGAGAGCGAAGACACCAAGTGTAGGTGTTTTCGTTGTGGGACTGTAAATATAATTGGTAGTGAAGAGAAATGGCACTCAAAAAGTTTAAACCAACAACCCCCAGCCGGCGGTACTATACGGTAGCTGATTTTACCGAGGTTTCTTCTAAAGCCCCAGAAAAGCGTCTTTTGAAGAAGATTTCACGGACCGGAGGGAGAAATAACCTTGGTCGCAGCACGAATATCAACCGGGGTGGTGGGCATAAACGACGATATCGCCAGATTGATTTTCGGCGAGAGAAGGTTGGAGTTCCCGCTACCGTTGCCGCTATAGAGTACGATCCGAATAGAACGGCTCGAATCGCATTGCTTCATTACGCGGATGGTGAGAAGCGCTATATTCTCGCTCCAGCCAAGTTGCGGGTCGGGGCAACGGTGATGAGCGGTGAAGGGGCAGAGATTCAGGTGGGGAACTGCCTCCCTCTCCGAAAGATTCCGACGGGACAGTCTGTTCACAATGTTGAAATGAAGATTGGGCACGGAGGGCAGATCGTTCGCTCTGCGGGGGCGGCAGCTCAACTCGTGGCGAAGGAGGGGAAGTATGCTCTCTTGAAACTTCCGTCGGGTGAGATGCGGAAGATCCTTCTCGCCTGTAGTGCTACGATCGGGCAGGTATCTAACGCGGAGCACCAAAACATTTCGCTCGGGAAGGCTGGTCGGTCCAGATGGCTTGCTCGGAGGCCTCACACCCGGGGAGTTGCGAAGAACCCGGTTGATCACCCGATGGGTGGAGGTGAAGGAAAGTCCGCTGGTGGAAGACATCCGTGTACGCCGAGCGGGAAACCAACAAAAGGGTTTAAGACTCGCCACAACAAGCGTACTGATAGGTTTATCGTTCGTGGGCGTGGGAAGAAGAATAGGCGATAATAGTACGCCCGAATGAATTTGAGGAGATAGAGTTATGCCAAGATCGTTAAAAAAGGGGCCGTTTGTTGATGACCACCTATTGAAATGGGTTGATCGTGCGAAGAGTGGAGCTCACAAGGGGCCGATTAAGACGTGGTCTCGACGGTCGGTTATCATCCCAGACATGATTGGTCTGACCTTTGCGGTCCACAACGGGAAAAAGTTTATTCCGGTGTTTGTTACCGATAACATGGTGGGGCACAAGCTTGGGGAGTTCTCGCCAACGAGAACGTATAACGGCCACTCACGGAAGTAGGCATTTTTGATCAAGGGTGGTGTTTGGTGAGGTGGCAATGCTGTCGCCAAACGCTAGAAGGCTAAAGGTATAAAGAGCGAAGCTGAGGAAGAGATGGCAAGTTCAGGTAAGGCATCATCGGGAAAAAAGAAGATTAGCGAGACCGTTGCGACGGCAACTCTCCGCCACGTGCGGATTCCTCCCCGGAAGGCGAGACTCGTTCTCGACATTGTAAAAGGGCAGCAACTTGAGCCTGCTCTTAATGCGATTGAATTTCATCCAACAAAGGGAGCGAAGCTCATCCACAAACTTTTGAAGTCCGCCATGGCAAACGCCGTTGAGCAGTCAGGGGCGGATGTCGATGAGCTATGGGTCACCGGGGGGCACGTCGATATGGGTCGGACGCTCCGCAGGTTTATCCCTCGAGCACAGGGAAGAGCCACCCCGATCCGCAAGCGCTCCTCGCACATTACCGTTGAACTGGGACGGTATATTTAGGCCCGGCTCGACCGCTAATTTTTTGCCGTTATCTCCTTTGTCGCTGTCTCCTATCGTCGACGTGATTGGCCCGTAGACGTGGTTGGTTTTCGACCCGGTGGGCGCCATTCCGTGAGGCGAGAGCTTCGGATTCTGCTGTGGGACACTGTTGCGACTCGATTGGCTGAACTCGTCGGTGTGTGGCTGGTCTTGGTGCCACCTTTTTGATTGAGGGTGCTTCCGGAGTAGGGTCAGATCTGTCCTTTTGAGGCTATTCGCAGGTGAAAAAGCGAATTTTTCCATCCAATTTTGCTTCCGTAGGTTTGATTTGCCGAGTGCATTTCGCTAGTCTACCAGCTTGCCGTAATTGCACTCTCCTGCGGGGTGCACGGTTTTTTTGTGTTTGGGGCCTGTTTCCTAAATATAAAATCGAAAGGTTTGAGTAGGGGTTTTGAGAAGAGGCACGGTTTTGTAGGTGCTGTTTCTTTTGCAGGTGCGTTTGCTTTGGTGCGGATTGGCGCTGTTGAATTTACCGTAGGAAAGTTTAAGGAAGAGCGTGCGGGGGTATGTCTCCGCTGAAGAATGTCTCCGTTGAGAAAAGGAATGTATGGGACAGAAAGTTAACCCCTTTGGACTACGAGTCGGTGTAATCGAGACGTGGAGATCTCGTTGGTTTGGTAATTCAAAGGATACAGCACGCTATCTCGGTGAAGATAGAAAGATTCGGGACTACGTGAAGACAAAGCTTCACGCGGCCGGGATCCCTCGTATCGAGATCGAGCGGGCTGCTGCAAAGGTGAAGATCAATATCTACTCCGCAAAACCTGGGCTCGTTATCGGGAAGAAGGGGAAGGATATTGAAGAGCTTCGTGGCAAGCTTCGAAATCTCGTTCAGCGGGATATCAGTCTCAACATCATCGAAGCGCGCAAGGCTGACATGGATGCTCAGCTCGTGGCAGAAGGCGCGGCATTTCAGCTTTCGCGACGGGTAAACTTTCGTCGCGCGATGAAGGACGCTGTAGGGCGTGCGCTGCGGTCGGGGGCAGAAGGGATTAAGATCAGTGTTGGGGGACGACTCAACGGCGCAGATATTGCGAGAACAGAGCAGTACAAGGAGGGGAGAATTCCACTCCATACCCTTCGAGCCGAGATCGACTATGGGGTAGCTGAGGCGAAGACCACCTACGGCATTCTCGGAATCAAGGTCTGGATCTTTAAGGGTGAGAAGTTTGAAGAGGGTGAGCAGGTCCCTGTTGAGGCGATGCAGCTCTAAGGGGAGTTGCTCGTTTCGTTGCGAATGCGGGATGGTCTGGCAGAGTGAGAGATAAGTAAGGAAGAGAGATGCAACAGCCGAAGAAGCCAAAGTATCGGAAGCAGATGAAGCGAGTTCGTCACCTCCGTGGTGCGGAAACTCGTGGTGTAGAGCTGAGCTTCGGGGATTACGGGCTCAAAGCGCTGGATTCCGGCTGGATAACGGCGAGACAGATTGAGGCGGGACGGGTCGCGATGACTCGAAGAGCGAAGAGAGGTGGTAAGGTGTGGATTCGAATCTTTCCTGATAAGCCTCTCACTTCAAAGCCTGCTGAAACCCGAATGGGGAAGGGAAAGGGAGCTCCCGACAAGTGGGTGGCTTCCGTCCGTGCTGGTCGTATCATGTATGAGATAACGGGGGTGGATCGCGAGTCGGCGCGTCGTGCTCTTGAGCTTGCGGCATCAAAGATGCCAGTGCGGTGTGCTATTGTTGAGAGGACTCGCACTTTATTGTAGACCCTTTTCGTGTTGTAGGCCCTTTTCGATCGGCCACTTTTGCGTGGGCTCTTTGAGCAAGGGGTGTAGGAAGAGAGGAAGTTATGAAGAAGAAAGAGTATCTGAAGGAGCTTCGAGAGCTCACCGAAGAGGGGCTGAAAGAGCGGCTACTGGGGCTTTCTGAAGAGCAGATGAAGCTGCGATTCCGAAAGGCTTCCGGGCAGCTAGATCAGTCGCACCGACTGGCGGAGGTAAGAACGCAGATTGCCCGGATTCAGACGGTGTATGGAGAGAAGTTTCGAAGGGCGGAGGTCGCCTAAAGGGTGTGCCCGCTGAGGAGAGCGGGGCCTGATGAGTGAAGGAAGAATTATGGAAGCAGAAGAGGTAAAGGGGCTTGTTGCTGAGGTAAATGCCGAGAAGCAGCGAAAGCGAGGTCTTCAGAAGACGAGAGAAGGGGTAGTGGTCAGTGATAAGATGGACAAGTCGCTGGTCGTCTCGACGGTTCGACTCATGAAGCACCCCTCCTTTAAGAAGTATGTTCGAGTGACGAAGAAGTTTCACGTTCACGACGAGAAGAACGAAGCAAAGGTTGGTGACCGGGTGCAGATTATTGAAACCCGTCCGCTGAGCAAAACAAAGCGGTGGAGAATGCTTCGAATTGTGGAGAAAGCGGCATAGGAGTTGTGGGGCTTTTTGGCCCGTGAAGGAGGAGTCCCGCAGTGGAGTACCACAGTGGAGTACCACAGTGGAGTCCCACAGCGGAGGCTCTTGAGATGTCAAAAATCAGGTGTAGAAATTAGGTCTAAAAATGATTCAGCCCAAGTCGTTACTTACTATTGCAGATAACTCAGGTGCGAGGAAGGTCGTTTGCATCAAGGTGCTCGGCGGTTCGAAAAGGCGATATGCCGGTGTGGGTGATGTGATCGCCGTCGCCGTCCGTGATGCTCTGCCAAATTCCAAGATCTCTAAGGGGTCTATCCACAAGGCAGTCATTGTGCGGACTTCGAAGGAGATTCGTCGAGATGACGGGTCGTACATTCGTTTTGACGATAACAGTGCTGTGCTTATTAACAACCAACGTGAGCCGGTGGGAACTCGTATCTTTGGCCCGGTGGCAAGAGAGCTACGAGGAAAGAGGTTTATGAAAATTGTCTCTCTGGCGCCTGAGGTGTTGTAATTTCGGTAATGAGGCTGTGAGGAAGTGAGGCTTAGATGAGCAAAAATCAGCGAAAGCAAGCAAAGCGATCAACTGCTCTCCGCAAGGGAGATCAGGTGATGGTTATCTCGGGTGGCAATAAAGATAAGCGCCCGAATAAAGGAAAAGTAGGACGCATACTTGAATTTCGTGGCGCCGATCGAGTGGTGGTTGAGGGGGTGAATCTCGTGACCAAGCACAAGCGAGCAAGCCAGCCAGGAGAGGAAAGTGCGAAGGTGCAGATTCCTTCAGCGATTCATCTCTCGAATGTGATGTACTACGCTGAGAAGGTGAAGAGGCCAGTTCGATTAAAGAGTCACCGGCTCGACGATGGTCGGAAGGTGAGGGGGTATGTGAACCCTGAAAGTGGAGAGTTCGAGCAGATATCGGCGAAATCAGAGTAGCGGTGTTTTTCAGCCGTGTCTCCTTCCCGAAAGGTCATTGAGAAGAGAGTGAAAGCAAATGGATAGAGCAAAAGAGCGATACGATCAGATAGTGGTGGGAAAGCTCAAGGAGCAGTTTCAGTACAAATCGGTGATGCAGATTCCTCGGTTGGAGAAGATCGTCATCAACTGTGGCGTTGGTGAAGCGGTTGGAAATAGTAAGGCTATCGAGAACGTGGTTTATGCAGTCACACGGATCTCAGGGCAGAAGCCGGTAGTCACACGGGCAAAGAAGTCGATCGCCAGTTTTAAACTGCGTGAGGGGATGCCGATCGGAGTGAAGGTCACTCTGCGGGGAGCCCGAATGTATGACTTTGTTGACCGACTTTTTGCGGTAGCGCTTCCGCGAGTGCGAGACTTCCGCGGGACACCTACCAAGGGGTTTGATGGACGTGGAAACTACACCCTTGGATTGAAGGAGCAGATCGTATTCCCTGAAGTGGATCTCGATAAGCTCGATAAGGTTCGTGGTCTTGATGTTACCTTTGTGACCACTGCGACAACGAACGAAGAGGGGAGGGCGCTGCTTCAACACCTTGGCATGCCTTTTCGAAAGCAACAAGAAGCCCAAAAAGAGGCGGCATAAGCGAAGTTTTAGAGGAGAGAAAGAGTGGCAAAAACAAGTTTGTTAGTGAAGTGTGAGAGAAAGCCGAAGTTTCAGGTTCGGTCCTATACGCGGTGCCAAGTGTGTGGTCGGCCACGTTCGGTGTACAAGAAATTTAAGTTGTGTCGCATATGTCTTCGCGAACATGCACATAAGGGGCTTATTCCCGGAATGACGAAGAGCAGTTGGTAGAAGAGAGAGGAGCAAGAGATGTTAACCGATACCCTAGCGGACACCCTTACGAGAATACGAAACGGACAGCGGGCTGGTCATCAGTCTGTTCGAGTTCGATCTTCTCGGATGATAAAGGCGTTTCTTCAGGTCCTTCAGGAGGAGGGATTTATTGCGGGATACCGAACCGAGAAGGATGAGTCGGGAAAGTTCGACGAGGTTGAGGTAGCGCTCCGCTATCTTGCTGATGGGGCACCTGCCATTCTTGATATGCAGCGAGCGAGTAAGCCAGGACGACGCTGGTATACGAAGGGAACTGATGTCCCCCAGGTTGAGCATGGCTTGGGGCTAGCGGTGATTTCGACCTCTCGAGGGGTTATGGCGGACCGCAAAGCTCGCCGGGAGAAGATCGGCGGTGAGATTCTCGCTTTTGTCCGGTAGGCATTCATTGTCGAGAGAGAATTATAATTTGTGGTGTGAACGACAGGAACGAAGATGTCACGAGTAGGAAAGCAGCCAGTACAACTCCCATCGGGGGTGAAGGCCCAGGCAAAGGGGAGTTCAATCGAGATTGAGGGCCCGAAGGGGAAGGTGAGTGTTCCCCTCCTCCGCAGTGTAACTGCCAGTATTGAGTCGGCTGAGATCACGGTGAAGAACGTTGATATATCCCGTCAGGCGAAGGCGAACTGGGGGACTCAGCGAGCCCTTTTATCGAATGCCGTTGTTGGGGTTACTGATGGGTGGTCCAAGAAGCTTGAGCTTCAGGGAGTTGGGTTTAACGCCGTTTTGAAGGGCAATGTTATCACATTGGCTACGGGGTATTCTCATAAGAATAACGTAGAGCTTCCTGCGGGGGTTACTGCACAGGTTTCGAAGCAAGAGATCGTGCTTGAATCCTGCGATCGGGAGTTGGTTGGCCAGGTGGCTGCTTCTCTTCGTGCGGCGTGTCCTCCCGAGCCTTATCTCGGGAAGGGGATTCGGTATGCTGGAGAGAACGTCAGGAGAAAAGCTGGGAAGACCGGAGCGAAATAAGGTACTGAGAATTCTAATGCGGACGGAGATGGTGCTTGGTCCGGCGTTAGTAAGAGAAAGAAGAGACTGTTTGACGAAGAGAACTGTGTGATGGCGAAGCAAGAAAGAAAATCAAATGCGAGAAATCGAAGAAAGTTTCGAATTCGTTCTCGGATATCTGGAACTTCCAACCGTCCGAGGGTGAGCATATTTCGAAGTGATAAGTACACCTATGTGCAGGTGATCACCGATGAAGGTGGAGAGACCCTGGTAAGTGGTTCGACTCGAGATGAGGACGTGCAAAAGAAGCTATCCTCCCTGGAGAATGAGAACGGTGAGGCCTCCAAAAGTGCGAAGAGTGTCCACGCCGCACGGGGGCTCGGAATGGTGGTTGCTGAGAAGTGTTCCGCGAAGGGAATCTCTGAGGTGGTGTTTGACCGAAATGGTTTTCTGTATCACGGCAGAGTAAAGGCTGTTGCTGATGGCTTACGAGAAGGCGGACTGAAGGTATAGAGGAGCCATAGGCTTAACGTGCTTCATTGAGGGAAGCGAGAAGGAAGTTTAGGAAGGAGTGATACATGCGATTTAAAGAAATGCTTCATATGAGGCGGGTATCAGCAGAGCAGTGCGGGGAGCTCACCGACAAGACCGTTACCATTAATCGGGTTGCGAAGGTGGTGAAGGGAGGACGTCGTTTTAGCTTTAGCGCCCTCGTTGTTTCCGGTGATGGGCAGGGACATGTGGGCTTTGGTCTCGGGAAGGCAAACGAAGTTCCAGATGCTATTCGCAAAGCTTCTGAGGCCGCGCGGAAATCACTCGTGCGGATACCGCTTCGTGGTTCCACTATCCCACACGATATGATTGGAAAGTTTGGTCCTGCGGTTGTTGTTCTCCGACCAGCGCCTCCAGGGACAGGAGTTATCGCTGGTTCCGTTGCGCGGGCGGTAGTTGAGGCAGCTGGTATTACCGATGTTCGGACAAAGTGTATCGGTTCGAACAGAGCTCAGAACGTTATTCAAGCAACGCTCGATGGGCTTCTTCGATTGAAGGATCCAGAGGCGGTGGCTCGTATGCGAGGGCTCTCCTTGGAAGAGCTTCAATACGCTCCGTACTAGACTGTACTAGATAGGCGCAGTAAATTTTAGATGTCGGTGAGAAAGTATCATGACGAGTGATGAGAAAAATTTGGGAGAGGGCGCTGCGAAGACCATTCGGGTCAAGCAGATTCGGGGAACCTGTGGGCGAACGCAACGGGTGAAGCGCACACTTGAGGCGCTCGGTCTTGGCAGAATCGGAAAGGAAAAAGAGCTTCCGCTGAACGGCCCTGTTGCGGGGATGGTTCGGAAGGTTCGACACCTCGTGTCGGTTGATGAGCTTGGCTAGAATCTCTTTTGAGGCCGATAACTCAAAATACGAGTGAGTAAAGAATGAAAGATCAAGAAGAAAAAAACACCGAAGAGAATGGAGCGCTGAAGCTCGAGTCTTTGAGCCCAGCCACCGGATCTCGACACCGCCGAAAGCGGGTTGGCCGTGGTGAGTCTTCCGGATGGGGGAAGACTGCTGGTCGTGGAAACAAGGGACAGCTTTCCCGCTCTGGCGCCACGGTACCAGCATACTTCGAGGGTGGTCAGATGCCGCTCTACCGCCGTGTTGGAAAAGTGGGTTTTCGTTCTCCGCAGCAATTCATGGGGCGTAATCGGTACGCAGTGGTGCCGGTTTCATTTCTTGAGGCGTTTGAGGACGGTGCGGAGGTGACTCGGGAGTCGCTCGAGCAGCGAGGTATTTCTATCTCCTCAAAGCAAGGAGCTGGAGTGAAGATTCTCGGAGACGGGGAGCTCACAAAGAAGCTCACGGTGAAGGTGGATGCGGTCTCCCGTTCGGCTCGTGAAAAGATCGAGCAAGCTGGCGGGACGGTCATGCTGTCACAAAAAGGCAGCTCAGAGAGCAGCAGCTAAACAATTCCCTTTCCAGACGGTGTCATAGCGCGTCTACAGAAAGCGTCGTACCGCGCAGTGTGCGCATTGTTTGGACTTTCGTTGACTTCCCCAGCATGTGCATGCTCACCGTTTTGTATCGAGGGAGATTTCCGCTCTTCCTATCTCTTCCAAATTTGGCGGGTTTATGTTGTTGTATGCAGCTATGTCGGAAAGGGTCTCCTCACGGGTGTGAGCTGAGGAGAGGCCCCTCGTAGGAGCAGTAATCACGAAGAAGGAGCGGTATGGTAGGTGGTTTAAGCGATGTCGGTAAGATCCCGGAACTCCGGAATCGTATACTCTTTACGCTTCTGATGCTCGCGGTGTATCGCCTCGGGGTCTACGTATCTACTCCCGGGATCGATGTGGAGCAACTTCGGAGTCTCTTCGATAGCCAGGATGGGACGCTCTTCGGCATGATCAATATGTTTTCCGGTGGGTCCTTCGAGCGGTTTTCGATCTTTACCCTCGGTATCATGCCGTACATCAGTGTTTCTATTATTGTTCAGATTCTCACCCCGGCGATTCCGGCATTGGATGCTCTCAAGAAGGAAGGAGAGTCCGGTCGTCGAATCCTTACCCGTTATACTCGTCAGGGGACGATCATTCTGGCTCTCGCTCAGTCCCTCTTTATCTCCATGGGCCTTGAGTCGCAGGGCCTTGCGATAACACCAGGGTGGACCTTTCGAATCTCTACTATGATTACGCTC
>JALEGQ010000074.1 GCA_022763385.1 bacterium
CCACTTGTGGCATCATTTCCTCATGAAGGACGTTTTTATCGAGATCCTCACAGAGGGGGCATTAGAAGCCCTTCCAACAGTGAAATATCGCTCCAGTGGGTACGAGGAAATCGAGAGCACTGCCACAGCCTTCATCGGAGTACGACGCTGCGGCAAAACAATGCTCTTAAAACATCGCGCCGAGGAGCTTCTCGAACAAGGTATCTCAACCTCTCAAATTCTCTACATCAACTTCTTTGATGAAAGACTCAGCTCAATCGAATCAAGTGACCTTGCCCTCTTAATCGAGGCTTTTGCACATGTTTACCCAGACTATGATCCGGCTTCGACACTCTATATCATGCTGGATGAAATTCAAGTAGTTGCAGGTTGGGAGGCATATGTGAGTCGCCTCCTCAGAGACAGCCAGAAGCGTATTTATCTCACGGGTTCGTCGGCCCATCTCCTGAGCCGAGAAATCGCAACCTCGATGCGCGGACGAGCATTGACCTATGAAGTATTCCCCTTAAGTTTTTCAGAGTATGCCGCGTGGAGCGGGATAAAAGACAGCGGCACTGTGGCACTCGGCACCACGGCACTGGAACGGGGTCAGCTCTCACAAACATTCGATCAATACTTTGAAGAAGGTGGTTTTCCTGCTGCGTTTCAGCTTCATCCAAGCACACGTCAACGCTTATTGGAGGACTACTTCCGTGTTGCAATCTACCTCGATGTTATCGATCGTCACAAAGTAGGGAATCCGAAGCCAGTGGAAGCTCTCTGCCGAATGCTCATACATCAGAGCAGTTCTCTCTATACGATTAATAAACTGACGAACAAACTTCGATCTCAAGGGTATCGCGTTGATAAAGAGCTCATTACTGAGGTCATATCTTGGTTCGAAGATGCTTACCTCCTTGAATCACTTCCGCTCTTCACTGATTCTGAACAGCGTCGTCGGGTTAACCCAAAGAAGATCTACTGTATCGACCACGCGCTGGCCTCTGCTTTGAGTTTTGGGTTTTCACAGAATAGAAGCAGTCGCCTAGAGAACATTATCTATATCCACCTACGTCACCAGCAAGCCAAGTTTGCTTACTATAAAACTCAGAGCGGCTATGAAATTGATTTTTGCCTCGTTCGAGATGATCTCATCCACCTCATTCAAGTGAGTGAATCCCTCTACGACGAGAATACCAAAGAACGAGAATGTAGAGCTCTCGTTGAAGCTGCTCAGGAGTTAGGTACCACGCATCTCACTATCGTTACCTATGCAGAAGAGGAATTTATAATGAGAGACGGCCATGAAATACGGGTAGTTCCAGCCTGGAAGTTTTGTTTGGGGGGAAAGTTCGATTCCACTTCGGAATAATACTCTCGCAGAAACCTTACCGCAGCTCGTTAACGATGGAACTGTTTCGAAAATACCTCTCAGTTATTTCATCTCGAAAGGGATCCCATCATGCCGCGGACGATCTGGCGGCCGATCTGGTAGCCGATGCTTCTGGAGATAGATTTCAGGAACGACTCAAAGACGGATTGTCGTCGGGAAGAGCGCTTTTTCTCGGTTGGGGGCTCCACGTTTTCCTGCTGCTCTTTGGCGCGACGTTCGAGAATTTCGTAGGCACTTTCGCGATCGAGGCTCTGGTGGTACTTCGTGAAGAATGGAGAGCGGGTGATGAGCTCTTTCCGCTTCGGAAGAGCGATGGGGCCGATCTGAGAAGCGGGAGGAGCTATCAAGAGGTGCTGCACTGACTCTGGGATCCCTTCTTCGTTGAGAAAGGAGACGAGCGCTTCGCCGACCCCAAGCTCACTGATCAGTCGCTCGGTATCAAGCGCTGGGTTCGCGACAAAGCTTTCGGCGAGCACTCGAAGCGCCTTCTTTTCTTTCACACTGTGTGCTCGAAGGGCGTGCTGCACCTTCGCGCCGAGCTGTCCCCGGATACTCTCCGGAATATCAAGTGGATTCTGAGTCACAAAGAAGATTCCGACCCCCTTTGAACGGATTAGGCGCACCACGGTCTCAAACTTCTCGAGTAACTGCCGAGACCCCTTCGAAAAGAGGAGGTGAGCCTCATCAAAGAAAAAAACAAGCCGTGGCCGCTCCTGATCTCCGTACTCTTCCAGCTCTTCAAAGAGCTCTGAGAGAAACCAGACGAGAAATGCTGAATACAGTCGAGGCTCCCGGATAAGGGTCGTCGCATCGAGCAGGTGAACGATTCCGTTTCCTCCGAAATCTGTCTGAAAGAGGTCTTGGAGGACGAAGGCGGGCTCACCGAAAAACTGATCTCCTCCCACATCCTCTAGGACATGAATCCTCCTCCGAATAGCACCGAGGGTCTGCGGGGCAACGTGCCCATACTCTGTCACAAAGGTTGCTCTGTTTTCCGACACTGTCTGAATAAGGCGGGTGAGATCCTTGAGGTCAAGTAGGAGCAGTCCTTCTTCATCTGCAAAGCGGAAGAGGAGGTGCAGAACATCTGTTTGTATGGTGTTGAGATCAAGGATGTGAGAGAAGAGGAGCGGGCCCATCTCTGAAACGGTAGTGCGAAGAGCAACTCCGTGTTGCTGGTAGAGATCCCAGAACGCGAGTGGTGTTGGGCGGTACTCCATCTGCCCCATACCGAGTCTCTGCTGACGCGCTTCTCGCTTTGGAGAAGGTTGTGCTGACTCAGCGAGGCCGGAGAGATCGCCCTTGACGTCAGCAGCAAAGACACTCACTCCTGCTCGAGAGAGTTGCTCTGCCAGGACTTGCAGAGTCACGGTCTTTCCGGTTCCGGTCGCTCCAGAGATGAGGCCGTGACGGTTGAGCATACCGAGGTCAACGGAATACGGCGAAAGCGCTCCTCCCTCGCTTGCTTCTGTGCCGAGGAGAACCCCACCAAGTTGAAACTCGTCCATCACCCCCCTCACAGCCCACTAACCTGAAGGTCTGCTTTAAACTCAACCACGCTCTGGTATGAGAGTTTTTTCTCTTCTTTCGGAGCGAGCTCTACCTGCCATTCGAGTATTCCTTCTCGCGGATCACTCCGCTTTTCTGACTCCTGGGGGACTACCGGTGGAGAGACACTTTTCAGAGAAACTTCGATCTTTTCGTTCCGAGATACCGGGGCTGGCTCCAGAACGGTAACCCGTGCTGGCTTCGAAGAGAGGTTTTCAAGTGCCACCGCAAAGCTCTTTTCGATTCGCCGAAAGGAACGAACGATCCCTGAGTCCTCCTCAAAGGACCGCTGCAACTCCCGCGACACGGTGAGATATGGGGCTTCCCCAAGGGGAAGTTGGAAACGCTCTCCTGGCCGAACAAGTCCTGCTCCAAGTTGGTGTTCATTGCCAACATATGCCTCATCAAGAAAGATATCGACCTTTCCCGGGAGGAGTGGGTATGGAAGGGTATTCTCAATCTTGATCTCGCGGAAGACTTCGCTCCGCCGACTCGGAACGGCGATATGGTGCAGCTCTCCACTGAGGGTGTTCTCAGAGAGCGGAATTCGATTTTCGTTACCAGCGGACTCTATCGTTACTCTTCCAGGAACAGAAAATTCGACTGGCCCACTCCCTTCGTGCTGAAGGAGACTGAATACCGTCTTACCTTTGCCTCGAGCTCCACCACGCGATCGCTCACTCATCACGGCAGACTCCATCGCGAGCGGTGCAGCAGCCATCTCGTCGGCAGCACTTTCTTGACTGAATTTCGGCCTCCGCTTCGGCATCGGACGGATAATATCGAGATACTGCGGTGAAACCGTCGGCTTCTGCAGCCCTCGAGAAGGTTCTGCGGTTGAGATCTCTAAAGAAACATCCTCCCAGGCTTCTCCGGTATACTGCTGAAGGAGCGCATACATTTCGAGGGTTACCTCTGGCTTCTCATTGGTGAGTGCTGCCAGGACGCGGTAGGCAGGTGTCCAACGGACAGATCCACGGCTGGTTTCATACCGTATCGTGACCTCCCCTTGAAAACCTTCCGGAGAAGAGAGCTCCACCGCAACACTACTCACGGTCTTCTCTGGCGAGCCGAGTCTCTCTAACTCACTCTTCAACTGCGCTTCCCTTCTTTTCAGTTCAAAGAGCTCTTTTCGGAGAGCGAGAAGCTCTTGATCACGGCGACTCACCCCAGAGGCAACGAACTCCAAGAGCTTCTTCATCTCTGCTACTGAACGAGGTGGAACTCCCTCTGAACCATCACCTCCAAGCGGAACCGCACGCACGAGCTTCTTCTCACTCTCGAGCCGTTGTTGACGGGCGACTACTTCAGAGAGCTGATACCCGAGTTCTCGAATCTTCTCCTCAAGTTCTTGACGCTTTGCTCCTACCGGCTCTATGACGGTGCGTTTTTGAAGCTCTGCACCGAAGATCAGTAACGTTCCTCGCCCTTCGCCCTCTACCTGAAGGGAAGAGAGCTCAATTCCTGCGGGGACTCCATCAAAGAAAAAGGTGTTTCGTCCACTCCCCTTCGGCAGAGAGAGCTGGGCACTCCGTTCGATAATCGCAGAAAGAGGAAACACCGAAACCTTCTCAATGCGGTGTTGTGCGATAAGGTCTTGTTCTGCAGAAACGGCTGATGATGAGAAAACAAAGAGGGCGATCGAGAAAGAGAGAAGCAGTGTACGAATACTCATAGGGACACTTCCCAGATGTGAGGGACAGATAGACTCGGTGACGATATCACATTTCACGACACACGCACATGCATACGACATTCCGGCATATTACCGAGCAGAATGCTGTGGATAATTCTCTCGTACCCAGCCGAGGAAATCTGCTTTTTTTTCAGTAGTGGCTTTCTCGCAGATCTCAAGGACGTGGGGCAGGAAGTTCGCTTTTTTCATCCACTGGTAATAGTGCGGCTCCTTCTGGAGGTACTCCCAGACCGGTTTTCCCTTTCCCTTTCCGAAACTAAAGTGGGGCTCACCTTGCTGCCACCGGATCTGGTTGCTGATACCGATCCAATCTGCTGGAAGCGAGAGCGCCATCAACTCTGCCGGGGTGGCATCCTCGAGCTCAAAATGAGTTCGCATCGCCTGAAAAACTTCATCGGTCGCTCGTACGTCCGCCTCTGCAGAGTGAGCATCGACGAGCTCTTTGCCACAGAATTTTTTATAGGCATCACGGAGGGTACGTGGTCGAAGAGCACGCCAGATCTGGAGTGGATCAACGATACACTTTCCAGCAAGAGAGAGCGGAGAGAAACCGTGGCGCTGGAACTCCGCTTGCAAGATCTGGAGGTCAAAGGTGACGTTGTATCCGATAATGGTGGTGGCAGCCTCAAAGTATTCTCGTATCTCAGCTCCGATCTCCTGGAACGAAGGTGCTTCCGCGAGATCTTCCATCCGAATTCCGTGGACCTGGTACGCCCCAGCAGAGATCTCTCTCGTGGGCTGTACCCGCCACGTGAGAAACCGAACTTCCTCTCGGTTCTCCGTGCTGAGCTGTAGCGAGATCTCAATAATCTGATCAACGGCGGTCTGAAGACCGGTCGCCTCAGTATCAAAGGTGAGGTGGGTGAAGTTGGTCATGTCGGTTGCTGCTCCTCGTGATGGTGTGAAGGAAATAGACTTGCTGCTACGAGTTGAAGCCAGATGAGATCGGCAAGAAAGAGGTGCGTCACCTTGCCCCAGAGGGGCGAGAGGAGGAGCAGGGTCATCGCTCCAACGCCGATATTCCCAATGACGATGACCGAAAGCCATCGAGCGGACACCGCAGAAAAGGCGAAGAATGATCTCATACCGAAGAGAAAGACGAGGGAGAGTGCGGAAGCAATGAGCGGGTGAAGTATCCGTAGCCGTACGAGGAGGGGCGAATCTGAGGAGAGATCTTGTGCGAGGCCACCAGCGAGTGATTGCGAGGGATAGAGGGTGTTGCTCAGGGAAGCGAGCGAACCGAGGAGTGCGATACCGAAGAATGCCCCGAGTACCACTCCACCGCTCTTCGTTGGGAAGAATCGAATTTTATGGTGAGGAAAAGTACTTTGAAGCAAGAGACCGGTAAGAGCAGCAAAGAGCAAAAGGGTATTTCCGAGGTGGCCCATCAACCAGAGCGCTCGTTGAAAGGATGTGTTATCTCCCACGAGCTCGTAATGGACGAGCCCCGCTCCAATCAGCCCTTCGGTCACCGTAAAAAAGAGTGCGCCTGCGGCAAAGAGAAAGAGACGTGAGAGGATCGGAGAAGCTTCAGATCTCTTTCTAAAAAAAACGAAGAGGAAAAGAGCCAGTACGCCAATTCCAAAGAGGCCGGAGCTGATACGGTGTGCGTATTCAATCCAGGTCGCGATATGAGGAGAGGTCGGAATCACGGCTCCTTCACAGAGCGGCCATGAGGTCCCGCACCCATCACCAGAGCGCGAAAAACGGACGAACGCTCCCCACAACACGACGAATAAACAGACCACGAGCAGAAGAACGCTTCCTCGGGAAATGGCGCGAAAAGAAAAAGTTTTCTCTTCTCGAGCATTCACGACGACACGCTCTCCACGAATTCACGAAGAAAGTATTCGTGTAGCCCAGAATCCTCTCCAAGCTCTGTGTGAAATGAGGTGCAGAGGGTGTTTCGATCTCGCACCATAATAGGTTCTCCCTCTTCTCCCGTGGCGAGCACCTCGACCTCATCCGAGAGGAGTTCGAAGCGAGGGGCTCGGATAAAGTCTACCTCGAACGAATACGGTGAACTCATCTTTTTTCCCTGCGGAATGGAGACCGTACTCTTTTTCGAGTAAAGCTGAGAACCGTAGGCGTTTCGCACCGCTCGGATGCGAGTCGCACCGAAAGAGGGTTGCGTGGGATTTACGACTTCTTGCGCCAAGAGAATAGATCCAGCGCAGATTCCCCAGGTCGGACGTTCCCGAACAAACCGTGCTAACTCGTCAAACAATCCATTGATCCGAAGCAGCTTGATCATCGTGCTGCTCTCGCCACCGGGGAGAATGATAGCATCAACTTCGGCTAACTCTGATGGGAAACGAACACGGAGAGCATCTATTCCGAGTTTTTCGAGGTGCTTCTCATGGGGACCGCTACACCCTTGCAGAGAGAGCACGCCGATTCGGGTCATAACAAAAATTTCTCAATAGCCTCTTCCGGCGTACTGTTCATGTTCAGGGATCTCAGAGATCTCAAGGCCTCTCATCGCTTCTCCGAGACCACGAGAAACCTCGAGAAGTTTTTCTGGCTGGTCAAAGTTTGCAGTAGCCGCAACGATCGCTTTAGCAAACGGAAGCGGGTTCTCTGATTTAAAGATCCCAGATCCAACAAATACCGATTCAGCTCCTAACTGTCGCACAAAGGCAGCATCTGCCGGTGTTGCCACCCCTCCGGCGGCGAAGTTTGGTACCGGGAGTTTCCCCTCTTTTGCTACTAAGGTGACCAACTCTACCGGCACCCGAAATTCCTTCGCTTTATCTTCCAGACGAGCCCCGGTCATCCCTTTCAGCTCCTGAAGCTCTTCGGTGATGATACGCATGTGACGGGTTGCCTCGATAATATTTCCCGTTCCAGCCTCACCCTTTGTCCTGATCAGCGCGGCTCCCTCGTTAATCCGCCGCATGGCCTCTCCGAGATTACACGCACCACACACGAAGGGCGTCTTAAAGTTCTTCTTATTCACGTGGCGAAAAGGATCAGCAGGCGTCAGCACCTCTGACTCGTCGATAAAGTCGATCCCTATCGCCTCAAGGATCTGCGCCTCAGCGAGGTGTCCAATTCGCACCTTTGCCATCACCGGAATGCTTACGGCTCGCTGAATCTCTTCGATCATCTGTGGATCGCTCATCCGTGCAACCCCACCCTGCTTCCGAATATCTGCGGGAACGCGCTCTAGCGCCATCACGGCGACTGCCCCCGCCTCTTCTGCGATCTCAGCCTGCTCGACATTCGCCACATCCATAATGACGCCGTTGCAGAGCATATTTGCGAGTCCAGTTCTCAGATCCATTTCGTTTATCCCTTCCGTGAATGAGCTTCAGAATACCGCCGCAAGACACCAAAAACAACTGTGATGAGAGGCCCCCTACTCCGAGAGGAGCTGCTCAAGATCGCTTCCCAGTCGCTTGATATGCTCCTTATCCATGCCCTGATAAAAGCCCCGAATCACCCCCTCCCCATCAACGAGGACGATGCGGGTATTGTGCTCATCAGGGAGCATCCCACTCGAAAGCCGGAACCCGTTGGCGAGCAGTCCTTCAATAGTAGTGAGATCTCCCGTGAGAAACTTCCACTCCTCTGAATTTTTCCGGTATTTCCTGGCATACTCCCCGAGAACCTCCGGAGTATCGTGCTCGGGGTCAACCGAGAGGGAGAGAAAGAGAAGGTCCTCTCGAGCCTCATGTTGTTTCCGAAGCTGAGAGAGCTGCTCCTGAATCCGAGGGCAGATACTCGGGCACCGGGCAAAAAAGAAATTCACCACCCGCACACGCCCCGCAGTTTCAGAAAAGACGAATTCTTCCCCAACACTATCCGTGAGAGAAAACTCCGGGGCCGGAGCCATTCGAGGGAGCTCGCGAATACCATTCGGGGAGCTCGCTCTCTCACAACCGAGCATACCAAAGAGCGCAAGAGCCGCTCCGAGCACGATGGTGCTCAAAACAGAGCGCCCCGCGCGCATGGAAACAGAGCGCCCCGAACTGATGGGAGAGAAAAAGCTGGGAGAGCGATAGCTACGACAGAAATTTTGCATCAGCAACCGCGAGGAGAAGTACGGTAGGGAGATAGTAGAGCGAGGCCCGGAGTAATCCACGAGCAGAGCTCTCGTCCCACCGAGAGATAAATCGGTATCCGGCAAAGAGCATGTAGAGACTTAAACCAAGCGCTCCCGCCCCGTATACGAGGCCACTCATGCCGAGAAAAGTTGGCACCATTGACACGGGAATAAGCACAAAAGAGAAGAGCATGATGTGTCGCGCCGTCCGCTCTCCCGTTTCATCGATCGCTGGCAGCATCTGATGACCTCCTTCTCGGTAATCATCTCGATAGAGCCACGCGATCGAATAGAAATGGGGATGTTGCCAGACAAAGAGAATTAAGAAGAGCGCCAAAGCCCCGAGCGAAAGCTCCCCGCTGGCGGCGGCCCACCCTCCCACGGGCGGAAGTGCCCCGGGGATCGCCCCTACTACGGTGTTCCACCAGGTAATCCTCTTCAGTGGAGTATAAACAAGTACGTAGAGAAAGGCGCTCAAGAGCGCAAGAAATCCGGTAAGGAGGTTTACCTGGAGTACGAGGATCGCCGTGCCCGAAAGAACGAGGGTTACCCCAAACGCCAGAGCATTGGCTGGCGACACCTGGCCAGTCGGCAGGACGCGCCGAGACGTTCGCGCCATCAACTTATCCGTATCGCGCTCAACAAAGTTGTTGAGCACCGCGGATCCAGCAACCGAGAGAAAGGTTCCAAAGAGGGTAAAGAGCAACCTCGGAAGCGGCTCAACGGTGCCGTTCGCCAGAAAGTAGCCGATAAAGGTAGAGACGAGCACCATCACCCCGATACGAGGTTTGGTGAGGGAGAGATAGAGACGATAGGTATCGGTACTCATAAGGGCCCCAAATGAGAGTGGATTCTTCCCAGAAACTATGTCCTTTGTGCCGAGAGGATTCAAGCCCCCCTCTGAAAGACCTCCGGTAATTTGAGTACTACGAACTTATTGACGCCAAGGACCAAATAGCGACAAGAACCTGAACGCTGTTAACGCTCATTGATAAAGTAATGCCATCGGGTTACACATTCTGTCTGCATTCATAGAAACTAGAGCTTTTCCACTGGAACTTGAATGTCCGGGGAGCTACCGAAGAGAAGACTCATGGTAAAGGTCTGTAGGCCCTCTCTGGTGTACAAGACGCTGCTCGTGCTGGGCGGGCCGTGTGCTGTTCTGATCCCGCTCGTACGCAGTGGAATCATCTCTTCACGCTCGCCTTTCCTCCTCCTGATGACTCCGGCAACCCTTTGCCTATTCCCATTCATTGCCTTCTGGCAACTTGCTGTCGATCCAGGGGGAGAACAGTTTCCGTGGCAGGAACGACTTATAGGAACGCTCTTGATCGTCCTGATAACGGCATTTTTTGCTGCCGCAGCGTCTCACCTTCTGCGAAAGTCAAAAGGAGCTTTCAGGACAGCCCTTTGGTCTGGACTTATCATCGGATGGATGCTCATCGGCGCTATCAGTGGATTCCAAATGGAAGCTCTCTCAAACAAGGCGCAGAGCCAGAACGATCAGTCTATTTTGGTTCAGTAAGCGCTTACATGTTTCTGAAGAAGGTCCTATAAGGCCCCCACAACCCGCACAAATTTTACTCCCTGAGGAGTATCCTTCAGCTCGATGCCCTGGGCGAGGAGCTTGTCACGGATCTCGTCGGCGCGAGCGAAGTTTTTCTCTGCACGAGCCTGGGTTCGCTCTGCGATTAACTGTTCTATGTCTTCATCAAGCAGAAGGGTTGCCTTCTCCCGACAGAGCCCGAGCACTCCGTCCAGACGTGAGAGGAGCTCTACTGCTCGGGTAGCATCTGGAACAGAGAGATTTTCTTGCTCTCGATTCACCTCTTTGATGAGCTGAAGATACACGGCGAGCGCTTCCGAGATGTTGAGATCCTCATCGAGCGCTGCCGTAAACTGCTGCTCCAACCGCTCAAGTTGCTCACTCCATGAAGTGGTCTCTCCATCGGCGCTCTTTTCAGGTGCGGCATTAATGATCTCATCGAGACGTTCGCGGCACCCTTCAATCCGTTCAATAATTTTCAGATTTGCTGCGAGGTTCTCCTCTCGAAAATCGAGCTGATGACGATAGTGCGTCTTCAGTAATTCCATGCGAATCGCAAGCGGATCATACCCCTTCTCGAGGAGATCTCTGAGGGTATAAAAATTCCCCTCCGACTTACTCATCTTTTTACCGTTCACCATCAGGTGCTCATTGTGCAGCCAATACCGCACAAAGAGCTCTCCGTGACAGCACTCCGACTGCGCGATCTCATTCGTATGGTGTGGAAACTTGAGATCTACTCCCCCCGTATGAATATCAAATGTCTCGCCAAGATACTTCGTCGACATCACCGAACACTCGATGTGCCATCCCGGTCGCCCTTTGCCAAAGGGGCTCTCCCAATACGCATCTCCATCTGAGGGGGCATAGGCCTTCCACAGCGCAAAATCTTGTACGTTCTCTTTCGTATACTCATCAGCTGAGTTTAATCGCCCTCCCGCATTCGCTTTCAGAGATGAGGGATCAAGCTGAACAAGCTCTCCGTACTTCGGAAATGAAGAGACTTTAAAGTAGACATCTCCGGAAGAGACCTGATAGGCGTGTCCTGAAGAGATGAGCGACTCAATCATCGAGATCATCCCGGAGATCTCTTCCGTTGCCCGAGGCATCCTCTCTGCCTTATCAACGTGGAGGGTATCGAGGTCGTCAAGGAATTCCTGCAAGAAAAAGTCCGTGAATTCGCCAAGCGATTTTCCAGCCTTCTGGGAATCACGAATCGTCTTATCATCGATGTCGGTGATATTCATCACGTGGTCAACTCGGAAACCGCGAAAGCGAAGAAAACGCTTTAAGAGGTCGCTAAAGAGAAAGGCTCGCAAGTTTCCGATATGCGCATAGTTGTAGACGGTTGGTCCACAGGAGTAGAGCTTGACCACCCCGTCTTCAAGGGGGACAAACTCTTCAACGGTTCTGGTCAGTGAGTTATAGAATCGAACGGTCATAGCTGCGTTCCGGTTTTCAGAAGTTCTTTTCGAAGCATATCCATCCCCCTTGAGTGGAGGCGTGAAACAAATCCCTTTGAGAGGCCGAGCTTTCTTGAGATCTCGACAAAAGAAAGAGATTCAAAATAGTACAGCTCAAAGACGGCACACTCTCTTTCGGGGAGCTCTCTCACCTTTTTCTTCAGATATGCATCAGCCTCTTTTCTTGCGACCAACTCTTCCGGAGAGTCGCTTTCATCTGAAGCGAGGGTGTTGTCCACATCCTCAACGAGGTGCAACCGATAGGTAAATGCGGCGTTTGCCGCCTGTTCAAATACCCGCGCCAGCTTTCCTTCGGGAGAGTCGATCTCTTCTTGATCCATTTCATCCGCGGCTCTCTTCTCCAAGAGCGCCCGGTACGCACGCGCTTTCCGATGCGCGGTTCTATTCACCCCACAGATCTTTGAAAATCCGTCAAGCACTGCTCCACGAATGCGAAGTGCAGCATAGGCCTCAAAGGGGACTCCTCGACTTTCATCGAACCGCTCCGCTGCCTCCACAAGGCCAAGATATCCGGCTCCCATCAGATCATCAGAGAACTCCGGAGAGATGGAGAGTGAGTTCATCACCTTCCTGACTCCGGTATTCACCAGGGTCGTATAGTCAGAGGGATCAATTTGTCGGGGTTCGTTTTCTCTCGACATCGAAGCTTTCTAGGTTTTCTTGACCTCTAAAATTCTGATTTCGTAGGGCGAGAGATAAATCGTTGTATCATCTCACTCGCATTCACCTTTCCCGCAAGAAGAACGGCAACGGATTCTGCTATTGGCATCTCCACCTGATGTTCCTCCGCAAGTTGCAAGACCAGTTTGGCAGAGTTCACGGCCTCAGCGGTAGAACCGAGCGTCCTGACGATCTCTTCAAGCGACTCCCCACGGCCCAGCCGGAGTCCAACCGTTCTATTCCTGCTCCGATCACAGGTAGCAGTCATAACGAGGTCTCCCATTCCCGAGAGCCCAAAGAGCGTTCGCTCCTGCGCCCCCATGGCAACGGCGAGTCGGGTCATCTCCGCAAGTCCTCTCGTGACCAACGCTGCTCGTGCGGAGTCTCCGAGCTGAAGTCCATCTGAAACTCCCACCGCGAGTGAGATCACGTTCTTCAAAATCCCACCAAGCTCTACCCCGAGCGGATCCTGAGAAAGATACACTCGCATCGTCTCTCCGCGAAAGAGCTCTGCTACCTCACGAGCGACGACCCCATCCGAAGAGGCGGCGACTATTCCTGCCGGTCGACGACCGATCACATCGCTAGAAAAACTCGGCCCAGAGAGTACTGCGAGGCGAGAGAGCTGCGGAGCAACCTTGTGCATAAACTGGAGGGGAGTGAGAAGGGTTTTTGGTTCAAGCCCCTTGATCGCACTCACCACCAAGGTCTCCCGTTTTAGCGCGGTCAGCCGACCAGTGCTGCTCTCAAAGAGCTCTCCAAGGGCACTCGCCGGTACCGCCAAGAGGAGAATCGGTTGCCGAATAGCCTCCTCTGCCTCATCGACAGGCCGAAGAGACTCATGGAGAGAAAACTCTGAGTGATACCGCGAATTCTTGCCCTGACGTCGCACCGAGCGAAGGACATCAGCATCCCGATCCCAGCAGGTCACCGTATGCCCATTCCGCGCCAGGTGATCAGCGAGCGCTGTCCCCCAGTTGCCGAGGCCCAGAACTCCTACTGAAGAAGAATGTCTCTCCTGCTCTTCTGTGGCCATTATTCCTTCGTACTCGCCTCACTCTCTTCAGAAGAGGAGTCACCGTTCGAATCCCGGAGAGGCGCGATCGTACTGAGCTTCTCTCCTGCATCGAGATTCATGAGTCGCACTCCTTTGGTGTTTCGTCCGACACACGAGATATCAGAAGCCTTCATCCGAACGACTTTCCCCGTTGATGTGATGGTCATCACCTCATGATGATCCTCGACCGCGCAGACACCGATAACGGGACCATTCCGGTCGTCGACACGGATATCGATCAGCCCCTTTCCTCCCCGGTTCTGACTCCGATAGTCAGTAAAACGAGTTCGCTTCCCGTATCCGTTCGCACAAGCGGTGAGAAGAGCGGCACTCTCATTTGGGCGGTCGTCCTCAGCCCCCTCCGGAGAAGAGCTATCTGCTCCTCCAGAAGAACCAGAGATCACCACCATACCGACGACTTCATCTGAATCAGTAAGCGCGATTCCCCTTACGCCACGAGCAGTTCTCCCCATCGGACGGATGTTGTCCTCATGAAAGCGGATCGCCATACCGGAGCGGGACGCGAGCACAATATCGTCAGAACCTCTCGTAATAAGAGCTCCGATGAGGTGATCCCCGTCCTCGATCGTCAGCGCCATCAGGCCACTCTTTCGAGTTGCGGTCGCAAAGCTCATCAGGTCGGTTTTTTTGATGTATCCCTGTCGGGTCGCCATGACCACGAATCGGTCTTCTACCATCTCTGCGACCGCCCGAATCGCCGAGATCTTCTCGCCCTCTCTCAGATCAAGCAGGTTCACCAGCGCTCTGCCACGAGCAGTGCGTCCCCCCTGCGGAAACATATACACCTTCCTCACAAAGCATCGCCCATGAGAGGTAAAGAAAAAGAGGTACGAGAGGGTGGAAGCAACAAAGAGGTGCTCGATAAAGTCATCACCCTTAGAAGCTGCTGCGTACCCCTTTCCTCCCCGTTTCTGTGCACGATACTGGTCGATCGGAGTTCGCTTGATATACCCTTCATGAGAAACAGAGACGACCATCTTCTCGTCCTCGATGAGATCCTCGACCTCAATCTCGCCCTCGTCTTCAACGATCTCGGTTCTCCGCTCGTCACTAAACTCCTCTCGGATGGCGGTAAGCTCTTCGCCGATGACCCGATCGATCGCCCTCTGGTCTGCAAGCAACGCCTGAAGTCGACCGATCTCTGCTGCGAGTTCAGCGTGCTCGTTCTCAACAGCGAGGCGCTCCATCCCCGTAAGTTTTTGGAGTCGGAGCTCTAGAATGGCCTGCGCCTGCACGGTGGAGAGCTCAAATTCTTGGCAGAGCTGCTTTCTCGCGACGGCCGGTGTCTCCGCAGCCCGAATAAGAGCAATGATTCGATCGAGATTGAGGAGGGCTATTCGAAACCCTTCCAAAACGTGCATCCGATCCTCGGCCTTCCGAAGCTCAAAGACCGTACGGCGGGTGACGACATCTCGTCGGTGATCGAGAAAACACTGCAGAAGCTGCTTCAAGGTACAGACGACCGGCCTTCCCTCAACAATAGCGAGGTTTATAATACCAAAGCTCGACTGCAAGGGGGTCAATTTGTACAACTGGTTCAGGATGATGTCAGCGGTCGCGTCCCGCTTCAGCTCCATCACGATGCGCATTCCCTTTCGGTCTGATTCATCACGGAGCTTTGAAATTCCCTCAATAGAACGCTCATTAATAAGCGTTCCAATTTTCTCAACGAGGGTAGATTTATTCACCTGAAAAGGGATCTCCGTTATGACGAGCGCCTCGATCTCTTTCCCCCCCTTCTTGAGCGTCTCGGTAGAAGCAACCCCTCGAAGTTTAATGATCCCTCGCCCCTTCGAGTACGCAGAGAGAATGGCTGAACGACCGAGGATCCTTCCTCCAGTAGGAAAGTCGGGGCCCGGAATGTGCTGAACGAGGTCCATCACCCCGATCTCTGGATCTTCAAGGAGCGCGAGCGCCCCATCGATCACCTCACCAAGATTGTGAGGAGGGATATGAGTTGCCATCCCAACTGCGATTCCGTCTGCACCGTTGACGAGGAGGTTCGGATAGCCAGAGGGAAGAACGAGCGGCTCTTCCGTTGTGTCATCAAAGTTCGGACCGAAATCAACAGTATCTTTCTCGATATCATCAAGAAGACGAGAGGAGATGGCGCTCATCCGACTCTCGGTATACCGGTATGCCGCTGGAGGGTCACCATCGATCGAGCCGAAGTTCCCCTGCCCATCAACGAGCGGATAGCGCACACTCCAGGACTGTGCGAGTCGCACGAGAGCGTCATAGACCGAGGAATCTCCGTGCGGGTGAAACTTCTTGAGCACCTCTCCAACGACCCCGGCACACTTGGAGTGCTTCCGGTTATGCACGAGCCCTTCGCCGAGCATCGCGTACAGAATGCGACGTTGCACCGGCTTGAGACCGTCGCGAGCATCAGGAAGAGCCCTCCCGACGATCACACTCATGGCATAGTCCATATAGGACTGCTGCATCTCTGTTTCGATGGTGATTAAACTCTGAGATTCACTTTCCATACTGACCTAGAAATGGGGGTACTTTTACGCCCTATAAGGCTACCTTTTCTACCGGGAAAAGCCAACGAAGAGCCCCCACCGAAATGACTCAGAGAGCGCCTACGGAGACTCCTCAGCGAGCCGAGAGAGGAAGCGGAGAAGCGTCCTCACCCCAAAACCAGTCCCTCCCTTCGGATTCTCCCCGACAGCAGTACTGAGAAACGCTGGGCCAGCGATATCCATGTGAGCCCAAGATACCTCACCCACAAAATTCTCAAGGAAGAGGGCCGCAGTAATAGAGCCTCCCCACCGCGTCCCGATGTTCTTCAGGTCTGCAACGGGACTCTTTAACTGTTCGCGGTACTCTGCCACGAGAGGCATCGACCAATACCCCTCTCCAACCACACCAGCAGCACGGAGCAGGTTTCGCTTCAACAGATCGTCGTTCCCGTACAACGCCGCGTAGCGCTCTCCGAGCGCTACGACACAGGCCCCAGTCAGCGTCGCGAGATCAATGACGATATCACAGCCATCATGTGAGGCGTAGTGGAGTGCATCAGCGAGGATCAACCGCCCCTCCGCATCGGTGTTTAATACCTCAACGGACTTTCCATTCATCATCGAAATCACATCGCCGGGGCGAAGCGCACTTCCGTCGATCATGTTCTCAGCAGCGGGAATATACCCACGCACGTCGACGGGAAGCTCCATCTGTGACAGGGATTCAAAGACTCCAAGTACGGCAGCAGCCCCGGCCATGTCACATTTCATCGTCTCCATTCCGGATCCCGGCTTGATAGAGAGCCCTCCAGAGTCAAAGGTAACCCCCTTTCCAACAAGACCGACGGTTTTTCTCTTTTTGGCTGCTGATGCGGGCTTTCCCCGATAAGAGAGGGTCACAAAGGTCGGAGATGCCGCACTCGCTCTTCCCACCGAGAGAATGCCGTTCATCTTTTTTGATTGGAGCTGCGCCTTCGTGAACACTTTCACAGAGATGGCAGACGAGGACCGTGCAATCCTTCTCGCACAACTTGCAATGTCTTTGGGAAGTAGGTCCGCCGCTGGCGTGTTTACGAGGTCTCTCGCCAGGGAGACTCCAGAGGCCGTGGCATCACTCTGTCGAACCTCTGAGAGTTTGAGCTTTACCGCAGAGTCAAATGCGAGTGAAGGCTTCTTTCCTTTTGACTTCTTCTCTGAGAGATAACGCTCAAATCGATACTGGGAGAGCAGAAACGTTTCTCGAAAAAGCGTGGCATCTTCCTCTGCACCACTTCGAAATACCCCCTGCGAGACAAAGATCTTCCCCTCTGAAAACTTCGTCGCCGCCTGGCCCGCTGCTACCGCGAGCTTCCGGATCATCTTTCGGTGACTGTCACGATATCCGTCGACGCCAGAGCAGCTCTGATCTTCGCTACTCTCCAGCCCTCCAAAGCCGATGATAACGGTAGAAACCGCCCCCTTCCCAGGAATAGTGAGGGAGTGAATATCTCCCTCTTTTCGAGTGAGAGATCTCCGGTCAAGTTCAGCAAAGAGGTCAAAACCGACGGCCTTATCAATATCCTTCTTTTCCTGCTGAACCGCTCTCGAGAGTTTCTCCGTCTCGGGGAAAAGCGCCACGAATACCCCTTCTGCCTTACTGCACGACACCTGTTTTACACTCATATTCCTTCACCCTCTCCACAAAAAACCTGATCTCAAGCATGGTAGTTCTTCTCACCTGAAGAGGAAAGAAGTCCTTTCTCTCTGGAACTCCGGTAGCAGATATTCCTAATTCCGGTACTGTTTCTACAGCGCGAATTTTTGCTGGACGATACCGGTATAGTGGAAGAGTCTATTGGTAAGAGGCCTCTGTGAGCGAGAATAACTATCACCTTTTCATCCTTCAGAACCTTGATGGCTGCCCCGCGAATATGCGGGAGTCATTTATGGATGCTGGTTTCTCTACAGAGATCTGTGACGAAGCTCATATAATCACCTCAAAACACACAGAGGCATCTCCCGCAATCATTCTCGCCAATGGTGGTGACGATGAAGACTCTGCTCTTGAAGTTGCCAAGAGTCTGATAGAACAAGAGCCCCTCCGATCGACTCCCCTCCTCTTCATCGGAAAACACGCTGCGGAGATGGGAGGTGCGCTCGAACGATTTTTTGAAACAGTGATAACCCTCAATACTCCTTTCTTGCGAAATGAAGGGATTGAAGCCGTTCGCTTCCTCTCTACTCAGATTGTAGAGATAGAAGAGCAAACAGCTGAGATCGGTTCCGAGACGCTACGAGGAGAAGATTTCACTTCACTTACTGAACAGAGTATTGAGACCCTGGTATTTAGCCAACTCTCGGCACTTCAGGGCGACCACTTTGGGGGAAAGGAGTTCTCTCGGAATATCTCGCTGGAGCAGCTAGAAGAGCTCGGTATCTGCAACTTTCCTGAAAAGATCAAAGTGGACGTCAGGACAACCCTCGAACAGCTCACCCCGTGGGCTGCCGACCATATCTGCCGAACGGCATTTATCTCACACTCATTTCATCAAGCGCTCTCACTGACCGAAGAGCTGCGAACGAGCGCACATATCGCCACCTTTTGCCTTTTCTCAAGGTTTTCCAAACAGAGTCTCGATCTCCTGAAGAGAAACTACCTTACTGCTTCTGACGAGCTCAGGAATGGGCTTGCCAGCAAGCTGAAGGATAGCGCGCTCCATACGATGGGTGAAATGGAAGAGTCCAGAGCGGCAAAACTTATCACCCTCGCGGCGAGGTATATCGGAAAAGAGGAAAAGCCGGATGATTCGCTTGAGGCCGTATCAAGCTCCCTCATCGTTGCAGCGGAGCTTATTGATCGCATCTGTTTTGAGCCAGGTTTTTGGAATCCGCGCTCCGCTTACGGTCTCATCCGCGCCACCACCCAGGGACAACTTGACTTTCTGCACCCACTGGCAACCGCATCGATGATGAAGTTTCTCTCTGAGGCCCTGGCTCACATGCCGAAAACATTCCTCATCAAGGATCTCGAGAAAAACAATCCTGAGCATGCGGAACGCGCGAGACAGAACGAAGCATATATCCCACTACAAGACGAAGAGCGGATCACCCTCGATCGCCTTGAACCTGGAATGAAGCTTTCTCAGCCGATATTTGCGTACGACGGACGAAAAATCCTCTCTGGAGAAGTTCAACTCGATCAAGACCTTATCTGGAGACTGTGGAGACTCTCTTCAATACGCCCGATGAATACCCCTCTCGTTGTAAAAAAGGACTTCCACTAAGCTGCCCTCTGAGAGTTACTCGTGCCCAAGATCTTCAAGCTTCGCGATGATTTCTGCGCGGCTGAATGGCTTTCGAATGTAGGCTTCACACCCCTCTCGAAAGGCGGTAAGAATGCTCTCTTTATCATCACGACCGGTCGTCATAATAATTCGGCAGCCGTCTAATCCTTCGATTCCGAGCTCTGACTCTCTCGCGCGAATCTTTTTCAATACTTCTTGGCCATTGAGTTTTGGAAGATTAATATCGAGGCAGATCACCTGGTACGGCGTTTCATCTGCAAGGGCAAGATCAAAAGCACTGAGCGCCTCTTCTCCATCAACGGCGACATCACATTCACCATAACCAATAAGAATCTTCTGAAGAAGCTTACGACTGATAAAGTCATCTTCGACAACAAGTGATTTCATCTCGTCCTCTTATATCAATACACTGGCCTCTGGGAGACTTCCGGCAACTTCAGTTACCTTCAGGAGATCTATCGACCTCATCACGAAGCATCTTAACGGTGAATTTTTCGAGAAGATTCACAAGATAGTCATCAGAAAAATTTTGAGAATGATCGATCTCCAGGACCAAGGTGCGCTTCTCTCGTAGAAGCTCCTGCTGCTGAGCATAGAGAAATCCGATGAGCTGAATCGGCACGCTTGTGTCACCCGAAAACCGCACCCTCCAGTCGTAACCAGAGGGAAAGGTCTCTCGAACATCATAGAGTCGGTTCAGGATGCCAGAGATCTCTTGAGAGTTCGCATCCAAGATCAGGTGGAGGGATATCACCTCATTCACCACTGACACCGAAAACAAGTCATCCGAAAAACGAACGGAATCGGCTCGAAGGGAGTGGGGCAAAGCGCTCTCGTGAACCGGGGGCGGCTCTTCCACCACTTCGCCGATCTTCACCTGAAATCGCTGAATGGGGCTCTTCCGAGAAGAGTTCCTCTCTTCCCTCAGTCGTCCCGGATATAGCGTCTTAGAGCCCCCCATATGCCCCTGAAATTACTGTGTTTTCACTGATATGAGAAGCACTTTTACCGCTACAGACGAACAGTGTATGTGAAAAAGAATTTTTCTATCTATCCGTGCTACGAACCTCGTGAACAACGTGCCTACGAACAGTTTCGAGACGGGATATTCTATCGTTCACCAAATCTCACCTTCTTTCAGAATCCAAACGGTGTCGAGCCCTTCTCAAAGGTCTGGCTCTTACGAACTTTTGACCGGATCAAACGGAGTGATCTTCTTCTCTGCTTCTATGGAGAAACCACGTGGCTCTCAAATGCGATACAGTGGGAACTCTTTCTCGGGGCACAACTCCAGAAGGAGATCATCGGAATTCACGTACACCGCAATCGTCTCCACATTCCACCGTTTCCCCTCGGTCAAAAGTCACGCTATCCCAGCTCACTTATGCAATTTTCGGAGGTCAGAAAACACCTCCTCTCTTCCCCTCAGCCGTCCTTCTGAAGGAGGAACCGCACGGGTTCTTTATCTTCACTACAGAGACAGAGAGAAACTGACTTTCCCTCCGCAGATCTCCTCTCGCCCTCTTCAGAAGTCAGAACTTTCGGCAGGGAGAGTACGGAAGGTTCCGGAAGAAAGGTCTTGAGATTTCCACCAGCGACATTGGCGATCTCCTTTAGCGCATCATTAATCTGAACATCTTCAGGAGTCTCATCATCAGAGAGTTCAAATATATCACGGGTGACATTCTCAGCAGCGAGCTCTGAAAAACTCACCCGTAGCGCTCCATCCCATGCCCCAGATATCTCAATCGAGACGTGACGGCTATCACCGAGGCAGGAGACCTCTTCGCAGGGAGAAATTTCCCGCTTTAAGGTCATGAGCCAGATCTGCTGTACGATCCGCTCAAGTTCCTCGAGAATTGCCGCTCTCTCGTGCTCCCAACTCATCATTCACCGTCAGATTTTAGCTGGTAACAACCACCCCTTTCATAGGCTCGTCGAACAAAGTCACCATCCAAATTAAGCGTGGTCTCTGCAGCACCGAGAAACAGAAATCCATCCGGCTTCATCACGCCTTTTATTCTTCCCAAGATCTCCTTTTTCACCTCTACATCGAAGTAGATGAGAACATTTCGGATAAACACAATATCCGGATTCCCAACATCCCCCCACGGCCTGATGAGATTCAGTTTTCGAAATTTTGCCATGGATCGAAGCGTATCTTTCACTCTCCAATCTGTTCCGTCTTTATCAAAATATTTGATAAGCATACTGACCGGCAAACCACGATTCACCTCAATCTGACTGTATACCCCCTTCTCGCACTTATCGAGCACCTCCTGACAGATATCAGTGCCGAGAACCCGAACGTCCCAACTCTTTAGCTCTGGAAAGTTTTCCAGAATGGTCATACAGATTGAGTAGATCTCTTGGCCGGTCGAAGCGGCCGCACACCAGATCTCCAATTTTCGAGACTTTTTTCTGGCAGCAATCAGCTCCGGCAGGAGCTCTTTTGCCAACATTTCAAAAGGTTTTATATCTCGGAAAAAGGAGGTCTCGTTCGTCGTAAGAGCATCGACGACCTTGAGCTTGAGGACCATTGTTCCGGTCTCCCGAAGCTTCTTAATCATATCTGCGATACTTGAAAAGCCATCTTGCTGAGCCACCGGTAAGAGCCGGGACTCAACGAGGTACTCCTTCCCTGCTTCAAGCACAATCGCAGATTCATCTCTTACGAGATCGCTAATAAACCGAAAATCACTCTCTGCTAACGCCATTTTAGGAAGCCTCCAGCCGTTCGTCTCTCTTTACAATCCCTTGTCTTGCAATGGAAGAGGAGATCTCCGTTGCAACCAGATGAAGTGGAAGGATCTTATCGGCGAGCTCTGCTTCAGCCACATATCCTGGCATTCCCCAGACGACACTTGATGACTTATCTTGGACAAAGATTGAGGCTCCCTTCTCCTTCAGATGCTGACATCCAATAAGACCATCACTCCCCATTCCAGTAAGAACAACGCCAAGCGCATTTGCTTTATAGATCTCGGCAACTGACCGAAAAAGAGGGTCAACCGCCGGACGACATGAATTTTCCGGGGGAGCTTGATTCAGTACAATACTTGTCTGAATTCCCTCTGATTTCAATATCATATGGTAGTCGCCTGGTGCGATGTACATCGTATTGGGCTCTAGCAACATTCCATTTGCCGCCTCTACAACCGTCAACTTTGAAGATGTATTGAGTCTATCTGCTAACATCTTGGTAAACAGTGGGGGCATATGCTGCACGCAAACAATCGGCACTCCAAGATCTCCCGGCAGAGCTGGAATGCACTCCGCAAGAGCATTCGGACCACCTGTCGAAACTCCTATAGCAACGATCTGTGGTTTGCCTGAAGGAACAAATCTCGGAGGAGTCGAAGCTATCGTGGAAACCGTCGTTTCCTTCTTTCCCGGTAAAAGAGGCTTCGCTGAGGGAAGAGGGGCCGCAGAAGCCTTCTCTCCACCTCCAGTTAATGCCTTAATCTTCCCCAACAACTCCTGCTTTACCCTCTCACGGGCTTCTCCGACGCTTCCCACATTTGCTGGCTTCGTACAGTAGTCTGAGGCCCCAGCAGCAAGCGCATCGAGGGTTGCAGTTGCGCCCCGTTCACTCAAAGTACTAAACATGATCACGGGAAGCTTCGGATAGACCTTTCGAATCTCTCGCACGGTTGCTATTCCATCCATCTCTGGCATCTCGATATCAAGCGTAACGATATCGGGATTACACTGAGGAATCTTCTGAAGGGCAATTTTTCCGTTCGCAGCAACACCGGCGATCTCGATCGATGAGTCAGCAGAGAGCACATCTGTCAAGATTTTTCGAATGACGACGGCATCGTCAACGACCAGTACGCGAGTTTTCGTCACCTCGATCATCTCCTCATGAGGGACTACCCTCTTCACTCGATGTCAAACCGAGGAGGGCCATCTTGTCAGCAACCATCTCTTTCGTGAACGGCTTCATAAGATACTCATTTGCACCGGCTTCAATAGCCTGAACCACCTGCGTCATCTCTGTCTCAGTAGTAACCATCATAAGAACGAGATCGGCAAACTGACCGTCTTTTCGAACTTCCTGAACAAGCTCATAGCCATTCATGACGGGCATATTCCAATCAACCATTGCAAAGATAACGTCGGTGTTATCCCGCAATGTTGAAAGTGCCACCTCACCGTTCTCAGCCTCAAGCACCTCATATCCGATCTCTTTCAACATCTTTCCGAGAATGAACCGGGTTGCACTTGAATCATCGACCACTAGTGCTTTCATAAATACTCCTTACACCGCAGATTACTATGGACTGCTGGCTTTTTGGCTAGAACTGAAAGCGACTGACAAGTGCCTGAAGACCAGAGGCCATCTTTGACAGCTCTGCGGCAGCTTCACTCGTACTTGCCACTCCATCTTTAGTGCTCTGAGCCGCCTGAGCTACGCTAGTGATGTTCTCAGTAATCTCTGTACTTCCCCGAGCAGCCTCACTCACGTTTCGGCTCATCTCATTCGTCGTAGCCGTCTGTTCCTCGACCGCACTTGCGATGGTATTGGAGATGTCGTTCACCTGATCAATGATTGAGCTGATATTGCTGATTGCACCCACGGCGCTGTCAGTATCACTCTGAATCGCACTGATCTTCTCACTGATCTCTTCAGTCGCCTTCGCCGTCTCTTTCGCCAGCTCCTTTACTTCATTTGCCACTACCGCAAATCCCTTCCCAGCCTCTCCGGCTCGAGCCGCCTCAATAGTCGCGTTCAAGGCGAGAAGGTTTGTCTGCTCGGCAATGGAGGTAATCACCTTGATGACTGCGCCAATCTCCTTACTGCTCACTCCGAGCTTCCCAACGATCTCGTTGGTGGTTTGTGCGATATCAACCGCCTCGGTGGCAACTC
Source organism: bacterium (assembly GCA_022763385.1). Taxonomy (GTDB): domain Bacteria; phylum Bdellovibrionota_C; class UBA2361; order UBA2361; family RFPC01; genus RFPC01. The sequence continues at coordinate 24,058 of JALEGQ010000074.1, forward strand.
GGGCCGCTTCGTTCGCATTCGAGGCAATTTCTCGAATACTTGCGGTCATCTCTTCCGTTCCAGTGGCAACCGTTTGAACATTCTTGGAGACCTCTTCCGAGGCAGCCGAAACGACCTGCGATTGCTGAGCGGTTTCATCAGCGTTGCCTGACATCTGTTCACTGATAGCAGTAAGCTCTTCAGAAGAAGCCGCCAGATTCGTCGAATTCTCAGCGATCTCACCGATACTTAGCCGGAGATCCTGAAGAAATCCACGAAGGGCACCGGCCATCTGACCAATGGTATCATCTCCCTCAAGTGCAATCTCTTGAGTAAGGTC
>JALEGQ010000075.1 GCA_022763385.1 bacterium
CTCACTGTACGTGCAGTACACTTTCGTCCTAAAAACTCGCTCAAAGCCCCAATCTGCACTACTCTTGTGGCTCTACGAACAAATTTTTATGCAACGCTGGGGTAAACCCTGAGCAGTGCGGTGCTGTTCGTTTTCTCAGCAGGGTTTAGCTTTTGGAGGGAGTGCGGTACCGTGTTCGGTGTATTTTGAAGGGGAGACGTCGGTCGGCGCAACGAGAGGGGGCACACTGTGGAAATTGCTGTTATCGGAACTGGGTATGTTGGGCTTGTTGCAGGAGCGTGCTTTGCAGACTCCGGGAATGAGGTGCTCTGTGTCGATAAGGATGAGAGCAAGATTCAGGCGCTCTTGGCGGGTGAGATTCCGATCTACGAGCCTGGGTTGCTCGATATTGTAAAGCGGAATACGGAGAACGGTCGGCTCCGCTTTACGACCTCTCTCCAAGAGGGAGTAGAGGCGGCAGATGTGATCTTTATCGCGGTCGGAACCCCTCCGGGAGAAGATGGTTCTGCTGACCTCTCGCACGTGCTCGCGGTGGCTTCGGGGATCGGGGCCGCGATGAACGGACCGAAGACTATCGTTGATAAGTCTACGGTGCCGGTGGGAACGGCTCGCCGGGTTCATGAGGCGATCGCGCAGGAGCTTGAGAAGCGTTCGGTCTCGCATGAATTTGAGGTGGTCAGCAATCCCGAGTTTTTGAAAGAGGGTGCCGCCATCGATGACTTTATGAAGCCTGACCGGGTGGTGGTTGGGGTTCCGAGTGAGCGGTCAGCGGAGGTCATGCGGAAACTGTATGCTCCGTATGTGAGGACCAATAACCCCATTCTCGTGATGGATGTGGTGTCGGCAGAGATGACGAAGTACGCCGCAAATGCGATGTTGGCCACTCGAATATCTTTTATGAATGAGATCGCTCAGCTCTGTGAGCAGGTCGGGGCTGATGTTGATGAGGTGCGAATAGGAATCGGAACGGACTCGCGCATCGGAATGAGCTTCCTCTTTCCGGGGATCGGTTACGGCGGCTCGTGTTTCCCCAAAGACGTTCAGGCCCTCGTCCGCACCGCGCACGCCAACGGCCTGCCGTTTCACGTGGCAGAGGCGGTTGAGCGGGTCAATGGAGAGCAGAAGCGCTCTCTGGTGCAGAAGATGGTCGACTTTTACGGTGGGGGTTCGAACGGCGATTCTGCTTGTCTCCGAGGAAAACACTTTGCGGTGTGGGGGCTTGCCTTTAAGCCCCGAACGGATGATGTGCGAGAGGCGCCCGCGGCGGTGGTGATCGATGAGCTGCTCTCCGCTGGGGCAACGGTAACGGCTTTTGATCCGGAAGCAGAGAAGACCTTTCGTGAATCGTTCGGTGAGCGGGAGGGGCTCTCGTACCGGGGGTCGAACTACGAAGCGTTGAGAGATGCCGATGCCCTGCTCGTGTGTACGGAGTGGAATGAATTCCGCCACCCGAATTTTGATAAGATCCGAGAGTGTCTCCGAGAACCGGTGATCTTTGACGGGAGAAATATCTTTAAGAGCAGTGATCTCGAAGAGCGTGGGTTTACCTACTTTTCGGTCGGAAGACCCCCAGTGATAGCTCGGAAACGTCAGGTGAATGCGGCGTAAGGGATCGTGTCGAGAAGTGTAAGCGGGTGCCGCTGAGAGGAGAAGTATGAGTTCGCGAATTTTGGTGACGGGTGGAGCGGGGTTTATCGGTTCCCATCTCTGCGATGAGCTCCTGCAGCAGGGGCATGAAGTGATCGTCCTCGACAACTTTTTCACCGGACGGAAGAGAAATCTTGAGCAACATCTCTCTCATCCTCAACTCGAAGTTATTCGGGCGGATGTGACGGAGCCGATCTTGCTTGAGGTGGATGAGATCTACCACCTGGCGTGTCCTGCCTCACCGGTGCACTACCAGCACAATCCGATTAAGACGGTGAAGACCAATGTGCTCGGAACCCTCCATATGCTGGGTCTCGCGAAGCGAGTAGGGGCGAAGTTTCTCCTCGCCTCTACCTCAGAGGTATACGGAGATCCTCAGGAGCACCCGCAGACGGAGGAGTACTGGGGGAATGTGAATCCGATCGGTCCGCGAAGCTGTTATGACGAAGGGAAGCGGATCGCAGAAACCCTGACCGAGAACTACCGGTTGGAACACGGCTTGGACACTCGGATTGTGCGGATTTTTAATACCTATGGGCCACGGATGCTCTTTGACGATGGTCGGGTCGTTTCGAACTTTATCGTTCAAGCGCTTGCGAATCAGCCGATCACCATCTTTGGGGATGGAGAGCAGACCCGTTCCTTCTGTTATGTGAGTGACCTCGTTCGTGGTCTCCAGTCGATGATGGCGGTGAAGGACTTTTCGGGGCCGGTGAATCTCGGGAATCCAGAAGAGTTCACGATGAATGCGCTCGCTGAGAAGATCATTCAGCTCACGGGGAGCTCTTCGAAGAAGGTCAACCGAGAGCTGCCCCAGGACGATCCGACTCGGAGACGTCCTGATATTCGCCGAGCTCAGGAGAAGCTTGGTTGGGAGCCAGCGGTCTCGGTAGACGATGGACTGCAGCGGACTATTTTAGAGTTTCGTGAACGGTTGGAAAGCGTCGAGTCGTAGAGAGAGGGTGAGATGCGAGTAGCAGTTACCGGTGGCGCTGGGTTTATCGGTTCACATCTGGTTGATGGGATGGTTGAGAGCGGTCATGAGGTGCTCGTGATCGATGATCTCTCATCTGGCTTTCGAGAGAATGTCCCCAAGGGAGTAGAGTTTCTTGAAGCGTCCTTTTTCTCTGAGGAAGCGCTTGAACGAATTCGGAGGTGGCAGCCGGAGGTGATCATTCACGCGGCGGCGCAGATCTCCGTGCGGATCAGTATGGAGAATCCAGAGCTTGATGCTGAGGTGAATGTCACGGGGCTGCTCCGGCTCTTTTCTCTGCTCTCCTCAATGGGAACAGGCGACCAGCGACCGCCAGCCCTCGTGATGATCTCAACCGGGGGAGCGATGTACGGTGAGACAGACCGTGTTCCGACACCAGAGTCCTCGGATCCGGCGCCAGAGAGTCTGTACGGGTTGCACAAGCGGTTCGGAGAGCTCTACTGTGACTTTTGGGCTCGGGTTGCCGATGTGCCGTATGCGGTGCTTCGGCTTGGAAATGTGTATGGTCCACGCCAGAATCCCCACGGGGAAGCTGGGGTGGTTGCGATCTTTGCAGAACGGCTTCTGCGAGGAGACTCGTGCACCATTTACGGCAGTGGCGAGCAGAGTCGTGATTTTATCGCGGTGACCGATGTGGTCTCAGCGGTGAAGCTCGTCCTGAAGCGACTCGCGAGTGGTGAGGAGCAGGGAGGCCCGTGGAATATTGGGACTGGTCGGGAGCTCACGGTGAATGCGTTGTTTCAAGAGCTGGTAGCGGTCGTTCGTGAGATGGGGATCGTTGAGGAGGAGAGGTCATTTCAACCACGGTACGGCGAAGCGCGGAGTGGGGAACAGCAGCGGAGCGCACTTGATCCGAAGAAGGCTCAAGAGGAGCTTGGATGGAGACCGTCGTGTGACCTGACGCAGGGTCTTCGGGAGACCGTCGCCTGGTTTCGAGAGAGAGAGGAAGTTTGACACCACGAGAACGGGTTCGAAATTTTAGCATTATTGCTCACGTTGACCATGGGAAGTCTACCCTTGCAGATCGCCTCCTTGAGGTGACCGGGGCGCTTGCACAACGCGAGATGCAGGAGCAGTTTCTCGATAAGCTGGAGCTGGAGCGAGAGCGGGGGATTACTATTAAGGCCCAGACCGTGCGAATTCCTTATCGCGCCGCAGATGGATTGGATTACGTTCTGAACCTGATCGATACCCCTGGGCACGTCGATTTTCATTATGAGGTTTCTCGGAGCTTAGCGGCGTGTGAGGGAGCGCTCCTCGTGGTGGATGCCACCCAAGGTGTGGAAGCACAGACCTTGGCGAATGTGTTCGTTGCCCTTGAAAATGACCTCGAGATCTTGCCCGTGCTGAACAAGATCGACCTCGATAGTGCTGATGTTCCTCGGGTGAAGGAGGAGATTGAGCAGGTCATCGGGCTCGATGCGAGTGACGCCGTGGAGGTCAGCGCGAAGTCTGGCCTCGGTGTGCCGGCCCTCCTCGAAGCGATCGTCGCCAAGGTGCCCCCCCCTCGTGAGCCGTTTGACGACGGAGTGCTCAGAGCGATGGTCTATGACTCGTGGTTTGATTCCTACCTGGGCGTGGTGGTTCAGGTCCGGATCGTGTCAGGCACTCTCAAGCCCGGTGATACTATCCGATTCTATTCCTCAAGCACCGAATACGACGTGTACAAACTTGGCGTGTTTACCCCGCATGCGGTCGAGATTCCGGAGCTCACCGCCGGAGATGTCGGATACTTTTCGGCGTCAATTAAGACGCTCAAAGATGTGAAGATCGGTGACACGGTGCTTCATCCCAAGCGCCCTCCGGCAGAACCGCTTGCAGGATTTCAAGAGGTGAAGCCGATGGTGTTTGGCGGGCTCTTCCCGGTGGACGCGGATGACTATGAGTCTCTGAGGACGGCGCTTGAGAAGCTTCAGGTGAATGACTCTTCCTTCACCTTTGAACCGGAGACTTC
>JALEGQ010000076.1 GCA_022763385.1 bacterium
CGTGCAGTACACTTTCGTCCTAAAAACTCGCCCAAAGCCCCAATCTGCACTACTCTTGTGGCTCTACGAACAAATTTTTATGCAACGTTAGGGTAGACTTTGCACAATAGCGGGACGCCTGATATTTTTATGGCCGAGTTGAGCTGTCCGAGATCTTTGAGGGGGCTCACCGTGACCGTATTTCAGGAGTCGTCTCATGCCCTTCCCTTGGATGAAAGAGAAGAGATCCTCTTTGCCAGAAAGTCTCCGAAGAGGAGCGATTCTTTTCGTAGTGATTCTTGTCGTGCTGAGAGGAGGAGTTCTCGCAGCGCCACATGAATTTCCTACTCGTCCACTAAAGATCGTGGTGTACACCAATCCTGGGGGACTGATCGATATCTCAGCTCGAAAGATTGCCCAGATTTTAGAAGATCGTTATGTGAAAGAATCCGTAGTGGTCGAGAACAAGCGGGGTGCTGGTGGCCTCGTTGCGCTACAACATGTGCTTCGCCAGCCCGCTGATGGACACACCGTCTTTGCACTCACGAGCTCGGTGATTTCCAAGGCCGTCGCCTCTCGTCAGGAGCAACGTCTCTCACAGCTTGAGATGGTTGCTCGGCTGGTTGACGATTATGAATGCATCATCGTCCGCGAAGGGGGAGAGATTCGAGACTTTCCATCTCTGGTGCAGTCGTTGCGCACTGCCGGGAAGCGAGTCCTGTGGGCTGGACCGGCCGTGGGAGGAACCGATCACCTCTTTGCGCTGAAGGTGTGGGGTGCCGTAGGGGGCAAGGCCACCTGGATTCCGTACAAGAGTGGAGGGGAAGCGCTGGCAGCACTCCTTGGGGGGCATGCTGAGGTCTACGTTGGAAATCCGCAGGACATCCAAGGCCGGAGAGGCCTCCGTATCCTTGCCGTCTCCTCCCCGGAACGGTTGGTGCAATATCCAGAGATTCCGACCGTGGCGGAGCTCGCCGAGACGCTTGATGGGGCTGACTACTCTGAATCTCTTCGGGTAGCCCTAAAAGAGCTCTCCGGTGAAAGCCTTTGGAGGGGAGTGGCGCTCCGGCGTGGCACTCCTCCCGCGGTGAGGACACCGCTTCTCGAACTGTTGGAGCAGGTAAGTCGGGATGCCGAGTGGCGGAAGTTTGTTGAAGAGGCAGGAGCAGAAGCCGTCTTTCAGACCGGTGAAGAGTTTCAAGCAGCGGTCACTCAGCAGATGGCCAATGACAAGGCCGTCTTTCAGAGTATCGTTCGTTAGCACCTGATTCTTGATGAATCCTCTGGGTGAGGGAAGATGACACCAAATATCGCGCTCTTTACTCTCCTGTCACTTGTGCTCGTGCTCCTTGGGCTTCTTCCGTTCGGGGAAATTTTCTTCGCAACAGGGGGGGAGGAAGGGTTACTCTTCGGAGAGAGAAGTGTGACATCTGATGGTGCACTCTTCGGGATTTCTGTTTCCCGCGCTCAAGCGGCACCACTTCTCTTTGGAGCGCTCCTCGTGGTGGCTGCCATTATGAACGGTGTTTCTCGGATGGCTTCTTCTCACCGGGAAGGAGGGAGTGGCGACGAACCTTCTTCGTTCGCCGCGTTCGCTCAGATAGCTCTCCTGTTTCTCCTTGCTGCTGGTGCGCTGCTTGCCATTCCGGTAGGCGGTTTCTTTCCCGTTACCTTGTTATTTTTTCTTGGAGGACAGGCGATCCTCGGTGAGCGACGTGCGCTCTCATTTCTCATCGGAGGGGGAGTGTGGACCCTCATCGTGTATGGGGTCTTCGTAACGCTGCTTCAGGTTCCACTCCCAGGAATATCGCTGTGATGGATATTGATGGACTCCTTCGAGGAGCAGAGGTTCTTTTTTCTTTTTCGGGGGTCTTTTTTGTGGCTCTCGGAGTGTTGCTCGGTATCGTGATCGGAGCGACTCCAGGTCTCAGCCCCTCGATGGGGGTTGCCCTCCTCGTCCCCTTAAGTTTTCGCATGCCCTCGGAACTTGCCTTTATCTTTTTTGTCGCTGTTTACCAGGCGAGTAACTACGGTGGATCTATTACGGCGATACTCTTAAACGCTCCCGGAACACCTTCCGCCGTGGTAACAGCGCTCGATGGGTATCCGCTGACTCAGCGAGGAAAGGCTTCGCTGGCCCTCTTTTACGCGGTTTTTGCCTCGGCGATTGGAGGGATCATTGGGGGGGTGATCCTGATCCTCTTTGCCATACCGATGGCGAGCTTCGGTCTTCTGTTTGGTCCAGCAGAGTACTTTGCCCTCGCCCTCCTCGGCCTTTCGACCGTGGTTGGTTTTCATAAGGGATCGATGTGGGGGTCTCTGATCGCCCTGAGCCTCGGTTTACTCCTCAGTACGGTGGGGAGTGACCCAATAGAGGGGAGTCCGCGGCTGACGTTCGGGGTCTTTGATCTCTACGACGGCGTTTCCTTTATACCGGTGATGATCGGATTTTTTGCCCTTGCTGAGATCTTTCATCGGGTTGAGAAGGGATCGCTCTCCTCGCCGGTACGGAGTGCCCTTGAAGGGCTCTCGGTGCAACTTCGAGAGGTCTGGGAGGGGCGGAGAGCTCTTGTTCGACCTCTGCTCCAGTCATCCCTCTTTGGGACGTGTATCGGAATTATTCCGGGAGCCGGGAGTGCGGTGGCCTCATTCCTCTCCTACGGTCAGGCCCAACGGTACGCGAAAGATCGGGAGGACTTTGGTAAGGGAGCAGCATCAGGACTGGTGGCAAGCGAAGCGGCGAACAGTAGCTCTGTTGGCGGAGCTTTGGTACCGCTGATTGCACTCGGAATACCGGGAAGTGCTACTGATGCGGTGCTGCTGGGGGCACTGGCCCTGAAGGGGCTCGTTGCGGGGCCGGAGTTGATCAATCAGGAGCCTCAGCTCGTATATGGGATCTTTCTCGCCGTACTTCTCGCGAATCTGTTTGTCTTTTTCTTCGGGTTTTTTGGGAATCGGCTTTTTGCTCACGTGACTCGCATTTCGCCAAAATTGCTCTATCCGATGATCCTCTCGCTCTCTCTGCTCGGGAGCTACACGATCAGAAACTCTCTCCTCGACTGCTGGGTGTGTCTGATCTCAGGAGGAATAGGCTGGCTCTGTAAGCGTGAAGGGATCCCCGCAGCTCCCATCGTTCTCGGCCTCGTGCTCGGTGGGATGCTTGAGACAAACCTCCGGCGAGTACTTCTCGCTGGAGATGGACTCGCCCCCCTCTACGAGCGAAGCGGAGCGCTGTGCCTTCTCGTCCTTTCTGGAGTGTTTCTTCTCTCGCCACTCCTTGCTCGACTTCGGAGTCGTAACCCCTTAAAATTACAGAAAAACTGACAGTGCCACGCACCGTTCGAGGGGTCGCGAGACCGTTATTGGACGACGGTTCGGAGCTTGTCGGCGGCTTCTGGGGTTGAGATCCCGCCGTGTCGGCAGAGGTAGGCTTCCGAGGGGTCGTATCCCTGTACGGCCCAGATGTCGGCCATCTCAGGTTCGAATCCCCGGGCCTTCCATCCTCCAGCGCTCTTTGGATCGAGAAAGCCGTAGTGCATCCACTCGGCGCACTCTTCGGCAGTGATATCGTATGCACCCCAATATCCTGCATCCTCCGCGTCGAGTCCGAGCTGCATCCAGCCATCGACTTCGGACTGTGGGATGTTTGCCATTGAGAAGGTGAACTCTTCTCGATCGAGGTGTCGGATATGCCTCATGTCGTGGGCTTGGCATTTTAGGCTTGAGGGGATCAGCACGCAAGAATCATAGACCCGTTGGATGAGGTAGGAAGAGAGGGTGTCAACTCGGGCTACTTCCATCAGGAGGTCTCGTGAGTCTTCGATTAAGTCAACGGTTCTCAAGAGGTGGTCCTCCCAGTGAGATTTCATCTCCCACAAACGAAAGGCATCGGCGTACCGAATCAGCCCCTCAATATAGGCCTCTCGGGCTTTGAAGTGTCCGACGTAGAAGGAGGTGAGCTCTCCCATCACCTCTCTTGTATCTGCTCCCTGTTGAGAAAGCCGTGAGAGGAGCCTCTGAACATCATGAGAGCGTCGTTCTAGCTCTTCCACCTGGTCATCGAAGTGAGTGATAACGAGAGATTCGGGGTCATCGAGACAGATAATCATCGTCTCCTCTTGCGAGAAGGAGGAGAAGAGCTGTTCGATGTATTCCAGGGGGAGATCTTTTTGAGGGTCAAGGGTGGAGCTCTCAGGCAGCTCTAGGAGCTCACGGGTAAGCCCGCGGGACTGTTCTCCACTCCACGCCGCACGGAGAGAGTTCAGGAGAGCGTGGCTCTGGTTCACCGCTTCTGATGGGGGTGCCTCTTCCATAGGGAAAGTATCGGCAGGGGGCTAAAAAAGCTGGAGATCTTCCTGCGAAGAAGTCCAGGGGCCCTCCATCTGGGAGAGGAAATGAGGATCGTTCTTCTCCCCGTGAACATCTTTAAAGAGTCCCCTGAGAGGGTCGCCTCTTCTCATTCCGCGGTTGGGCGATAGGAAGTGGTTCAAATAAGCTGAATAGTGATAACTGTTATATGGTTTTTCTTTCAGAACGCTCGCGAAACACCCCTCCATCACCGATTCGTCGGTTAAGCCGGTTTGCTCGGGAGGCAAAGGCCCGAGGGGTGCTTCCCTACGCCCTTAATATCGGTCAACCAGATCTTGAGTGCCCAGCATCCTTTCAGGAGGGGGTTCTTCAGGCCGCCTCTCGTCACATCGAATATGCCCCGTCCGAGGGCTTTCTCTCCTTCCGGGAGGCGTGGGCCGAGTGGTGTGAGCGAGAACTCGCCGTTTCAACCGATCCCGATCACTATCTCGTCACGGTCGGGGCGAGTGAGGGGCTCGTGTTCCTCTTTACTACCTGTTGTGACCCCGGTGATGAGATCATTATCTTTGACCCCACCTACGCGAACTACATGGGATTTGCCGAGCAAACCGGAGTCCGACTCGTCTCTCTTTCAAGCCGCTTTGAGGATGGATTCCAACTTCCCGAGCCAGAGACGATTCGCAAACACATTACCTCTCGCACGCGGGCGATCCTGTTGTGTAATCCGAACAATCCAACAGGGGTGCTCTATGGGGAAGAAGAGGTGCAGCGCCTGCTCGATCTCTGCCACCGGTACGGATTATACCTCCTTCTCGACGAAACCTATCGTGAAATCGTCTACGACCAACAGCCGATCACCTCAGCGCTGAAGTTTGCAACAGAAGACCCTCACGTTGTTGTGGTCGATAGCCTTTCAAAGCGGTTTAGCCTCTGTGGCGCTCGGATCGGGACTCTTCACGTCCCATCACCCGAGCTGCGAGAAAAAATCCTCTCGCTCGCACAGGCTCGGCTTGCGGCACCCACGCTCGAGCAGCAGGCGGCAGAGCATATGCTTCGCACTCTTCCTCCAGGCTCTCTTGAAGCACTCCGAGGATGCTATCAGGCCCGTCGCGATTGCTTGCTGACCGCCCTTCAGGAAAAAGGATCCGCCGCCGGAATCTCCTGTTGCTCTCCATCCGGGGCGTTCTATCTTCTTGCAAAACTCCCAGTAGAGAACGCGGAGGAATTCGCCCGCTTCCTTCTGACCGACTACCAGCACGAGGGACGAACCGTCTTTCTTTCACCAGCCAAGGGGTTCTACTCCATCCCCGGCTCTGGTGAAGATGAGGTCCGGATCGCCTTCGTCCTACAAGAAGACTCCCTCCGGCATGCAGTAGAGATCCTCGTCGAAGGGCTCTCCGCCTACCGGAGTTAGTGCCTACTCTTCTTTTGAAGCGCTTTTTCCTTTCTTTCGGGTGACTTTTTCATCACCAGAATCACCACTGGCTTCTTCCCCGTTGGGGAGAGCTGAGGCTTTGCTCGCTTCATCATTGGTGATTCCAAGGGTACTTAAGATCAACCCTCGAATCTCTGTAGCTACTTCCGGATTCTCCTTCAGGAACACCTTTGCCCCTTCACGTCCCTGGCCGAGTCGTTCACCCTTGTAGGAGTACCAAGCCCCTGCCTTATCAACGATGCCGTGCTGGACACCGAGGTCGATCATCTCGCCGACCTGGCTAATCCCTTCATTAAAGATGATGTCAAACTCCGCCTCCCGAAAGGGTGGGGCCACCTTGTTCTTGACGACCTTCACCCGCGTGCGGTTTCCGGTCACTTCGCTGTTGTCCTTAATCGCTCCGATTCTTCGGATGTCGAGTCGAACGGAACAGTAGAACTTGAGTGCATTCCCTCCCGTGGTTGTTTCTGGAGAGCCAAACATCACCCCAATTTTCATCCGGATCTGGTTAATAAAGAGGATGGTTGCATTGGAGCGAGCTGTTAGGCCGGTAAGCTTTCGCATCCCTTTACTCATCAGCCGAGCGTGGAGACCCATCTGCTGGTCTGTCATCTCACCGTCAATTTCTGCCCTCGGAACGAGTGCGGCCACGGAGTCAACGATCACGAGATCAACAGAGCCTGATGAGATCAGAGTCTCACAGATCTCCAACGCCTGTTCCCCGCAGTCCGGCTGACTCACGAGGAGTTTGCTCGTATCAACCCCGAGCTTTCGTGCATACGACACATCCAACGCATGTTCCGCATCGACAAACACGACGGTGCCTCCTCGCTTCTGGCACTCAGCCGCCAGGTGGAGCGCTAGCGTGGTCTTCCCGGAAGATTCCGGCCCGTAGACCTCACAGATCCTCCCTTTCGGAAGTCCTCCAGCCCCAAGAGCGATGTCCAGCCCCAGGCTCCCGGTAGGAATCGCCTCCATGTCCTCTACGGCATCGCTCGCGAGGTTCATAATTGCGCCCTTACCATACTTCTTCTCAAGCTGGCCCAACGCCGATTCTAATGCGAGGTTCTTTTCTTCTCTCTGTTCACCACCTGCTCTCACTCTGTTCTCCTTCACACCAAACGTTCAAAAATTCTTTCTCCGAGACGAGACCCCCTCTCAGGAAATCCCCCTCACTCCCTTATCGTCCCAAACCAACCAAACCGTTCTCAAAAACCCCCAAAAAAAAGAAACCACCAACAGGCCGCGCCCCCCCCACCAACGGCGATGATCCCCCCGACCAGCTGCGTGCAGGGTCGCAAAGCGAGCCCGCAACGCTCCCCGAAGGGAAAATACCGCGCTTCCCAAAGGGAAAACACAGCTACTGTAGCTCACGGATAACCCCGATCAACTTCCCCTGGACGCTTACCTCATCAAGGGTCATCGGACTCATACTCGCATTTGCTGGGATCAGCATGACCTTCCCCCCCTTCAACTTTCGATAGGTCTTCAGGGTTGCCGTGCCGTCCTCCAGCAGCGCCACCACGATCTGGCCGTTATCAGCATACTCCTGCTTCTTGATGACGACGATATCTCCGTCACAGATATGTGCGTCGATCATCGAATCGCCACTCACCTCCAGGCAGTACACCTCTCCTCGGCTGTCGATCATACTCCCCGGGATCTCGATCATCGTCGTGTTTTCAATCGCCTCTATCGGATGCCCCGCAGCGATCGTCCCGACGAGGGGAACAGAGCTCGGCCCAAGCTGTGGCGGAGATATATCAACGAGCTCGATCATTCCATCATCCCCCCTTCGAATAAACCCTTTTGTCTCGAGTCGTTCGAGGTGAAAGTGGGCCGTCGAGAGAGACTTCACCCCGATATGCTCAGCGATATTCTTCAGGGTGGGGCCATATCCGTTTTCAGCGAGAAAATTTCGAAGAAACTCCAGCGTTTGCCGTTGGACCGGGGCAAGTGTGCTCGACTGGAATCCTGAGCCAGCAGCTGAGTTTTTTTCCGTGGTTTTTCTTGCTGATGCGGGTTTTTTCGATTTTACAGCACTTTTCGCCATTGCATTTCTCCGCGACCGTTTATTACTGCAAAGTAATATATCGAAAATATATGGAAGCGCAACCCCTGAGATCTCCTTCTTTCGGGGAGGAGGTATTCTCCGTATTCTGAAGCACAAGAGAAGGCGTTTGGGAGGAGGGCCATGAAGACGATCGGTCTGCTCGGGGGGATGAGCTGGGAATCTACGGTCACCTATTACGAGACCGTGAATCAGGAGGTTCGAGATCGACTCGGGAAGCACCACTCCGCCGAGGTTTTGCTCCGCAGTCTCGATTTTGAAGCGGTGCGGGCCTTTCAGAGAGCGAAGGACTGGAAAGGTGCTGCTCGTCACCTCATTCAAGGGGTTCGACAGCTTGAGGATGGGGGAGCTGATCTCGCGTTGATCTGCACGAATACGATGCACATCCTTTTTGATGAGATCGCAGAGGCGGTTTCGCTCCCTCTGCTTCATATTGCCGACGTCACTGCGGCTGCGATTCGCCGTGAGGGAATCCAGCGGGTGGGGCTCCTCGGGACCCGATTTACCATGGAGGAGAGCTTCTATCGCGAACGTCTCGAACGATCTGCCGGAGAAGGAGGAGCTCCTCCGCTTGCCGTACTGGTTCCGGAGGAAGAGGATCGAGGAGAGGTTCACCGGGTGATATTCGAGGAGCTCTGCCTCGGGACGGTGTACCCGGAGTCGCGAGAGCGCTTTCTTGAGATTATCGAACGGCTTCGTTCCCAGGGGGCTGAGGGAGTCATTCTGGGCTGCACCGAAATCCCACTCCTCATTGGCCAGGGGGACGTCGAGCTCCCGCTCTTTGACACGACATCTCTGCACTCTATTGCAGCAGTTGATGCAGCGCTCTTATAACGAAGAGAGCCGCTGGTGGGTCTCTCTGAGGAGCGCAGCAGTAGTATCCCACCCGATGCAGCCGTCGGTAATGGAGACCCCGTACTTGAGGGCTTCTCCGGGGGTAAATGTCTGTTTTCCCTCGTAGAGATGGCTTTCGAGCATCAGCCCTCTGATGGGACTGAGCCTGCTGGATTCTTTCGTCGTTTCTCTCGCAGTGAGTACCTGGGAGATGCAATCTCGGAAGACGAGTGGTTGTCGAGTGTAGTCCTTCTTCGAGTTCGCGTGGCTGCAATCAACCATGACGACCTCGGGAAGGTGCGCAGCCCTCAGCGCTTCGGTGCACTCTGCTACCGAAACGGAGTCATAGTTCGGGGTTTTCCCTCCCCTGAGAACGACGTGCCCTGAGGAGTTTCCGCGGGTCTCGTACACGGCGACCTGTCCGTGTTGGTCGACGCCGAGAAAGCGATGGGGTTCGGCGGCTGAGCGGAGCGCATTCACGGCGACATCAATTCCTCCGTCCGTGCCGTTTTTAAAGCCAACAGGGCTCGAGAGTCCGCTGGCGAGCTCTCGGTGGGTTTGCGATTCTGTTGTTCGGGCGCCGATCGCAGTCCAGGAGATGAGGTCGGCGAGATATTGTGGGGTGAGGGGATCAAGCGCTTCGGTTCCCGCCGGGATCTCTTGACCCGCGAGCTGATGGAGGAACTTTCGAGCCGTAATAAGCCCCTTATCGATCTGGAAAGTGTCGTCGAGGTCGGGGTCGTTGAGGAGCCCCTTCCACCCCACTGTTGTTCGAGGTTTTTCAAAGTACACCCGCATGACGAGGAAGAGGGTTTCCGAGACCTCTTCGGCAAGCTCCCGGAGCTTCTGGGCATATTCCTCTGCTGCTGCGATGTCGTGTATGGAGCACGGTCCGACGAGTACGAAGAGGCGAGGGTCTTCTCCTCGAAGGATACGCTGGATTGTGGCGCGTGATCGGACAACAAACCGTTCGTGAGGCTCCTCCAGTGGATAGAGTGCCTTGATCTCTGAGGGGCTCTGAAGGGGGTGGTGCCCGATAATGTTGATATTGTGAATTTCGCCGTGACCCATGAGCTCTAGCAGTACACGGATATCTCCACCCATTCAACACCCCGCAGGAGAGCTGACATGGGAAACCGTGAGCTGCCTCGAGGGGCCCCCGGCCTTGCTCCGCAAGTTCGGCCTCGAGTAGGAGTCCCTTTTCCCAATGGGAACCATTTATATTTTTTACCGTCTGGTCGATGAGAAATATAAACTCTCGTTTTATGAATGCTCTTTAGAGGTTACATCCTGTGAGAATCCCCAATAACACGATGGAACGTTTGTTGCAGGGTTGGTGTAGCCAGTTCTGGATGGCATGAGTGATATGTGGGGAGGAGAATATCTGATGAGGCGAGATCGACGAGAAGAAATCAGCAGTGGTGAGCATTCTGTAGAAAGGTCTCCCCAGGCTCGCTCTGGCTGGAAGACCGAATTCCTTTCTGGTAGCCCGGTGTGCGGAGTTCTGCTCTGCGTCCTCCTCTGGAGTGCTCTGCCGAGCCTTCTCCTTGCGGAATACCGACTTTACTTTCAAGAAACTGATGATACGCTCTTCGCCCATGTCTTGGGTGAGCCTCACTCTGCCCCGTTTGATGCAGGACTTTTGATTCGTTCGGGTAGTGTAAGTGCCAATACGCCGGTCGTCTCCAGCCAATACAATGTCCATAAGGAGCCAGAAGCGGTTATCGAGATCTCTCGTCCTGATTCTCCCTTTATCGGTGAGCTGACGGCGATCGTGTTCGACGGAACTCGGTTCGCGATCTCGGACACAAAGGAGTACGCCCAGTTTGGCTCACTCCTTGGCTCCACCACCACCCAGCCTCAGGTAACGGGTGAGCGGCTTGTTTCACACGAGGTAACACTGGAACTGACCGGGCCGATGCGGAGTGAGAACAGTGGGACATTTCGAAATTATCGGCTTTTTGCCAAATTTACACACGTTATGTCGGGAGCTGTTTTTCGAATCCCTGGCTATTTTGCCGCAGATGGCGATGCTGCACAGAGCGGCGCTAGCCGCGGTGATCAGTGGAGAGTTCGTTTTTCGCCTCCCTTCCCGGGCCTATATGTTGCTGAGACCAACTTTCGCCAGGGGCCGAATATCGCCCTTGATCCCACTCCGAACACGGGAACGCCGATTCCTGGAGATGGGGAGCTTGTCAGCTTCTTTGCTGGAAAGTCTCGAGCTCGTTCCGGTTTTCGGAAAGATGGACGGGTGGTAAAGGGGCGCGGTCGCTACTTCAAGCACCTTCAGACAGGAGCGTATTATCTGAAGAGCGGTGCTGACAGCCCTGAGACCTTTATGGCAGCTACGGTCTATCGAAATGGTCAGCTCCGCCCGGAGTTCGATAATACGATCAACGTGGGTCGGACCAATCCGGATTTCTCGGTGCACGTCGCAGACTGGCGGCCAGGCGATCCTACCTGGCGAGGAGATGGGGGTGCGATCAAAGGAAAAGGGGTCACCGGTGCCCTCAATTTCTTGGCCCGCCATGGAGGAAATGCCTTTTACTTTCTCGGCTATAATGTTGATGGGGGCGATGGAGGGAATGTTTTCCCCTGGGTCTCTCCGTCGCAGAAGAGTGTTTTTGATGTGAGTAAGCTCGAACAATGGAGGCTACTTTTTAACCACGCAACTGAGCGCAATATTGCGGTTCACTTCGTCCTTCAGGAAGAGGAGAACGACGCTGAGAAGACGCAGCAGGAGGAGCTCCTCTTTATCCGTGAGATCCTCGCCCGATATGGCTCCAATCTGGCGTTCTTTCTCAACCTTGGAGAAGAATACCGTGATCGCCAGACTTCGCAGGGCGGCAGCACCCAGATCTTGGAGCGAGATATCGCGTATGCGCGTCAGATATTTCCTTTCTACGGCCCGCTTTTCGGTTTGCACAACCCTCCCAATGATTGGTCCTACTTCACTGCCTCGGGGCTCGACTTTGTCTCCCTCCAGACCGGAGATATAGCCGATGTTCCGCAGGAGGCATCGCAGCTCCACATATCCCACCCAGGGATATCGAAGGCGGTGACCGAAGTAGGTCCTGATTCGGTGGGAGTCAGCCGCGATGGACGACGGGACGAGCCGACCTTTCGGGGACAGCTGCTCGCTTCGGCCATGTGTAACGGTGCATATGGAATTCAGTATTACTTCGGGTACCGGAACAATAGCGATTTCACTGATATCTTTAGCCGTGGCTTTGAGAACGCTCACTACAACTATAGCTATTCGGAGCTCTTTCAACAGGGAAAACGATTTCTGGACTTCTTTCGTCGAGATGTTGACCTTGAAGAGATGGAGCCCTCAAGTCAGTCCATTGTAAACAGGGCGGAGTTGGATTGCGGCCTGCTCTCGAATGATAATACCCTTCTCTTGCTGTATCTCAGTGAGGCGGGGAGCTCTCGGATTCAGTTGCCGAGCGGAGGCCTTCACGATGTGACCTGGTACGATCCCGACACCGGTTCCGAGAGCTACGCAACCGTCACGGGAAGCAGGGGCCAACGGGTGAACCTCCGTCGACCATCGGCGGGAGACTGGCTTGTCCGGGTTGAGAAGAGGTAGTCTCCCTTTATAAGACGAAGGGCACGCAGTAGATATATCCATGGTAAGAGAAGTTCTTTCGGCTCGAGGAGCTTTTGGCAGTCGTTATGCCGGTTCAGGGGGGCTCGAGCTTCCCTCGGTTAGCATCGCTGATGAGGCGCTGACACGGTGGACAGCAGCTCCGGCAGCACAGGTGTTCGGTGAGATTCTCGAGGGGTATATCGAAAGCGATCTTGCCGTCAAGATTAGCCGTCTCCCGTTGAGTTCCTGCTATCTTATTGACTCAGGAAAGCCTGGTCCGCTCTGTACGGTGAGCAGTGGAGTGCACGGTGATGAACTGTGTGGAGTCGAGGCGAGTTACCTCTTTTTCAAGGATGTCGTCCTCGGAAGAAGAACGCTCGACTGGGGGGCTGTTGTGATCGTGGTTGGCAATGAGGAGGCCATTCTCGAGAATAGGCGGTGTCTTGATGTCGATATGAACCGAGTGTTTGGAGGTGTCGGGCTTGAGGGAAGGGAAGTTGCTCGGGCAAAGGAGCTCGAGGCCATTTATGCGTCCCGACATGAAGCGCTGCAGCACCTGCAGACGGAGGGTGCTCCTCTCGTTGCCGACTTCCATTCGATGAGTATTCAGTCTCCCCCTGTGGTATGGGGCGAGTACGCTCAGCATCGGCACCTTCCCTATCTCGGTATCCCAAATGCCGTCCTACATCAGAGGAATCAGGTTGATTCCAGATTTCTCCGAACCGTGCAGGGGTTTAGCACAAACCATCACTCCCTCGCGTTTACGTTCGAATGCGGTCAGCATCACGCAGAGAGCACATTCCTCCTTGCGCAGCGAGCGCTCGATCACTTTCTTCGGTATGCGGGGGTGCTTCCTGAGCCGGCGGAAAAAACATCGCTTGAAAGGCTTGGTCTTCTTATGCGTACCGTAGAGAATTCGAAGGGGTTTGCCTTCAGAGATAACCCAATTACCGGGCAACCGTGGAAAAGTTTTGATGTCATTCGAAGAAATGGCGAGATAGGGAGTGACGAGAGAGGTGTGCACCTCATGCCGAAGGACGGATATATCCTC
This sequence comes from bacterium, assembly GCA_022763385.1. Classification (GTDB taxonomy): domain Bacteria; phylum Bdellovibrionota_C; class UBA2361; order UBA2361; family RFPC01; genus RFPC01. The sequence goes on from JALEGQ010000076.1 coordinate 13,271, forward strand.
TTTCCTCGTTCACCGAAGAGCATCGCGATTGGAGAAGGTGCGGTGTATGTGCTCGCTCAGCAGGAAGAGAGCCTCCGAAACGCGCTGAATCACTCCTCTCTTGGTGAAAGTAGCTGAATTTCCACCCGCCGGTCAGAGCGTCTCTTTCGCGCCTTTGGGTCTCCGGGAGCATCTCCCTGCGAGGACTTCCCGATGACCATCCGCTTTCGTTCAAGGCCGAAAGCGAGGAGTTGTGAGGCAACAGCATTTGCTCTTGCGGCACTGAAGGCTCGGTTTACCTCCACATCCCCGATGGTGTCAGTGTGACCAGTGATCCGTAAGCTCAACTCCTGATCTTTCTGAAGCCGATCGGCCACGCCCTGAAGGACCTCAATCGCTGATGGGGTGAGTTCGTAGCTATCAAATCCGAAGTAGACCGTCGCGCGTTTCTCTGTCACCTGCGAAGGAAGGGGATCTCGAAAAGAGTTTAGGGGCTTTTCTTCGGTCTCCGTGTTCGGAGAGTTTCCCAGTACGAGCTCTCCACTCCGGAGAGATGCTTTCGGAGCGCGCTCCTCGGGGGCGATCTTTTCAAGAAGCTCCTCGACCTTTTGTTCGGAAGCGTGCTCTTCGGTGGATTCCAATTGTTCTTCAACGAGTGCGGCTTCAGAGAGCTCGGCTTCTTCTTTCTCTCGTTCGAGAGCGAGCTCCTCGGCGGGCGAGAGCTTCTCGTCAGAATCAGCAGCACCAGTATCGGACTCGTCGTTCGTAGCGCCTCTATTTCTTTCCAGCTCGAGAGTTGCCGTTGGTTCAGGTTGATGGTTCTGGGCCTGATAACGCTGTGCGGAGTTATCGGGGTGATTGACCGGAGTCGCTACGTGCTCAGGGCTCAAAAGATAGATACCAAAGAGCAGAAGGGAAACGATTACCGTTGAGAGTAGCGCCTGAAACATCAAAATCTCCCGTAGACAGCGGAGGGGGACAAAAAATCCTCCGTTCTATTCAGCCATAGGGAGGGTGAAATGGCAAAGGGAGAAGTTTTCCGCCAGAGAAGGCCCAAGGGAGGGAGCTCACAGATAGAGCTTCCCCCCAATTGGGCCTTCAAAACTGCCCTCCCCTGAAGAACAGAAAACGTAAGGGGAGAGCACGGCGTTCTTAGTAGTGGTAGTACTCTGGCTTGTACGGTCCTTCACGATCTACGGCGAGGTAGTTTGCCTGCTTATCCGTCAGCTCTGTGAGCTTTACCCCGAGTTTGTCGAGGTGCAAGCGAGCAACCTTTTCGTCGAGTTTCTTTGGAAGCATATAGACGTCGATGTCGTACTTTCCGTGGTTCTTAAAGAGCTCGATCTGGGCGATCACCTGGTTCGTGAACGAAGCAGACATCACAAAACTCGGATGTCCCGTCGCACAGCCAAGGTTTACCAGCCGTCCACGGGCGAGCACGATGAGAGAGTTCCCACTCGGGAGAGTGAACTTATCAACCTGAGGCTTGATGTTCATCTCTGTGACCCCTTCGGTATTCTCAAGCCACGCCATATCGATCTCATTGTCGAAGTGTCCGATATTGCAGACGATGGCCTCATCCTTCATCTGCTTCATATGCTCACCGGTGATCACATCGCAGTTCCCCGTAGCGGTGACAAAGATATCAGCCTCAGAAGCAGCTTCTTCCATAGTCGTCACCTCGAATCCCTCCATGGCCGCCTGAAGAGCGAGGATCGGATCGATCTCGGTAACGAGGACACGAGAACCGTATCCCTTCATTGAGAAGGCGCACCCCTTTCCCACACCACCGTAGCCAGCAACGCACACGACCTTTCCCGCTAGCATGACATCTGTCGCTCGCTTGATCCCGTCAGCGAGTGACTCACGACATCCGTAGAGATTGTCAAACTTCGACTTTGTTACCGAGTCATTCACATTAAAGGCAGGAATCTTAAGAGTTCCTTTCTGGGCCATCTGGTACAGTCTGGCAACCCCAGTGGTGGTCTCTTCAGAGACTCCCTTAATCTCTTCAAGGAGTTCAGGAAACTTCTCGTGGATCATGAGGGTGAGATCTCCACCATCATCGAGGAGCATGTTCGGACCTTTCCCGTCAGAGAAGGTGAGGGTCTGCTCGATACACCAATTGTACTCCTCTTCAGTTTCGCCCTTCCATGCAAATACTGGGACCTCAGCCGCCGCAATTGCCGCCGCCGCATGGTCTTGGGTTGAGTAGATGTTACAACTCGACCACCGCACCTCAGCGCCGAGTGTTACGAGGGTTTCGATGAGGACCGCGGTCTGAATCGTCATGTGAAGACATCCGGCGATCTTTGCGCCTTTGAGCGGCTTCTCAGCACCGTATTCCTCACGGAGCGCCATCAGCCCTGGCATCTCACCTTCAGCGATCTGAATCTCCTTGCGTCCCCAATCAGCAAGAGAGATATCAGCAACTTTATAGTCACTGAATTGCTCTGATTTTTTAGCTAGTGCACTTGCATTCATCTGCTATCCCTTATTTTTTGTTGCATACAATAAAAAAACGTCGTGATTCTTCCCGAGAACTTCAACGTTCACCTCGTGAAAACCACTCTGAGCTACCCACCCTTTGAACGTCTCTGTCTGAAAACCGAGCCAGAGGTCCGCATACCGTTCACGCATCACCTCCTGCTCGTGCTCGACAAGATCAATAATATACAGCTCTCCACACGGTCGGAGCACCCTCGCTATATCTTTCAGTGCTTCCCGAGGTTCCGCAATATGGTGGAACACCATACAGGCGAGAGCGCAGTTGATCGTTTCATCTCCGATCGGGAGGTGCTCAAGATATCCGAGTCGGAGATCTACCGCTGAAGAGGGAGAAGAGCAAAGATTTTCTCTCGCCTCTTGGATCATCGCCTCGGAGTAGTCGACACCGATCGTATCTCCGGAGCGAGGAAGAAGCTGTTTGAGCAGCATCCCCGAGCCGCATCCGACTTCCAGAAGGGATCCTTCTTTTGGTATTCTGTTCTGAAGGAGAGGGAGGTAGTCTGCAGTCCCCTGAGCCTGATCACGGATGGCCCCCCACTGCGGGGCAACTTCTTCAAAGTAGCGACGAGCACGATCTCGCCGTTCCGAAAAGATCTCTTTCATTGATCTTCTATCTGCTTCCAACACCTCACTGAGTTTTCCGGCTTGGGTTACCGCCCCCGTAATAAGGCTGAGCAGTTGTACCTCAAACGAGCTCTCAGCAGAGGGAATAGAGCCTTCAGCGGAGGGAATAGAGCCTTCAGCGGAGGCAATACAGCCCTTATCGAGCGTGAGCTGTTCGTTGACCGCATAGAAGGACCAGGCCCCCTCTTTGCGGTGAGATACCAGCCCCGCCTGAACGAGAATCTTGAGGTGGTGGCTCACCGTGGACTGGCTCAGGGAGAGCACTCTCGTGAGCTCCTGGACATTAAAGCTGCCGTGCGAGAGGAGGTGCACGAGCCGCAGTCGCGAATCATCAGCCAGGGCCTTAAGCAGCAGAGCGATATCCATCTTTCGAGCATAGCTCACATATCGATAGATATCAATATGTCGATACGAAATAAACCGGACGGGTGTCAGACATCCATGAGGTTTTGGGGGAAGTGTTTTGATATCAGGGGGTTAGGAGGAGGTGTAGGGCGAGGTGCTCTCGTCTGGGCGGGTTTTCCAGCGGCGGTGGAGCCAGAACCACTGCTCGGGATAGCGGTGGATCATGGCGGTGAAGGAGTCGGCGGCTCGCTGGGTGATGGCGAGCACTTTCTCTTCTTTTGAGAGTGTTGGGGAATGATAGATCTCCTGTACGGGGAGGGGAGTGAGCATCACGGTGTGGTGACCGTCCTGTTCTCGGCCGACGCCGGCGATGAGGATGGGGCACTGTGTTTTCAGGGCGGCGTGTCCGACCGCTTTTGTGGTGGCGGCTTCCAGGCCGAACCAGGTCGGGAAGGTGGCGTTGCTGTGGGTGACGTTTTGGTCAAAGAGGACGGCAACGGGTTCGTCTCGTTGCAGTCGGGAGAGCATCGCTCGGTAGGCACCGGATCTCGGGATGGTTCTGCTCCCGGTGCGCTCTCTGACGGCGCACCACCACCGGTCAAGTGCGGGTTGTTGAAAGCTTCGGACGATAGTGTTGAGTGGGCAAATCGTGAGTGAGTACGCTACCCCGAACAGCTCAAAACTTCCAAGATGTCCGGTAAGCACGAGTTGATGTCCCCCCGGTGGTCTGGTCTCTTCGTTACCCTGTTCTCCTTGAAAGGGAAAGTGTACCCGTTCTCGAATGGCGTCTTCGGTGAGGTAGGGGAGTTGGAGGGTGTCGAAGAGAAAGGCGCCGAGGAATCTGAGATGATCGCGAAGAATCGCTTCTCGCTCCTCCTGAGACCGCTCAGGAAAGGCGATGGCGAGGTTCTTTCGGCCGACGGCGAGGTGCTGCGGAGAGAAGAAGAGTGCGATGCGAACGAGCAGGGAGAGTGCTGGAATGCCGAGTCGGGGTGGGGTCTTGCTGACGATCCAACAGGTTATTCTGAGCGCGAATAGGAGCGCATAATCTCTCACACCGAGTTCCCTTCGGATTCTTTGTTGTCTGGAGTCACCGTTACCTGGCATCGCCAGAGAGTTTCTCTGGCCCAAGTTTTTCGCCGAGCATCGTGAGGACATTCGGATCAAAGAGCGCCTGGTAGAGGGTGCTCTTCATAAAGTTGTTTGAGGGAAGCGGGCCTTCTGCAATCCGTTGACAGACCTGCGAGGTGGCAGCACTTCCGAGCGCAGTAAACGAGGATTCGTCCGTCACGGTGATCTCTCCGGTCGCTGGGTCCAGTGTGTAGCTCTCATTAAAGGACTCGGCATAGCTCTCGATGATCTCGTCAAGGATCGGATCGATCGCAGCGGCATGCGCATTTCGGAGCACCACTCGCAGGTGCTCTTCGTAGTTCTCGTAGGCGTTGCGTACAAACTGGGATAAGGAGTCCTTTCGCGAAGATTTGACCGCGGACCGGAGGGCCTTGGTAAACTTCGCTGTTCGAGGATCTTTTCCCGCATCGGATTTTATCATCTTCTTCACGGCAGCATTGAGGTTCCCTGCATGCTCGAAACACTCCACCGCCTCCTCTACGTTGTGCGGTAAAGGGCTCCCCGTTGAGTGTTCAGATGGTTCTGTCGTCATATCAGATCCTCTCCAGTACGGTAGCGATCCCCATTCCAAGGCCGATACACATGGTGCAGCAGCCGTAGCGTACCTCTCGACGTTCCATCTCATCAAGCAGGGTCCCGAGGAGAATCGCCCCGGTCGCTCCAAGCGGGTGTCCAAGAGCAATGGCTCCGCCGTTTACATTCACCTTTTCTGGTGCAATTTCAAGGTCTCGCATGGTGAGC
>JALEGQ010000077.1 GCA_022763385.1 bacterium
CCAAAGAGCTCCTCAAAAAAAGCAACCATCGGAGCAATCTTCTGAGTATTCGTAACGATATGATCAATCCGCTGGAAGAGCGGAGTTTTCTCCTGATCTGTCGTCGCAAGACTCAGAGTGGGAACACCTGAACAGAGGGGCTGCTCATCTTCAAGAAACCGAAAGAACACCTCTCCGTCGTGTGGTGCCTTGAGGAGGACGGCTCCGGTCTCCTTACACCGAGAGAGCTCTACTGCTCCATCAGAAAAGCGCGGCACTCTCTTCTCCAATTCTCGGGCAGTCACGTCGGCCGACTCTACCCGAATACCGATCTCTGAGATGACATTCCCCTGTTTCTGAGCACGAGCCCGGGCCGTTGGTCTCGAGTCGAGGAGAAAAAAAACATCTGATTGCTGAAGAACCACCATATCTTCTGACGGTGAAGAAAATACCTTCTTCATCCCAAGATACTTATAGAATCGAAGAGCCTGTTTTTCTGAGTTCTGGACCGAGAAGACGACGGGGCCAAATCGCTTGATGCCGAGAGGATTGTCACTCATAGACGGTTCTCCAAAGGAAAGAAGAAGTGAACTCCTTCATTATATCACACTTCTCCTATGGGTGAGCGGGAAGCACTCGTCCCGAGACTTCACCGAATCCGATCCGAGTCCCCTCTCCCGAGCAGAACCCCGTTATCGTGAGCCGATCGTAGTCTTGGAGAAAGGTTCTCGTCTCACCGCTGTGAAGAGTGAGTGGCTTTGTTCCCTTCCATGAGAGTTCAAGGAGCGATCCATAGGAACCAGGCTCGGGGCCGCTAATGGTCCCTGAAGCAAGGAGGTCTCCTACTCGCAGGTTGCATCCATTGCTCGTGTGGTGCGCTACCTGTTGCATGATACTCCAGTAGAGGTACCGGAAGTTTGTCTTGGCAATTACAGTCTGCTGAGTCTCACCCTCTGGAAGCAGGTGTGCCTCTAGCTCAATATCGTAGGTCCAGTGTTCCCGTGGCTGAAGGTACGGAAGCGGCGTAGGATCTTGCTTCGGGCACTCGGTCCGGAAAGGCTCAAGCGCATCGAGGGTTACGATCCACGGTGAAATCGAAGTTGCCATACTCTTCCCGAGAAACGGTCCGAGCGGGACGTACTCCCATTTCTGGATATCACGGGCGCTCCAATCATTCACGAGCACCATCCCAAAGATCGCATCCACGGCTTCATCAACCGATAGGGACTCTCCGAGCGGGTTTTCCTTCCCGATGATACATCCCATTTCTATCTCAAAGTCGAAAAGTCGACTCGGCGCGAAGTGAGGAGCGCTTTCACGGTCTCCCTTGAGCTGACCAGAGGGTCTTCGAACGTCTGTGCCGGAGACCACCACAGAGCTGGCCCTCCCGTTATACCCAACGGGCAGGTGGAGCCAATTGGGGAGGAGCGCGTTCTCAGGATCACGAAACATCGTTCCGACATTCGTCGCGTGTTCGCGCGAGGAGTAGAAGTCCGTATAGTCACCGATGGTCACCGGAAGATGTAGCTCTACCTGAGAGAGATCGTGACAGACTCGAGCACAGAGTTCAGTGTTATCGCGTATTCTCTCATTTTCAGCACTGAAGAGCTGTTGCAATGTCTTTCGTATCTCCCGCCAGTGAGCCCGTCCCCGTTCGATAAACCTGTTCAGAGTAGTGGCATTGCGGAAGGAATCTCCGGGAAGAAGCCCTTCTTGCTCAAGGGCCGCGAGATCAATGACGGTATCGCCGATCCGTGTTGCCCCTCGTGGAGGGGATGACTCCCCTTGCACGGAGAATACTCCAAATGGAATATTCTCGAGCGGAAAATGAGATCCTGCTGGTACGAGAAGAAACGATCGGCTCGACATGTGACGGGCTCTCCAATGGTGTTCCTCCTAGTCAATCATCAGCACCCGAGAAGCGAAAGTGATTTTAGACGAGGCCGAGCTTGCGTCCTTCCACAAGGGGCTCTGTGAAGCTGCAGCTCCCGAAGGAGAGAGCGATCTCATGACGCATCGTTTGAAGCTCTTTACATGAGATCAGGTAACCTGCCCATGAGAGGCTCTGGTTGCCTTCTGAAAGAGTGGGAGTCGCTGGACTCTGAAGGGCGGTCGTAAGCTGTGCGGTAGAGATCGATCCACGTCTTGCGAGGAGCGCGGTGAGAAACACGTTGAGATACCCGAAGTGCGGTTCGATTCCCTGTTCAGGAGGAGGAAACGCCGAGAGTGGCCGGTGCAAGCCCGCAGTAAGCTTCACTGGCAACGCGTGCTCTCCACAGCGCTGGAGGGTTTCAGCGAGCCAGGTGGGAGAGGGTATCCCGTATGGAACGAGCTCAGAAGGCATCCCGCCACACCGGATCTTAAGCCCCCCAAGACGCATCCCCACTAATGCGTCTGTATGACGAGCATTGATCGCAAACTCTTCAATGATCGCGGCTCGCGAGAAGGAAGTCTCTGCTTGATCGGTGTACCGCTCGCGAGGAAGCTCCGCCCAGAGGGTCGGCGGGCAATCGAAGCGCTCCCCAGCGCGTTTTACCTGAGCAATCCACTCACGAAGTGGCGTACTTCCGGCACACGATTCCGGCGGAACTACCGCTTCCACTGCCGAAAGGTGAAAAGATCCTTTTGTAAAGAAGTTTTCATACCCGGCCCAAAGACGTTCGAGATCTGAGGCAGGGTCTCGAGAAACGAGGGAGAGCACGAGAGGGTTCTCCGGCGATAGCGGCTCAAGGTCAGCACGGGGAATCTCCCGTAGCTTCTCAAGGGTGGTGACATAAGAGCGGAGGGTCCAAGAGTCCTCTCCTCTCTGATAGACACGGTAGTTCTGAAATGCCGTACTCGCTGGGAGCTGCGACGGGGGAAAAAGTCCCGCATAATCGATCAGGGAGGAGTAGAATATCTGACCGAAGGTGGTTTTCATCGAAGTCCAACTCCTTAGCCGTTGGCATAGGTCTCAACGAGCGACCGATAGACCTCAGGAGATCGCTGAAGGGCATCAACCGGAGCATGCTCATTCACCTGATGGATGATCCCTTTCTTGCCTGGGCCAAAGGTAACCGCGGGTATTCCGGCTTCAATAAAGTATCCGGTGTCGTTTCCACCTCGCGCAACACGGTGCTCGATATCGGGGAGCGCTTTCCGAAAGGTCTTCAGCAAGGTGGAATCTTCGGGACAAAAGGCGCAGGGACACGGATCTCTCATTCCGATGACTTCGCCGAAGCGATCAAGGGCTGCGTGCAACTCATCTTCCACGACCGGATGTAAGCCTGGCGTAGTTCGAATATCCCACCGCATCTTCACGGTCGAGGGAACACTGTTTGCAGAAGAAGGGCTCGAGTGAATTCCAGTGAGCGTCATCGCCGGCTCACCAAGAGAAGGATGGGTGTACTGCTCTCTCCACCGCTGTTTGAGCTCTCGCACCGTGGCCAGCGCCTCTTCGGCGATCTCTGGTGCATTCGTGCTCTTGCCCGCCGCCTGAGAGGCGTGACAAGCAACGCCTTCCACGATGAGCTCAAAGAAGTGAACACCCCTATTTCCCGTTTCGACGAACGCAAAGTCTGTGGGTTCTCCCACGATACAGACGAGATCCTCGTATTGGGAGAGAAAGTGCTCTCGAAAATATGAGACATAGCTCTGAGATCCCTTGCCAGTGATCTCTTCCTGCACGACGAAGGAAAAATGAAGATCTACTGGAGGCTTATGTGCTCCGTAAAATTCGATAAGGTGAAGGAATGAGGCAAGACTCGCCTTCATATCACTTGCTCCAAGGCCGTAGAGCAGACCGTCCTCAATAACACCAGCCTCTGGACCATCAGGTGGAAACTTCCACAGCGATCGATCCCCCGCTTCCACGGTATCGGTATGACCATTGAAGAGAACTGCCCGAGAACCGTCCTCCCCAAGAATGTGGGCCGACACAAAGTCTTCATGCTCGGTGGCCTCCACTCCGAGCTCTCGGATTCGGCGAGCAATCCACTGCGCGAGCTCTTGCTCCGCTCGGGATACCGACGGAATGCGAACGAGCGCTTGGAGCGTTTCTGTAATCGTCACGAGTCCTCTCCCTCACGTCGTCCAAGAACTTGGGCTATCTCACGAGACGTTCTTTCACGTGCCTCGGCGATCCGTTCAAGAAATCCTTTCCGCTTCTCCTCAGCGGCAGCGAGGCGAGCTTCTAATCGTTTCAGGGAGGCTCGAGTAGACTCCGGTGCTGCACCTCCTCTATGTACCCGACGAGCGAGTGCTTCTTTCGGACGAAGAACTGCTTTTAATGAATCTTCCTGGAGCGAGAGCGACACGTCGTGCTCGGCGGCAAAGTGCTCAAGACGATCGAGCCGGAGCTTCTCGAGAGAAAGTCCCTTCTCCATAAGCTCATCAACCGCTTTCCCAACGATCTTATATACAAGGCGGTATGGGAGCCCGCTCTCCTGAGACACGTAGTCGGCGATATCTGTCGTGAGAGAGTAGTTCGCACGCACCAGCTCTTCCATTCGCTCACGACGAAAGGTCACGGTCGAAAGAACCTCGAAGAGCACCTCAAGGCCTGAGAGAAACTTTCGCGAACCGAGCTCTACATACTCCTTAAGCTCTCGAGAGTCTCGATTATATCCAGAAGGAAGACCTGAAAGCAGTTCGAATCCGGCGACAAGAGAACCGGCGATCTGATTTCCAGATGCACGAAGAAGCTCCAGTGCGTCAGGGTTCTTCTTCTGCGCCATCACCGAGCTCCCTGTAATCGGATGAAGGCGCTGTGCAACAGAATTTCCGAGCTCCAAGAAACCGTACTCAAACGTTGCGTACTGAAGAGTATCCGTCGCGATCTTTGAGAGCTCTATCCCACCAAGGCTTAGTGCTTGAAGCAACTCATACTGGAAGAAGCCACGGTGGCTAATTGCATCGAGAGGAATCTCCCATACTTCAGAAAATCCGAGCAGAGAGGCAACGTACTCTCGATCAATTGGCCATGAAGTCCCGAAGGATTCAACCGCACCGAGCGGCGAAAAATCATACCGATCAAGAATACCAGTGAGCGCTTCGTGAACACGGAGCAAACCGCCAAAGTATCCGAGCGCCCAGTGCGCGACGGTGGTTGGCTTTCCGGGCTGCATGTGGGTATACCCCGGCATCACCCACTCAACATGCTCCTCTGCGAGAACGAGGAGCTGTCGGAGAGTCTTCTCTAGCTGCTTCGCGAGCCCACACACCTCTTCTCGAAGAAAGAGGAGCTCTGTCACCATCACCTGATCATTTCGGCTCCGAGCGGTGTGCGCCGAGAGGCCCGAACGCTCTCCAGCTCGTTCTACGATCTCTTTTTCAAGGGTGAGTTGGGCTCCACGAGCTGGATCGATACGAAACTCTCCCGCACCGTGCATCCGAGCGATCTCCGCAAGCGCTTGGAGAATATCAGCGGCACACTTCTGAGAGATGATCTTGGTTCGCTGCAACATGAGAACATGGGCTTGCGTTCCCCAGATATCAGCCGCAACCATCTTGAGATCAAGCTGCATCTGCTGAGGAGAGACAACGAACTGACTCACTGTTTTACTGACCACATTCCCCCTTCGAAAAAGCCGGTTTCAGCACTCTATCGCTGCTGCGAACGGTAGGAAAGAGCTGAACCAATTCCGTACACCTTTGAAAATCCAGCGGCCTCTGCCCCGTCCCATAGCGAACTCCCTTCTCCGTAGCGAGAACCAGAAGAAAGGACGGAAGAAGAAGACCGAACTCCACTGACCGTACAGTGGCCCTTATAGAATACAAGACGTGCTTCTCCTGTGACCGACTGCTGTGTTGAGTCGATGAAGGCTTCCCAGTCCCGCATGAGCGGATCATACCAACGAGCCTCGTGAAGATAACTCCCGTACATCTGTGAGATCATCTGCTTCCACTCAAGTTGGTTCTTACTCAAAATGATCTTCTCGAGCTCGTGATGTGCCTTGATCAGCGAGAGCATCCCAGGAGCCTCAAACGCGATTCTTCCCTTGATCCCAAGGATCGTATCTCCAACGTGAACTCCACGACCAAAACCGTGCTCTCCACCGATAGTGTTCAGCCGAGCAAGGATCTCCTCTCCTGGTAGCGTTTCTCCATTCAGCGACACCGGCAACCCACCTTCAAAAGTGATAGTACACTCAGTTCGCTCGTCCGGAGCCTTCTCAATAGATTGAGTAGAGACGTAGGCACTCTCTGGAACTTCCTGCCACGGATCATGGGTCTCGCCTCCTCCGATCGTTACTCCGAAGATCCCCTGATTAATGGAGTATGTTTTCCGATCCGCGGGGAGATCCATCCCCCGCTCCTTCAGGTACGCCACCTCTTCCTCACGGCTGAGACGAAGCTCTCGGATCGGTGCAATAATCTTCAGTTCAGGCGCGAGTGTCTGAAAGGTAACATCAAAGCGAACTTGGTCATTGCCGGCTCCCGTAGAACCGTGAGCCACCGCCTCTGCCCCGACTTCTCGCGCCACCTGAACGATTTTTTCCGCCTGGATGACTCGCTCTGCTCCGACCACGAGGGGATAGACACCCCCCCGTAGAATATTCCCTTTGATTACATAGGCTCCAAAGGTCTGATAGACATCAGCGATCGCATCGATCAACCGGTACTCGGCACATCCCGCTGAAGTCGCCAGAGATTGAATGTCGCTCAACTCCTCCGGGGAGAATCCCCCAGTATTCACGGTAACAGCCACTACCTCATACGCCTCTTCCTGGAGGTACTTCACACAGTAATTCGTATCGAGCCCACCGCTGTATGCGAGCACCACTTTTTTCATGACTTTTTCTCCTCTGTAATGGTGGGGCAGAAATAACCTATTTTGAATAAATATGCAAATATAGTTGAATAATTATTTATCTTGGACTACGCTCACCCCGTCAACGAAATCGACAGGAGCCGAGTATGAGTGAATCAAAGGAGAACCGGCAGGATGCTCTTCTCACCCTCTTGCAAGAGAAAGCTCTCTTCTCACAACGAGAGATCTGCGAGGAGATGACCCAACGAGGCTTCCAGGCAGCCCAACCGAGCATTAGTCGAGACCTGAACGAACTCGGGGTAATCAAGATCTCTGGGCGATATCTCCCACCCTCTTCTCTCAGCAATCAGATCCCCCGAAGTCTCACCCTCAGCATCCAGGGAGTTGGTCCGCATCTCCTCGTTATTCGAACGAAGGTCGGCGCCGCTCACGCGGTTGCGGCACAGATAGACGACCTCGAAATTGAGGGAATCGTCGGGTCTGTTGCCGGGGATGATACCATTTTTCTCGCGATCTCAGAAGGCTCTCTTCAAGCGGCCGCGATTCAGTCGCTAGAACAGAAACTGCTGTAAGAGAATTTAACGAAAATTTCCCAGGAATACCGACTGATATGAAACGGATTACGCTCGATAAGATATCTTCTTCAACCAAGAATATCGGACTGCAACGAGAGGTGCGGATCTCGGAGGAGATTATCGCCGAAAGCGGCTACGTGCTTGCAGGACGCATTCACGGTGTAAAGGCGACCTACAACGATATCGAGAACTGTTCAGGGCGAATGATTCGACTGCACGCTGGCGACGTCCTCGCTGGAACTCTTGGGCACCGAGACGCCCTGAAGGGATACTCAGGACGGGTCCCCTCCTCCATTCGGGTTGGAGATCGCCTGCAAGTGTTAAATCTTGGCGGAGTGATCGGCGAATGCACCTCCTCAAATCCAGAGGTTGGAAAACCTTTTGACTTTGAAGTTCTCGGGAGTATTCAGATCTTTCCGCAATTTGAGAGCCGGAAAGGAGAGCATGCTCACGTCGCTCATCACAGCACGCTCAGGAAGAAGACTCCGTCTGGGGGCAACTCCTTTCAGAGCAAAGTACCGGTGATCTACATTGCAGGCACATGCATGCATGCTGGAAAGACAAGTGCCGCAGTTACCATCATTAGAAATCTCAAAAACATGGGGAAGAAGGTCGGAGCATGTAAGCTTACCGGTGTCTCCCTTCTCCGAGACACCCTTGAGATGTCAGACTATGGTGCAGATTGGGCGCGCTCTTTTATTGACCTCGGAGTCGTCACCACGGACAAGGAAAACGCGGTATCCACCGCCTATCAGGTGATGCATTCGCTCATCGACGACGGAGCAGAGGTCATCGTTGCCGAGCTTGGCGACGGGATCCTCGGCACCTATGGAGTGAAAGAGATTCTCGCTGATGCCGGGCTCATGGGCCTAAAGTCTATTTTCCTCTTATGTGCAAACGATCCCGTCGGAGCATGGGGAGGAAGTGAGATCTTACAGAAAAGCTACGGCTTCTCTCCGGATATTATCTCCGGGCCGACTACTGATAATCTCGCTGGAATCGATTACATAGAGAAAGAGCTCGGCATTCGAGCCATCAATGCCCGAAAAGACTCCGAGGGACTTGCTCAACATATCGGAGAGCGGATTTAACCTCAGGAGATCCCATGGAAGAGAGAAATAGAATCGGCGTTGCAATTCTCGGTGGAACAGGTTTCGGAGCTGGAGAGCTCCTCCGCCTGCTCCTCCATCATCCTGACGTCGCGGTTACTTCCGTCACGTCGAGGAAGTATGTTGGCAAAAAGATTGACACCGTACACCCGAATCTCAGTGGGTTTTACGAAGATCTTACCTTCAGTGAGGCATTGGATTTTGATCTCCTGAAATCCTTCCCCCATAAAGTTGTTTTCTCAGCACTTCCTCACTCAGCAACCGGAACACTGCTTGCCCAATATGCAGAGACGTTTGCCGCAGAGAATACTCGAATCATTGACCTTTCTGGAGCGCACCGACTTCATCCACATTCTCTTCACGAGGAGTATTATCCTGGAGTCTCTCGAAACGAAGAGTTTAGCTCTTCCCTTGTCTATGGTCTTAGCGAAATAAACTCTCACCAGATTGAAGGTGCCGCCGGCGTGGCCAATCCTGGATGCCTTGCAACCGCCTCTATCCTCTCGATTGCGCCCATCGCACATCTTCTCCAACCCGAACATCTGGTGTTTGACACGAAGACAGGGTCGTCTGGCTCTGGCAAAGAGCTAAAGGAAACGACTCACCATCCTCTCCGTCACAACAGCTTTACGGCCTATAAACCTCTGTGCCACCAACATGAGCCGGAAGTCATGGCATGCCTCACAGGGATTGGGCTACCGGAAACCACCACGAGCTTTGTGGCCCAGAGCCTTCCCACTTCGAGGGGTATCTATGTGACGACCCACCTGCTCAATCGAGAGTCACTCCCGGAAGATGAGATAGAGGCGTGCTATCTTCAGTTTGCCGAAAAGAACTTTTTCATCCGGATACGAGAAAAGCCTCCCATAATGCAAAACGTTATCGGCACCAACTTTTGCGACATCTCCTTTACAGCAAAGGGAAGACAACTGCTCGTAATGGCAGCAATCGATAACCTCGGCAAGGGGATGGCAGGGCAAGCAATTCAGAATATGAACCTGATGACCCAACGGGAAGCAACGAAGGGGCTCTCTTTCTCTGGAATACGTCCCTATTAAGAGTGTTCTTCTACTGGAGTATTGCTATGCCGCAAAATTCGCATCTCGTTGATACCTATCCACAGTATCCCTTCGAAATTACTTCGGGAAAGGGCCCCTACGTCTTTGACGGTGAGGGGAACCGCTACCTGGATCTCTATGGAGGCCATGCCGTCTGTGCCCTTGGACACTGTGAGCCGAGAATTGCTGCGCGGATTGCCGCTCAAGCAGAGAAACTTTTCTTTTATTCTAACCTCACCAAGCTGCGTATTCGGGATGAGGCAGCAGAAGCGCTTATTCGCTTTGCCGACTCTTCGCTCCATTCCGTTTTCTTCTGCAATTCGGGTGCGGAGGCCAATGAAAATGCCTTAAAGCTCGCCGTTCAAACCACAGGGAGGTCGAAGCTTGTCGCCTTCTCTGGTGGATGGCACGGGAGAACGACCATGGCCGCGGCCGTCACCGACGACCCCCGATGGCACGCAAAGACACCGGGATGGACTGGCGAAGTGCTCTTCCTCACGCCGAGCAATAAGGAGCAACTCTCGCGAATTGACACGAGCTGTGCTGCCGTGATTATTGAACCAATTCAAAGCATTGGTGGTGCACGTGAGATCTCAGATGACTTCCTTGCTGCGCTCCGAGAACGTACCAAGGATACAGGGACGCTTCTTATCTTTGATGAGGTACAAACGGGAGTGGGTCGAACAGCAGTGCCGTATGTCTCCGGCCACGGACTGAACATCCGACGACACATCGAAGGAGTCCGAGAGCAAGTTGCTGCCGACATGGTGACTTCTGCGAAGAGTCTTGCGAATGGCTTTCCCGTGGGAGCCCTACTGATGAGTGATGAGCTCGCACGAACTATTTGCTTCGGAGATCTCGGTTCAACCTTCGGAGGGGGACCACTTGCAGCCGCAGCAGTCAAGGAAACCATCGATATCATCCAAGAACAGCACCTTATGGAGAGAGTGCTCCAGACGGAGGATCGCATTCGACAGATCGTCGCTGAAGTGCCCTTTCTTAAAGAGGTGAGAGGACGTGGTTGTCTACTTGGAATTCAAGTAGCGCTATCTCAGAGTGATCTCGTCAAACTTATCGGCGAAGAAGGTTTCACAACTCAAATTTCGAACTCTTCTGCCAAAGTTCTCGTTCAGAAACTCCGAGAACAACATATCCTGGCAGGAGTGAGCGGTGTGTCCGATGTGATGCGCCTCCTCCCGCCATACATCATAACTGAAGAGCACGCCGAGATTCTTCGCGTCGCCCTACATGCCATTGGAGAGGAGCTAGCATGAAACTCTTTACCCGCGCCGAACGCTTCGCGACACCACTCCTCCTTCAGATCGTTGCAGAAGCTGCTCGAATGAAATCTTCAAAGACCTATCCTGAGCTTCAGGGAAAGATCCTCGGGAATGTTTTTTTCAACCCTTCACTCCGAACAAAACTCTCATTTGAGACCGCAATGCTTCGGTCCGGCGGGACGGCACTCAGCATATCACCAGGAGGAGGAACCTGGTCTTTTGAAGGGAAGTTCGGAGTGAGAATGGACCAAGACCGCCCCGAGCATCTCAAAGAGGCAGTTCGAGTGATGTCTCGATACGTTGATGCCCTTGGCGCACGAAGTTTCGCCGGATTGCAGTCAGCAGAAGAGGACGCAGGAGAGCAGATTCTTTCCGCATTTGAAGAGTACGCCACAGTACCGGTGATAAGCCTAGAATCAGCACTTGAACACCCCTGCCAGATGGTCGCTGACATGCTGACCATTGAGGAAATTCTTGGGGACAGGACTCTCTCAAATCAAAGGGATTTACCCAGAGAAAACCAGTATCGCGGAAGAAATTTTTGCCTCCGATGGGCCCCTCATATCAAGCCCCTCCCCCTTGCCGTGCCTCACTCGAGCATCCTGGCAGCAGCCCATCTCGGAATGAACATCACTGTTGCAGCACCTGATGGCTATGAACTTGATGAACGCTATGTACAGCAGGCTCGAGAGATAGCATGCTCCAACGGAGGATCTTATTCGGAAGACCACGAACCAGATGCTTTACCGGAGAACACAGAAATTCTCTCCGTAAAGAGCTGGGGAGCACGATCACTTTACGGGAAGCAAGCACAGCAAGCAGAAGAACTCAGAAAGCTCTCTCCTTGGATGGTACGAGAGAGTATATATCAAAAGAATACACACCTTTTGCACTGCCTCCCGGTCCGAAGAAACGTTGTTATTACTGACAAAGCGCTCGATCATCCGCGGTCAAAAATCATTGATCAAGCAGAGAATCGGCTGTGGGGTCAGCTTGCAGTCTTACAATGGCTCTTTGAGCAAGAAACCAGAGATTAAAAAACGGAGAAGAAAGATGAACGAAGGAAACATTCAACTCCTAAAAACTGCAGTTCCGTATATAAGAGCCTACAAAGGAGAAACCTTTATCATAAAGCTAGGCGGGGAGATCTGTAGACCTGGAAGAGTACTTGATGACGTCATGGAACAGATCGCCTTACTGTATCAGCTTGGCATTAAGATCGTTATCGTTCACGGTGGAGGCCCTCAAGCGAACAAGCTTGCCGAAGATCTCCGACTCACTCCAGAGTTCATCAACGGACGCCGGATCACCTCACCGAAGATGCTCGAAGTCGTAAAGATGAGCTTTGCTGGCACGGTGAATACCGATCTCGTTGCGGCGCTTACCGAGCAAGAGGTTCCGGCGGTCGGCATTAGCGGAATAGATGGGAAGATCGCCACCGCGGTTCGAAGACCGCCACAGATGGTAACAAACGTAGAAACCGGAAAAGAAGAGTCTGTTGATTTTGGTGAGGTAGGAGATCTTGAAGAGATGAATCCAAAACTCCTCCAGCAACTTCTTGCTGGAGACAATGTTCCTATCGTGAGCTCTCTCGTTTCGACCAAAAAAGGAGAGATCCTGAACATAAACGCCGACTCTCTTGCCGCGCAGATTGCCGAGAGCCTCGCCGCCAAGAAATATTGCTTACTTTCCCAGGTTGATGGAGTCCTTCGAGATAGAAATGATCCATCAACACTCATTCCCGAACTCTCCCTGAAAGAAGCGAAAGAACTTCTTAAATCTGGAGTCATTCAGGGAGGAATGCATGCAAAGATTCAGAACTGCATCGAGGTACTCGAAAAAGGAATCCCCAGGGCGCATATCACCAATGGCCTAAAGCCGGATGCGATCCTCAAGGAGATCTTTACCAACGAAGGATTCGGAACCCTAATTACGAAAAGTGGAGTCTAAATCTGCGGCGAGAATCGGAGAGGTGATTGGAAAACACCTCTCCGATTGGACGTATCAATAGATGATCGCTAGGAGATGTCGATCCTTTTCGGCGCCTGCTCTTCCACCTTTTCAACTCGAAGCGAGAGAACCCCATCGCTCAAGCTCGCCGAAATAGCTTCTGCATTTGCATCCGCCGGAAGGGCAAGGATTCGACTCCCCTTATAGTGAGACCATTCTCGTACCGAGTACCTCCCTTTCGGAGCACAAGAAGCCTCTCCAGACGGCTCCTCATCCTCTGAAACCGGAGTGTTCGCGCTCACCTCTTTCGTTGAGTGAGTACACTGAGCCGAGATGGAAAGCTTACCATCATCAACCGAGATATGGAGGTCTGACTTCTTCATGCCCGGCACCGCCACCTCGATGACATACGCCTGATCCTCCTCACGAACATTCACCGGCATATGAGCCGAAAACGAACCCGTTCCTCGCCGCACCGTACTATCCCCCTCAGCCGCCTTCAAAAAATCGTCCAAGAGCGAAACACCAAACCCAAACGGCCCCGACCGAAGCGGATCACCATTCAAAAAAACACGACCTTGTCTTGTATCACCAACCATCTTCATTCCTCCAAAAAATAATTCACTGGAGAACACGGAGTCGACTCTTCCTCTCCCTACCCCTCAGATGATCACTCCCCCCCCAAATGTCAACCCCCTGGTGCGTGGCACTCCCTACCCCCTGGTGCCTACCCCCATCCTACCCCCTGGTGCGTGGCACTCCCAGATCCTAAATGAAATTGGGCACCTACACCTTATTTTCTGCGACTCCCCAACTTTTTTCACTATTCAGGAAACTTTTCTCGAATTGAGACGAGAAGGATATGGGGAGCCGTTTTTCTCGAAAGACTTCTCC
>JALEGQ010000078.1 GCA_022763385.1 bacterium
GGGAAAGCCCCCTCAGGGGGCTCTTTGGGGGTGAAGACAAGTAACCATTCAAAAAACGACATCCCCGATCAGGGGATGACAAGAAAGGTTATGTTCTGCTCTATCGGTTAAAAGACCCCGAAATAGTGTGATAATCGCCTCCTACTCTATATTCGCTGAATGGTTACAAAACGGTTTCTTCTCGATCACCTTATTCCCCCCTCTGAGAAAGCTGCTTTTGATACTATGCTGGAAGTTGTCCCGGCAGAATCCTCTCCTGATTATATTAAAGAGGTCGTACGAAAGACCCATCACGGTGCAGAGCTCTCTTCTGATGCGGGAAATAAGCGGTGGTTTGAAGAGCAACACTTTGTTCGGGCATTCGATGAGTTGGAGCTGGCCCTTCACCTCTTGGATTCCGGCGAAGAGGCGGTTGCTGGAACTGGCCTCAAGCGGATTGGTATCTTCTCATCAGGGGATCATCAGTGGCAGGAGGTAAGTGAGCGGATTGTTTCCGCAGTAGATCCCGAGCGTCAGGCGATACTGACAAACTGTGCTCAGGTCGGGCAACAGGCGATTGGACAGCAGCGAGATCTGATCGCCGTTGATTCTGGGGTAGATCCTTCAGCGAACGGAATAGATTGGTATGCAGCCGCAAGGGGGGAATCTTCTGCTCGGTCGATGGGATTTCGGACTGGCCATCTCCAATTTGTTGCTCGTTTTCTCTCGACCACGGCTCAACAGGGAGGAGTCTTCTTTCCAACGGGCCTATCATCCTTTGTCGCACTTACCGAGCTTCAGACTCTTCGGCAGTTGCACCTGGTGCGGAGGGACGACCCCGTCGTGCTCATCGATGATGCGAAGGGAACCTTTGCTGCTTTCCAATCGTTCTTGTCGGAGTTTGCGCTTCGTGGCGGATTTATCAGCGCTGGAGATGAAGCCATCGGATCTATCATCTCGGCAAGTTCCTCAGCGCTCTCGAAAAAGGTGCGGGATATCGTAGCGGCGTAAGAGCGGAAGCGCCCGTCAGTATGAAAGAGCCGTTTGAGATGAAACGGAGTGTGCTACCGTTTCATCATGAAACTTATTTCTTCCTTTTTGCTCTTCCTTTTTCTCAGCAGTTGTTCGGATCTCTTCTTCTATCCCGACAGACATTTTTACGGCTCTCCTTCGGAGCTTGGGATTCCGTATCAGGAATTTTCTGTCAAGGATAAGGGAGAGCCTTCATTGACCGGATGGTTTCTCCCTGGCGAAGGGAACGAGGAGCTTCCAACGATCTTTTATCTTCACGGAAATGCACAAAATATCAGCGCGCATCTTCCAAATGTCGCATGGCTTCCAGCCGCGGGGTTTCCGGTGGTGCTCGTTGATCCTCGGGGATACGGTGGTTCAGAAGGGGAAGCAGAGATAGAAGGAGTCCACGAGGATGTCCGTCGGACCCTCCGGTTTCTCAGAGAGCGGAGTGAGCAGTTCGGAGATGAGTATATACTCGTTGGGCAGAGTCTCGGGGCAACGCTTGCTCTTCGTATCGCGGCAGAGAAAGAGTTCGCTGACCTGTTTCAGGCGATCGTTGTTGAGAGTCCTTTTGCGAGCTACCGAGCGATTGCAAGAGAAAAGGTCAGTGATTTTTGGCTCCTGGCCCCCTTTCAGCACCTCCTGGTGCTTGGAATTCGAGATGACTACTCTCCAGAACGATATATTCACCAACTGCCGAAAGTCCCCCTGCTTTTTCTGATCGCTGAGCACGATGCGATCGTACCTCCTTCACATACGGAGTCCCTGTTCCGTGACGCGCGGGAACCAAAGTGGCTCTGGCGATTTTCCGGGAAGGGCCATCTTCAGATCATGAAAGAAGAGAAGCACCGAGAGAAAGTTCGAAGATTTCTCCGAGCAGTTTTGCAAGGTCATCAGTCGAGAGGAGGGAAGAAACTATGAGGGTACATTCATCACTTCACCCAAAGAATCAGGTGCGGTCATACCTAGTGGTCTCTGACACGAAGGATGCCGTGTTGATTGATAGTGGTGCTCCGGTAGAACCGATCGTGAGCTTTCTTGAGGAGAATACTCTATCACTTGCAACCGTGCTCACCACCCACCACCACTTTGATCACGTAGAGCACAACGGTTTCTATCAAGAGCGATATCACTGTGAATTTTGGGGGCCAGAGAAAGAGCGAGATCTCCTTCCTGGATATGATCGTTACCTCGCCCCCGGAGAGCAGTTTCGCCTCCTCTCTTTTCAGGGAGAAGCGATTCATACTCCGGGGCACAGCCCAGGAATGATGGTATACCTCTTCGACAAGAGAGTCGCTTTCACCGGTGATACCCTCTTTCGAGGAAGTGTTGGCGGGACCGAATCATTTCGCAAGGAAGGGGGAGCGAATTACGAAGACCTCCGTTCCTCAATTCTGCACGAAATCCTCTCCTTTCCCGATCACACGATCCTCTATCCCGGTCACGGAGAACCGAGCACGATAGAAAGAGAGCGCAGCTCCAATCCGTTCCTCCTCTTCTTCCAGAATGAAGAACGCTCGCTTCAAGAGCAACGCACCGTACGCGGAGAAACCGTACTCCTCCACGTGGAGGCCGAAGACTATGACGGAGGCACGAAGTGTCTTGTTGAGTTCTCCAATAGGAGGCGAGAGATCGTTCCTGGTTCCAAGGTGAACGCCCTAACTGAAATCGTGGGCAGGAATCCCTCTTAGTAAGCCTTCGACGCTGAGATCTTCATCAATATCAGGCCAATGAATTCCATACCCTCCCCCTGAGGTCTTCCAGTTCTCTCTCTCTTTTGGAGAGGCATTCAGTAATCGGGGGTACCAAACAATAGGCACAGTGATGGTACGACCATCAACGAGGTCGACGCTCATGGAGTCGTCGGTCCAAGAAACATGTTTCACCCTTTCATCCGCTGTTGATGCTAAAATACCCATCCCACGCCTCTCGAAAATCGTTACTGTGCTCTATTACCATTAATTGTATCTTACGAAGCTCTTGTCTTGCAAAACCAATGTTCTTCGACAGTTGCACTGGATCAAGCCAGAACTTCGCAGAAAAATTCTCCCGATCCACGTGAATATGAGGCGGTTCATTTGGTTCGTGGCTATAAAAATAGAACCGATATGGACCTTTTCTTAAGATAGTCGGCATCTCATTGAGCTCCCACAATACTGTATACAACAGCTGAGAGAATCAGAAAATATGCCTCTGCTATCAATATAGCGCTTTGTTGAAACTCGTCTCCGGGATGACTACCCCGATTCTTTTAATCTTGAATGCAGGTGGGGATGGTTTCGCAGGTGCTTCTATCGTTCTCGTCACAACAGACCGTTTTGTCCCAGCAGGTGAGATCGCCATCTCGATAGGTCTTTACTCCCGGGGGAGGGGTGGGTTTCTCAGAGGTATGAAATGGGAATCCGGTGAAGAGGAGGAACAGGAATACTGCTGCAACTGCGATGGGTCCGGCGAGAGAGTTCGTGGTGGTGTGAGACCGCATGGTAGCGCGAATCTCAGGAGTAGTACTGTCCTCTATGTCCAGAAACTGACTGATGCGCCTTGCCAGGTCGCTGGCTTGTCGTCCACTCCCAAAGTCAAAGAGCTCTGCGCGAGCCTGAGTTGGCTGATCCTGAATGACGACGACATAGACCGAATAGCTTCCCTTTGATGTTCTGCGAGTTGCTCTTTCAACAGAAACGGTGGCAGCGAGGGGAATTCGGAAAGTTTTGAAAAACCACTTTTGCTGAATCCCAGCGAGCCCATAGAAGATTTCAGCAGACCGCTGAGAGCGATCGATGACGAGTGTTTTTCTCCCGAGAAATGAGAGCAACACTGGAGGAGTCCCCATGCTCAGGAGAAACAAAAGCCCAAGCAGATCCTCCCCCCTTGAAAGCGGAACCTGAGCCGCGACTATAAGAACCATACCGGCAAAGACAACAGTGAAGCCCTGAACAACCTTGCCGATGGATCTGGATACCCTCCACTGAGCTCCTGATACCGAGTATTCCAACGCCATACATCCTCCCCTGCCTTATGCCCGCCAATCAAATTGCCGGACTGGTTGTCCCACTCCGAGACTTCCGGCAACTTCAGTTGCCTTCAGTAATAGATTTCTCGACCAGGTGCAGTAAAATAGTGAACTCTCAGAAAAAATTTCGGGAGAATGGAGGGAGTTATTCGATTAACGTAGTAGAAATGCGTATTCTGTCGGAGAAAACTTTTCCGACAATACCGAGATCTGGAAATTCTATGACCACTCACCGAACACCTTCCACTCACCAAGCACCTTCCCCGCACGACGACAGAGCTCCGACATACCACAGACTCGCAACGAAGCTTGCGCTGCTCGGGACTCTCGCATTCCCCTCCCTTGCAGAAGCCCAAGAAGGACGGGAGCAGTCCACACGTGATGTGATCCTCACTATCCCGGATTATGAAGGTGCAGACGGGATCGTTGAC
>JALEGQ010000079.1 GCA_022763385.1 bacterium
AGACGCTCCCGGATGCGACGAGTTGCCTCAATCCCATCCATCTCCGGCATCATGACGTCGAGCAGCACGATCGCGGGGGGATTTTGAAAGCAGAAATCTAAACACTCCTGGCCGTTGCTACACTCAGCGCTTGAGAATCCCGCCTTCTCAACGATCGCCTTCAATAGGTGGCGGTTCGCCGCATTGTCATCGACGATAAGGACCAGGCCTTTTTCCTCTTTTCCCGCAGGATCCACCATGAAGCGCTGTCTCGTAGCTACTGAGAAATATTACCGAGAACGTCGTCAATCTGAGGCGAAACCTTGAACCAACCCGAACAGAAGCATGAAAATTGCTGATTCTTCGGTCAGACAGTGCAGATGTTTCGACAGCTCGGCTAAGAACCAGGAATCTCTCAGTTATGGAGGACGCCAAAATGGGGAAGCGGTACAAAAATGGACCGTTGTGCACAGATATGTACAGTGGTGACCTGATCAACGGCAGCCTCCTGAAACCTTTTGAAGAATCGGCCCAGTCACGGGGGCTGCTCGGTGATTACCACACCTATCAGTTCTATCCCCTCTGGTTTCACTACGAAAATGAACGAAATATCACCCTCTGGAAACAGGGATACTCCCTTGAAAACCTCGACAACTGCGATATCTGGGTAAATCCGATAGCGCTCCTCGAAAAGGTAAGACGGCGAAGGGACGGCAAAGAAAATCCGCTCTTAAACCCCTCCCACCTCTTTCCTGAGGGAGCCGAGCCTTCCCCTTCAGCGGACGAAGCGGGCACCGAGTACTATGAACTTCTTCGGGTCCTCTTAGAAAAAGCCATCCCACACCTGCACGCCCTAAGCTGCGTCAGCGCCGAGGTGCTCGAAACAGAACTCTCAGGCGAGCATCGCCAGCAGATTATTCTTGCTGCGTGAACCTGAACACCCTTGTCGGCATAAAAAAGCCCGGCCTTTGCAGACCGGGCTTTTGAGCTCTGTAAGCCCAATGGCGGTGAGAGAAAACCTCTCACCCTATCAGCAAGCCGCTTAGAAGTAGCTGCTGAGTTGGAAGATCCAACGGTTATCCTGAGAATCATCTTCGCCGTTCACTGGAGCAGCAAGATCTTGATTCACAAGAGAGTATCCGAACTGAGCCTTGAGGTTGTGCTTCCACCAGTAGTAGTTCACTCCAACATCAACTGAGTTCACATCATCCGCACCCGTACAGGCACCGACACCACCGTTGTTGATTCCACCGGTAACGTCATTTCCGATTCCAGCGCCATCATCACAATCGATGTAACCGTATCGAACAGCAACTTCCCACTCCTTCGGCTCAAGGAAGTAACCCGCTTGAGCGTAGAAACCGGTGGTATCAATTGCCATCCCGCCATCGATGTCGTGCTCGAGGTAGTAGTATTCTCCGTGAAAGCTAAACCCTTCGCTCTTCACGTTGATATCAGCGCTCACCACCATCTCGTCGACAGAGCCACCAGCAAATGCCAGCTCGTTCTCAGCAAAGCCCACTGCTGCACCGACGTTTACTGCGGTATCCTCTGTGTGATCGACATCACCCTCGATGAGATGATTCATCTCACCCATGATATCCCCACGAAGTGAAACCACACCGAGGTGCTTCGTATCTTGTCCTTCGCTGTTGAGGCCTTCGCCGTCGCTATTTCCATTGAACGCTGCAGCTGCAACAGTCCAATCGTCATTGAGCGCGACATCAACCTTCACCCCTTGGTTCCGTTGGAACGCGAAGAAGTCCGTGACCGCAGAGCGATCTGCGAACTGCAGGTGTGCGATACGAGTGTTAAATCCCCGTGAAATGTCAGGACGGAATTGACCCATCTGGATCCCACCCCAATCACAGGTATTCCACTTGATGTAGGCATCAAGAAGAGTCGCTGTTCCATCAGCAAATTCGACTTCCATCATGTAGTCGAACTCCTTGTGGAGCGCAGAACCCGTAACTCCGAGACGAGCATTCGTGACATCGAAGCTTGACTCGTTTGACGCACCCGGATTGATGTCGTTATCAACATCGTTGAACTCGTAACGAGTTCGAAACATAGTGTAGATGTTTGCCGAAAAACCGACATCAGCGAAGTCGAGTCGAGACCCGTCTTGCCAGTACACCTTTGCACCTGAGTTGTGATGCGCTCCTCGCGCCTCACTCTTTGTAATGACTCCTTTCTCCACCAGGAGGTCCTCAAGGCTCTTCGCCTGAGAAACTGCCGGAATAAGAAGAAGGAGTGCTGCTAGTACTGTTAGCTTTCGCATGAGCTTCTAAGCCTCCAAATGAACAACACAATATAATGCGAAGCCCTAGACGGTAGGCGAAACAAAAAACGAGAAAACTCTGAATACAATTCGCGCATCAGGCGTCTTATCAGCGAGGGACAACTCAACCGGTGACGCTACTCTTCTCGCAATTCATTCGATTCCCATCGAAATCTCCGCTAGATCTTGCCGACATTCTGGATCATTATCACCGATCAACAAAGATACTTTCTGCACTGCTTCAAAACCGAATTATGCAAACATTGTTTTATTTATGAAGAATCGGTACCACCTCTCCCCTTCAGAAGAAGAGCTCTCAGCGGGTCTCACGGGCTTTGTGAGGGAAAAACTCCCCACTCTCTGCACTAGCGCACACAGAGGCGAGAGCCCGTTTCCAAGGGAGGTCTTCGACGAACTCGGGAAACTGGGTCTCACTGGGGTCTCGATTCCGGAGGAGCTCGGGGGGCTCCACGCTTCCTCAGCGCTTCAGGCGACTATTTTCGACCTTCTCGCCCAGACCGACCTTGGACCAGCGATCTTTCTCTCCGTTCACGGCATGGTCAGCGGGCTCATCAACCGTTTCGGCTCGGAGGAACAACGGAAAAAACTCCTCCCACCGCTCGCCCGTGGCGAACAGCTCGCCGCCTTCGCCCTCAGTGAACCCGAAGCGGGATCCGATGCAGCAGCGCTCTCCACTACCC
>JALEGQ010000080.1 GCA_022763385.1 bacterium
ATCTCACTCTCTTCAGGAATCCTTCCGAACTGCGAAGAAAGTGTGGGACGTTTTGAAGAAGAGCCAAGCGGGTTCACAAATTCCTGCGTTCCGGAACCTTCCTCTCTTAAAGGACCTCCACCTCCGGAGCCTTCCGCTGAAAAAACCGCTCCACCAGGGCTCGCTCCCGAGGTAGTCGACCACAAACCACTCTCCGAGCTCCCTTCCCTTGGAGTCGTTACGAGATCTGGATCTGAGCTGTCGCTTCCCCAGCTCTGAAGACTGCCCCTCCCCTCATCGTGCACAACTCCTTGCAACCCGCTTCCAAATCCACCCGCAGCAAGTACCGGAGGGTCTGAAAACAGAACGACGTGCTCTTTCACCTGCAAAACATCACGATCGCTCAGCGGTTCAGTTTTCGTTAATTCTTCTCCGTTCAGGAGCGTGCCTTGCTGAGTCTCAACAGAAAACGCACACACCCCATTGGTTCGCCTCTCAACCACCAGCGCGGGGTTCTCAAAGAGGTCTCCTCGGATCTCGATGTCGGCTTGGGCTCCCCCCACGACAAGCGCTCGTCCGAATTCAGGAATCGGAAATTCATCTGCAAAACGACCATCTGAAAAGACGATGAGCGAACGATTTCCACCAGTGCGTTGGAATCCCATCTCCACGGTACCAGCCGCTGAACTATCGACCACTCGCAATCGGACCGCTCGGTCTGCCAATTGAAGGTAATCGTTCGTGCGAACAATCCGCCATGCATGAGCCGGCAGGCTATCGCCATTCAGCCAAGAACCATTCGTACTCCCGAGATCTCGATAGAACCAATGCGCCCGAGCTCGCACAAACTGGCCATGTTCGCGAGAAATCGCACCGAACTGCAGCGCTACCGGCTCCGGAAGCTCTCCTCCTCCGTGTCCTGCCAGAGCAGCGGGATCCGGATCACGGCCGATGACCACATTGTTATCCGTAAGGGTTGCGACCTTCTCGACCCTCTCATCCCCAACTGATTCTAAAACGAGTGTACTCGACATAGTTCTTTTTCGTAAAAGTGGCAAAAAGCCGACCTGCGCTCCCAATAGAAACTGTGCTCCCAGTAGGAACTACGGCGTACCGCCGAAAAACCTTGAAACGATTCGCGCGACCCCAATCTCAGCGTTACTATACCGAAGAGCCCCCTCAAGAGCCAGGCAGCAAGGGAAGGGATCCTGAGAGACGCCCTACGAGAGAGATTTTAGCTCAGAGAGGATCAGCGCCACTGCCTCATAGAGATCATGCGGAATCTCTTCATCAAGGGGAATACCGCTGAGGAGCTCTGAAATCTCCCCCTTCTCAACAACCGGAACACCGAAGCGCCGAGCAAGACGCACCACCGCGTCAGCCCTCTCCCCGCTTCCCTTCACGACGACCTGAGGTGCTGCCTCCTCGGCGTCTCGATACGCCAATCCGACGGCACACTCATACACCCCCTTCTGTGGAGAAGCACCGCTCTTGGTCATCGTCTCTTCTCCATGACCTGTCCCTCATCAAGCGAGCTCTCCTCAACGGGCTTCTGCGAGTTCGAGGACTTCGAGGCCAGTCGCTCGACCGGAAGCACCTCTACCTGCTGTCGAAGCTCTCCTTTCCCGGTATGAGGAAGGGAGATCTCTGAACTTGGCACCGTGACTGCTGGATTTGCAACCGAGGCAGTACGAGCCGAATCTGCGGTAAAGAATTTTCTGACCACACTTCGAAGGGTCCGCATACTCAACGGCTTTTCGACAACGATACACTCCTCATCGCCTTCCTCACGGTCACGCCAAGCCTCAGCGCCACTCGTCAGAACAACCACCGAAACCCCTCCCCTCGCCTGCCGAAGACGATCGATAAACAGACCTCCTTGTTCGCGAAAGAAGTCTCCATCAAGCACCACGAGAGACACATCTTCCTGAAGAGAGTGCATGAGATGATCAATATCAGAGAGGTCATGTATCAACGTGGTGATCACACCAAAATCATCAAAGAGTTTCTGCACGGATTCGCCGGTAGATCCCCTCGGTTGGATGAGGAGAGCTCGCCCCTTCTCATGCGAGTCGGAAGACACCATCGTCCGAGAGCTTCCTGGCGATTCGGAGAGGGGAAGAAAGAGCGAAAAAGTCGTCCCCTCACCGGGGATACTGCTGGCGGTAAGAACGCCTCCGTGCTGCTTCACCAGTGCATACGCGGAGGAAAGTCCGAGTCCAGCACCAGAAAGGCTCAGCCCGGTGCTCTGGTCGAGATCTTTGCTCGAGTAAAACGGCTCAAAACACCGTGCAACACGTTCTTCATCCATCCCCTCGCCGTTATCGGAGATATCAACTCGAACATAGGAACCGGGAGAAAGAGAGGGATCAACTTCCCCAGAGCGGAGTCTCACCAGCTTGGCAGAAAGCCCCACTCTTCCGTGTGGATGAGAACCGATCGCTTCTTTTGCATTAATCACCAGGTTGGTCAGGGCCTGCTGAACAAGCCCTTCATCACCAAGCACACGAAAGTCATGGTCCTCGAGGCTCATCTGGATCTCCGCCTGAGAGCCAAGAAGTGACCCATAGAGATCCTTTGAACATTCCAAGAGCCGTCGAACGGAAAACGGCTCACGAGCTGCCGAAGGTGGAGACGAAAAGCTTAAAAGATGCTTGACGAGTGAAGCTCCCTTCGCCGCCGAATCCACAATGGTTTTCGCGATATCTTGAAGCGGAGAGTCTGCAGGAGCATGCATTTGAACGAGAGACGCCTGGCCCATCACCGCTTGAAGAAGGTTATTGAAGTTGTGCGCTACCCCCGAGGCGAGCATGGTGGCGACCCGCATCTTGTCGGACTCTGCCACCCGCTCCTCAAACCTCCGTGCCATCAGAACGACCGCGACCTCGTTCGCCACCCGCGAAAGGAACGAGCGCTTCTTCTTGAGGAACTCCTCAGAATCAACCTGAGGCTCAACAACGAGCACTCCTATGACCTGCCCCAGTGAAACCATCGGCACAATGATAAACGCTCCCGGCTTCAGAAGCTTAAAGAGGGTGTTCAATCCTGAGCACTCCATCTCCTGACCTGAAGGCACGATCACTGGTCGTTTCGTTTGGACGGCCTCATCGAGAAAATCGTGTCGAAGACCAAGCTCAACCTGAACTTCCGTAATTCGCTTTGGAATGCCAGGACCAAGCGCTGCCTGACCCGCGATATGCGTCCCCTGATTATTCAGTACACCAAACCAGAGCCGTTTACAGGAGAACTCTTTGGTAAGAACAGAGAAGAGGCTCTCTCCGATCTCTGGCAGACGGTACAGGCGACTAATGTCGTGTGTTAAGCGGTATAAGACGCCCACCAGGTCCGCTTCCGACTTCTCCGCCATGTAGTACTCGGCCTGACGAGCCGCAAAACTGATCTGACTCGCGGCGGCAGAAACCAGTTGAAAGTCCTCTCGACCGAACCGACCGGCCTCGCGAGAGAAGATCACGAGTGCTCCAAGAACCTTTCCCCCACTCAGAAGTGGCATCAGAACGGTCGACTTCAGATCTTCAAGCTGAGCCAGCTCGCGAGCCGCTCGCGGATCTTCCTGAATGTTATCAACTAACAACCCCTTCTGCTCTTCCACCGTATAACGGATCAGGTTGGGACCATCGACGATGCCGGATATCCCCTCCAGATATCGCTGCGAAAGTCCTTCTGCAGCCACCATCTCTAACTCTCCCTGACTAGAGTCATAGAAACAACAGAGTCCAGCATCTGAACCGGTGGCACGCACGAGAGCATTCAATCCTTTCAAGGTGACGAGTGCGGGATCCAGGTTTACTCGTAGCGCACGAGAAACCTCATAGAGAGCCTCGGTCCTCTGACGCTGAGAACGGAGCTG
Organism: bacterium; assembly: GCA_022763385.1. GTDB lineage: Bacteria > Bdellovibrionota_C > UBA2361 > UBA2361 > RFPC01 > RFPC01. Next base: position 3,848 of record JALEGQ010000080.1, read on the forward strand.
GAGCTCTACAAGACGGCGGTCAGTGATGTCGACACCGAATCCCTCCCAACCCGTCGGCTCACCAGACTCATCAAATACTGGGGTGGCCTTCAGCAGCAGCCACCGAGGAGCCGGATCTCCCTTCTGATAGAAACGAATTTCTTCTCCAAACTCCTGGGCCCGAGCCCCCATTCGTCGCAGACGCAACCCGATCCGCCTCAGGTCCAACGGATCGATGAGTCTTTCCCAGAGATCCCTTCGCCCAATCAGCTCTTCTCGCCGAAAACCGAAAAGTCGCTCAGATCCACCGATGACCTCAGTAATACGAAACTCGGTATCAGTCTTGATTAAGATCAGCTGTCCGTAACTGAGGAGCCTTTGAAACTCCGGTGGTGCCGCCTCTTCAGAGCTCGGTGATTTTCCGTCGTCCTTGTGACCAGGAGTTATGATCCCCTTCGTCTCCCGTAGCAAGAGGTGCGGACGTTCTCTCCGAAAGAGAGGAAGGTGATCATCATCCATTTCATGTTGAATCAACTCCCCGAAGAACTTGCTTATCTCCGTGAATCGAGTGCGTACCTCAGCAGACCAGTAATTTCCTTCCGTTTGATATCCGAAGAGGAGTGCTCCGAATGTCCTCCCAGATGAAGGAGCAGCACAGAGCGGGAGCAGAGCAAGTGACCTTCTCCCAGCCTCAATGGTCTGACGAAGAAAGAGGTCACGCGGAAGCACCGTCGTGAGTCGAGAGGAGAAAAACGCCGAAAAATCCACCTTCTCCTGAGCACCGTCCCCGCCCTTCAGATGAATACTATCGCTGCAAAACTGCTTTACCAGACGAACATCTTCACTCGGCAGGGGGGTGACGGTGCCATTTACTCTCAGCTGAAGGGAAAACCCAAAGGCACTCTGCTCCATCCCCCTTCCGAAGGTGGGTTCTGCAGACTCAAAGAGTACGATCTCGAAAAACTCAGGTAACTTTTCAGCAAGAAACGAATCTTGTTCTGGAAGGAAGATCTCGCCGGAGCTCTGCTCCTGAAGGATCTCTACCGCCCGTTGCAGCCATTTTCCGATCGAGCCTCGCTGGCTCTTGGCATGCTGCTCCTCTTGAAACCCTTCCGAAAACTCTGCTCGGAGCTTTCGTACGGTTTCGCGAAAGAACGGCCCTCCACGACGAAGATCGAGAGCACCTCCTGGGCAACCTTTCTCTGAAGCATCTTTACTCATGACTGAACGTCTTTTCTCTTTACAATAACGACTCTCGCCTTCTTTACCCTCGCGGAGATCTCTGACATCGCCAGCTCTTGGTGCAAAGCGGTTCTTTGAGAACGGATGTAGGGATCTCCATCGCTCTCTTTGGATTCGCGTCGAACCTCTTCGTCAGTCATTCGCTGCTGCCTTCGAAAGCGGTATACCTTATAGACTCGTTCGAGCACTGCAAGGGTAATCCAGAATCCAACCACTCCGGCAAAGAAGGTTGAAAACATCCGAGAACTCTGTGCCGCAAGCGATGCGCTCGGAAGCAGCCACCACAGAGATATTCTATCTGCATAGTATGATATGACGAGAAAAGTAACGGTAGACGCACCCAAAAATTTCACGAACAGGAGCCAACTCGAACACACCTGTTCTTTCAACCGCTTACAACCAGAGAGAGGGCTTACTTTCTTTGCCTCAAAGGCGAGAGGCTTCAGAGATACCTGTATGCCGACCTGCAATACTTCTCCAAACACCGTACCGACCAAACCTCCCAAGAGGATGCATGCTACACTTTTCCAGATCACCCTTCCCCACACCTCGCACCACCTTGCGAAGTGTGGATCGCCGACATCTCGGACATTCGAGACATCGGTATAGTATAGCAGTATCTCAGACGTACTCCAGAAAAGCTCAAGACTCCAGAAGACTCCACTCACTACTCCAACCAATTGAAATACCTGAGTAAAAACAGGGCTTTTCGCGACCTGCCCTTCGCGCCTTACCCGCTTGAGCTTCTGCTCACTCGCCTCGTGCTTCTTCTCCCCCCCCTCCATCCCTACCGCCCCCTGATCAGGGCAAAAAGGGTCTGGGCGAGTTCGGTACTCGTATCGAGCAGGTGAAACTTCGCCGGAAGGTCGGGAAACTCTGGCAGCACAACCGTAAACAGGAGACCAAAGGTGATGGCGGTTTTTACCACGAACATCTCAGCAAAGATCGGCAAGCCCGGCACTAACTTCGAGATAAACCCGACCGCAAGGTCACTGAGAATGAAAAGCATCCCGAACGGCAGGAAGATCGTTCCCGCCACAAAAAGCGCCCGAATCGAGTGGGCAAGGAGCTCTCGTCCAAAGAGTGCCCACCCTGAGTGAAGAGAGAGCGTCCCTGGAGGGATGATCTGAAGGCTGTCATGAAGGAGAAAGATGAGATGCGAAAAGAGACCTGAGGTGATCAGCAGGGCGATCATTCCATACTCAAAGAGCTTCCCAAGCTGGCCTTCTCCTTCCTGATCCGGCGAGCCTCCATAGGCGCTGGCAAGATTCTGTCCTCGACTCTGCTCAAGCAGGGCTCCAAACATCAGAAAGATCTTCACCGTCAGCGCAAAGGGCAACACCGTCAGAGCTCCGAGCACCACCTCCAGCACATAGCTCACGATTCCTGCGGCAGAAGGCCCTGCTCCGCCAGCGAGCGACCCAGCATCGAAGCTCGCGAAGGTCAACGCCAGGGTCAGCGCCAATAGCGTTCGAACCGAGAGAGAGAACACCGCATAGGAGACTGGAAAGAGGAGACCAACTCCGAGCATCCGGAGAAAGAGGAGGAGGAAGCGCTCCTGCCCCAAGAAGGAAGCGAGTAAAGAGTCCACTACTGCCCTCCGATGTACCGAATACTCTCGAGACTTGAACGGAAGTACCCGACCAGCTCCTGAAAAATTCGAGGACCACCAACGGTAAACACCGCCCCAATCACCGAGACCTTCACCAAGAATCCAAT
>JALEGQ010000081.1 GCA_022763385.1 bacterium
ACGAGCACTTATGATGCGTTTGAAGCGATTCGAACGGCAGACGGCGGAACGACTCGAATTTTTCTCTTTGACCTCACTACCCGACAGGGAGAGTTTGTCGACTATACTGAAGAAAGCTTGTTTGCAAACGTCTATTCGCTCACTACTTCAGCTGTTTCTGCCGATTATACTGCCCTTAATACGGCGATATACCTGCTCGAGGAGTTCCTCTTTGAGGTTGATACCGCGAACAATCTTCTCACCATTGAGTTCGAAGGAGAGACTGCGGTTCAACACACGGTGGCATTCGATGTCACAGACTTTCAGGTAAATCTGGTCATGGATGATGATGTACAAGTTTCTCAGCTGTTGGCTGATGATGCCACCTACGACTGGAAGAACTTAAGACTTGTCCAGGTGTCACTCTCTGGTGCTCGCGAAAGGAAGGGAGTTACCTACAGTACCTCGCTTTCGGCTAATTATTTTCCTCGAAATGTCCTTTCGTATGATGGGTAGGCAGTATGTATACACGACGTAATGAGAATGGTTTAGCGCTTCTTTCCGTTTTATTTCTTCTCACTTTTATGGCGAGTCTCCTCGGTGCGTATGTGATGGTGGCTCACACAGAGCTCTCTATGGTAAGAAGCTCCCGAAATAGCCAGAGCGGCTTTAATGCCGCTGAGGCTGGGCTCAATATTCGAGCAGAGGAACTTCGGCAGGTTTTTCTCGACTACGCCCTTCCTTCAGGAACTTCTCCCTCTGGGGTTACCGACTGCGATGCTGGGAATACCGGTTCAGGAGACTATGTTTGCTCGACTATTGACTTGGGGAACAACCATAGTGCGACTACCTATGTTGAAGAGGATGCTGACAATCCAGACACGACGGTGATTCCGCCGGGTGAAACATTTGCAGGTTTAAGTGCTATTGAATACCGGTACAATGTCCGCTCAGTGGGACGAAACGCGAACGGGAGCAACGAAGCTATCTTAGATCTTACCTTTCAGGCGAGAAAGGTTCCGCTTTTTCAGTTTATGATCTTCTTCGAAGAGGATCTCGAGATATTTAATGGGGCGGTTATGACCATGGATGGTCCTGTTCATACAAATGGGGACATGTATGTCGGCACCCAGACGGGGGGGACTACGAACTATACGGGACAGGTGACCATTGCTGGAGAGCTCTATCGAGGGCTGAAGTCTGTATCGAGTTGCTCTGGATATGAGGGTACGGCAAGAATTTCTGATACACCAGATCGTTCGGCTCCGAACTATGTGACTTTGCCGGCGTGCAGCAGTAACCGATTTGAGATTACCGATGTTGAGAATTGGCTTGGGAACATTGATCTCGGTATTGAGCCGGTGACCGTTCCCTCTCCCGAGGATATGGATGCCTTTAGTGATGGTGAATTTTGGCAAAGAGCAGATCTTCGTCTTGCACTTCGCCTTGATGCTGGTGGAAATGTAGACACTACGAATTCTCCAACTGGGGTTGAGGTGGTCAACGCTGCTGGCACTACCGATACAGCTCTTACAACGCTTCTTCACAGCGGAAGTTGCCCGGGACTTGTCCAGGAAGGGGCTGGCTCTTATGTGGTAGGAAATCGCAATGCCACTGACGGCGCTGGTGAGCGTCTGCGCCTTTACCGTGAGTATCAATTGTATCCGGCGATCAATAACTATCAGCAGACCCTTGAGGTTGATATGGGGGGACTCCTTAACTGCTTGCACTCCGAGCCAACCATTATGGGTGGAAAGTCGCTCTCAGACGATACAGAAGATGGTCTTGTCTTTTTCTTTGCAATCGATGGCCCAGCGGCTTCGAGCTCACAGAATAATTACAGTATCCGAATTCGAAATGGAGACTCTCTGCAATCAAGTCTCGGAGGTGCTCCGGATGTTGAAGGATTGACGGTGGTAACTGACCAGGGACTTGTCATTTGGGGTGACTATAACTCGGTTGCAGCGGATTGGGTGCCGGCTGCTCTCATGGCGGATACCACCTGGCTGCTCTCCAACGATTGGGATGATATCGATTCGGAGGAAGCTGATCGTTACTACCGTGACGGTGATGAAACTACGGTTATGGCTGCTGTCCTCTCAGCAATTCGAAGAACTGGTGGAGTCAATGGGGAAGGTGGCCAGGATTTTGGCGCGGATACCAACGGCGGTGGAGCCATTAACGTCTTTCGCTTTAATGAGTGGTTCCGGGACGGAGGATCTATCCCGGATTTTCACTATACGGGATCAATGGTAAGCCTCGGTGCACCGAGGAGATCGCAGTCAACCTGGGGACCTTTTACGTACTATAGCGCTCCAGATAGAGATTGGAGCTTCGAGGACCGGTTTAACGATCCCGAGAACCTTCCTCCGATGACGCCCGTATTTGTCTATCTTAGACAGGAACTCTTTGTGCGAGAGTATGTCGTCGATTAAATCGGGAGGGGACTATTTCTCGCTCTTGGTCGGTGTCACGGAGTGATGGTACCATTCCGGGACTATGCGGTCTTCCGGTGCAATTACAGCTCATCTCTATCTTGCTACTTTCGTATTAGCGTTCTGTAGCATCGTTTACGAACTTTTGCTCGGGCAACTCCTCTCGGCTTTCCTCGGCAACACCATTGTTCGATATAGCATTACCGTTGGACTCTATATGTGTTCTATGGGTTTGGGTGCCCTTCTTATCCCTCGTCTCTATCTTCGCGAGGGGGTGGTAAGTCTCTTGAAAGTTGAGATTGCTCTTAGTTTGCTCGGAGCTTCAAGTGTATTTCTCTTGCTCTCGCTACAACTCCTTGGCGGAGGAGGGATGTTATTTTCGATCTTTGCACACGGTTTAATCGTTGGGATTGGGATTTTAACCGGTTTTGAGATTCCGCTGCTCATGCAGATTGGGAATGAACTGCGGCGAGATAGTGAGGCTCTAGTATTGGGGGTGGATTACCTTGGTGCGTTTCTGGGAACTGTTACTTTCGCACTCTATTTTTATCCGGAGATGGGGATTTTTGTGACGGCACTGGGAACTGCGCTGCTGAATGCTTTTATCGGTTGCAGTATCGTTCGGTGGCAGAACGCGGTGGCTCCTGAGAAGAAACGAAGCTTCTTTTTTCTCATCGGCACTCAGGCAGCTATCGCAGTGGTATTGATACTTGCCCTATTTCAGTACGAACTCGTTGAACAGGTTGGGATGAATATGTACATTGCGCGCCAATAAAGATGCCTGACTTTGGCGGCTAGTGAATTTCTCCGTCGTTCTATCGCCAGTCGATGGCGGCCCAGGTTGGGGAGAATTCATCTGTCCAAATCACTGGGTCTTCTGGGAGCGTCGTTCGAGTATCTTTGAAATTCTCATCCTCGAGGAGCTGAGTTCGTGATGAGATCATGGCCCAAGAAACTTCTCGAATGCCGTTCGAAGAATCTTGTTGCGAATATACGTCAAAGAGCATCAGATCGTTAGCACGAGCATGTCCTTGCAGGATTGGCAAGAGATTCGAGTAGTCAGAGTCGTAGAGCACTGCGATTACGCCGTCGGCTTGTATATGTTTTCTGTAAAGGGCGAATGCCTCTGCGGTAAGGAGGTGGGTCGGGATAGAGTCTGAGTTGAATGCATCAAGAATGAGGATGTCAGCATGCAGTGGTCCTCGATTCCGAAGAGCCTGCTCCAATCCGAGACGTCCATCACTCACCATGACCTGTTCTTCTCCAGGGCTTGACGAGAGGTAGGAGAAGTATTCTCGGGCAATATCTACCACGGCAGGATTGATTTCATAGTAGCGGAGAATGTCGCCGCTATGCAGGTAGGAGGAGACTGCTCCTACCCCCATACCAATCGCAATCACTTTCAAGGGTGGTGTGGTGGGAAGCTTCTCTTCCCGAGAAGAGCCTCTCCTTGATCTCGGAAATCTCCGGTCAAAGTGCTCAAAAAGAAGTCCGATACCACTCATGGGTGAATAGTAAGAGGTGGGAAAAGGCTCTCTCTCTCTCTTGTTCGAGATGAGCTGAGCACCATGTTCCATTGAGCCATGAAAGAGTGTTCGAAGAGTCCTCCCTTCGGGAAGTGCTTTCTCCTTCACCAATAGTTCGCCGTAGAAATTTCGTGACGAGGACAACAGCTGAACGGTAGTGAAATGATTGGACCAGGCAAGCACCGTGGTAAGAAAGAGTCCGGTGCACAGGGTGAGAGAAAGAGCTGTTCGGATGAGCCGTGAAGGTGCATGTACTCGGAGGGACTGAAAGAATACGAATACGATGATAAGAAGTAACAGGAAAAGCTCAAGAGTGGTGCTCAATAGGAGAGGGCTTCCGATCGCCGCAAAGCTCCCTCCGAGGCTCCCACCCAACGCTATGCAGAGGTAGAACAGTGGAAGGTACTCCTTTTCGGGCTTGGAACGAGATAGCTCGCCATGGAGAAGGGAACAGAAAGAAAAAAGGCTCCCCAGGGCGATGAAGAGTTCTTGCCAGGTCGAGGTCTGGAGGGTTTGCATGAGGCTGCACGGCAGGAGTAAGAGGAACGTGGTATATGATATCCGCATGCCGGTTGAGAGATGGAAGCGTTCCCTGCTAAACGCGATGGAGAAGGTCCCCAGGTAGAGCGCCAGAGGGAGAACCCAGAGGAGGGGGGCTGGGGCGATGTCAGTGGTGATGACCCGAGTGATGCTCATCAAAATGGCAGTTCCCACTGCTGGAAGAAGGATCCATGCAATAAACTTCTTTTGAAGCTGAAGAGGTGAGTACTTTCTGTTTCTGGTGTTCTCTGCTCCTTGAAATCGGACACACGTCATGAGCGTGAGGATGAACACGGAAACAAAGAGCAGATAGAGCAGAGACCAGAGTGTAAACTGGGTATGAAGAGTGAGAGTCCTCTCTATCAGTAGGGGATAGAGGAGTAGGCCGAGCAGGGAAGCAATATTTGAGAGTGCGTAAAATCTATATGCTCCCGGGGTGGTGTGCAGCCGACTCCACCAATACTGTAAGATTGGACCCGTAGCGGCTAAGATCAGAACGGGGCCGAAGAGAGAGGTCACGAGAAGACGAACAAGCTCTTTCGTTGGGGAGTGGTGCAGGTGAACGCCGACCCTTGTTTCAAATATGGGGTGGACGGGAATCCAGAAAAAGGTGAAGAGTAAGACCGCGAGGTGTATCCAACTCTGTATTCGAAGTGGGCGAACGTGGCTCAGTAGGTAGGAGTATCCGTATCCGAGAAACAGCACTACTTGAAAGAAAAGGAGAGAGACGATCCATACCGAGGCTCCTCCGCCGAAGGAGGGCAGCAAGAGTTTTGCGATCATGGGCTGAATAGTGAAGAACAGGAGCGCACTAAGGCTCACTAATATTGTCCAACTTATGAGAAACATTGAAGATTCCTGATTCAGTCGTCCGTGGAGGATATCTCAGGACACCCCCTCCGCAAAGACAGAATCCGTCATCAAGGAATCGAGGCTCTTTGGCGGGGCATCGAAAGAGAGTCTCTCACAATTGTGTACCAGTATCCGCTCATGGAACTACAGCAGCCCCTTGGGCGCCACACCTTGGTCGAGTATATCGAAGCAGATAGAGAGATTCTCAGTGCTGCAAGTCTCCTTGAGCCGATCCTGCTAGAAGCTGTCCGCGTCTGTGGAGCGACCTATATCGCTCACCAGGTGAATCAATTTGAGCCGTACGGTGCGAGTGGTGTGGTCTTGATTGCCGAATCTCATCTCAGTTTTCACAGCTGGCCTGAACATGGGTATATGGCGATGGATCTCTTTACCTGTAGTCTTGAGATGGATCCGACGGCTGCCATTCAGTATGTTGCAGAGCGGATCAGAGCAGCTCGATTCACGTCACAAGTTATCACCCGTGGCTTCTAACAGGAACAGAGGACCGGTCCGTGGATGAACAAGTGTTTCCAGAAGAGGAGGTTTTATCCGGCATAGCTGAAACTCTTCGTTCTCAACGAACACTCTTACTGCTCACGCTCGTTGTCGCAGCATGCAGCATCGCCTACGAACTTCTTATCGCACATTCTCTTGCCTTACTCGCTGCGAATGCGGTGACCTGGTATAGCATCGTTATCGGTTTTTTTCTCTGTGGGATGGGAATTGGAGCATTTCTCTGTGATTCCCGTTTCTCGTTCGATTCTGAAGAGATAGGTGGAACATCGAGAAGATTGTTCGCTGTCGAGCTCGGGCTTTCGTGTATTGGATTTGTAGCGGTGCCACTTCTTCATAGTGCTCATTCGCTTTATTCGTACCTTGAATATTGGGGATATAGCGATGCAGGGCTTGTTCTCTTTTTCGGTATATCCCTCGGTACGAGCTTCCTGATCGGCACACTGAGTGGGGTCGAGCTTCCTCTGTTAATATCTCTCGGGAAGGCGAGTTCCCGTACGGGAAGCCCCGCAAACGCAGTACTGGCCTTTGACTATTTTGGTTCCTTGCTCGGAGCAGTCTGTTTTTCCTTGCTATTGGTCCCTACTTTTTCAACTTTTGTGATTGGAGGGATTATCGCGGCACTTAACCTCTGCTCAGCTCTTTTCATCTTGTTCTGGCTCATGAGGGGACGAATACACCGCTTTGGAGTTGCGGTGTTGTGTGTGCTGCTGATCGCCATGAGCTTTTCGTTCCTCGAGTCATCGAAAATTGAGCAGTTTTTTCTCAAACGTTACTACTGCTACCGACTGATGAGTCGCTCAGTTTCTCATTTTTTCTCACTTGGTGATGAGTATCCTGATATTCTCCGAGTACGATCTCCGTACCAACAGATTGATCTGATCCATGATATGGAGGGCGATGGAACGGATCCGTTTATCCGTGGCTTCTCGAGTAAGTTCGCGAGGAATCCAAATTGGCCCCATAACCGTCTTCTCTTCTTGAACGGTGATTGGCAGTTTCATTCAAATCACGAAGAGGTCTATCACGAGTGGTTCGCTCATGTTCCGATTTCAAAGCGAGGAAAGGTGCCGAAGCGAGTGTTAGTGCTCGGCGGCGGAGACGGAATGTTGATCAGAGAGATCCTTCGGTATCCACAAATAAGGCAGATTACTCACGTCGACCTCGATAATGAGTTGATTGATCTGGCAAAATCAAATGCTCTTCTGCTCCGGTTGAACAATCATGCGTTACTCGACGAGCGAGTGGATACCCGTATTGCTGATGGCTTTCAGTTCGTAAAAAATACTGATGAGCAGTTTGAGATAATATATATCGATTTTCCTACTCCGACTGATTACAACCTTTCAAAGTTGTATAGCCGAGAGTTTTACAATTTTGTTCGGCGAAGGCTCACCAGAGATGGGGTAATGGTCTTTGATTCCGTAAGCACGGGTGCCCTTTTGCCGCCCGATGAATCGGGGAAGCAGCAATTAAAATCTTATAATCACTGGGAAATCTACCTCCATACTCTTCGCTCTGCTGGCTTTACAAGAGTTATTCCCTATACCTCCTCGTTGGGATTCGACAATTCGGAGGCCCTTCGGCTCGCGCAAGAGCACTATTCGCCAGAGGAAGCCAGGAATCAAGTCCTGCGATATGCGCTTGTTCGCCAGCAGGGCTTCATTATGGCTGGCCTTCCTGGAACCTCTCTCCATGGCTCTTACCGTCCTCCGCCCGGACCTCCCCTCTATGTTCTCAATAAAGAGCGATTTCTGCTCTCATTTCAGACGGAATATCCAAAGCCGGAGGAAATTGACCCTCAGATGGTGAATTCCATTTTTCATCCACGTCTCCTGATCTTGCCGATCTGGAATGCTCGATTGCCCTTTTAAGCTTCTGTTGCCCTGAATCTCGTCGAAGAGCTCGCTACTTCACATGGTCCGGCAGCGCCGCATTTTCGATGGTGGTTGACTTTGTTTCCCATTCGACGATTTTTATTGAGATAATTTTTTGCGAGCCGTACTTCTCGAGTACGGCTCGAAATACTTCGTTCTCTTCCCCTGCCGGCAGAATAGCGGTAATAGGTTCAGCCGCCTTCCCGTCCTGTTCGGTGACGATCTCTACTTTTGCAAATTTCCGTTCCATAATGCTCCCCGGGATGATGGGAGAAAAGTATACTGTCTGTACGCAGGCTGTCTAACAGATTCTTCTTACGCGGTGTCATCTGGATGGGAGAGGAGGGCTTGCCATTCAGGTGACATTTTTCTTCAAGAGCGATATTCCAATAACCCACGGCACCTCACTGAGCGCCATGAAGAGGGCGACCTCTGGGGAGAAATGGATAAGTGCGAGGCCTGCGCCGAGCGCGTTGTTGTTTACTCCTGAGCACGCTGCCATCGTTGCACGTTCTCGTATCTGTATGTTGTTTCTCTCAAAGTTCCATCCGAAGAGATAGAAGAGGGAAAAAAGGGCAAATAAGATAAGAAGTGAGCTCATGATGGTGCTCGGCTCTGCGATCATAAGCTCACGACTTGAAGCAACGACCAAGAGAATTATGACGGCGACTATCAGGGTGGACGCTGACTGGTTGTAGTGTTCGACCTGCCGGTTGAGCCAAGAACTCTTCTTCAAAACCAGATAGGCAGCAATAGGAGCAAAAATAACGACAGCCAAGGTGTGAAAAAGAGAAGTTGGGTCGATGGAGAGAGAGTCGTTCCCGAAGAGTATGAATGCCCCCGGTACCGCGAGGGGAGCCAGAATCGAAGAAAGGCAAACAACAAAGAGTGCAAGAGCAATATTTCCGTTTATCAGGTTCGTCACCGCTGGAGCAGCCGTTCCCGTTGGCATCAGTGAGAAGAGGAGTACGCTGACAGCGTAAGAAGGCATGAAGACGAGAAAGAGTCCGTATGTAGCGAGTGGTATAAGGAGGAATCGAAAAACGTAAAAAAGGAGTCCCTGAGAAAGTGAAACCCTTTTGATGTCAGCTGGGGTGATCTTGAAACACGAGAGGAAGATGAGGACTGCGAGGAGAGAGGTTACGATGCTGCTATCAACGTGATCTGCTCCGGGCACGACAAGACCGAGAGCGAGCGCGATGCACATGATCAAGGTGAAGTGTGTTTCGAGGAAATTCTTCATTCGGTTGTTCTTGCAGGGAGAAGCTATTTTCAGATTACTTGGGTCGAAATCCCATAGGCCGTTTCTTCTTCGGATCGGAAGGTAGCATCAACTGCTGGATTGCATACCGTATGGCTTGAAGCTCTTCTTCATTATCGCTAAACCCTGTGGCGGCCATCACAGCCCCATGCTCGGTGAATGAGTAGGGTAAGCTGTTAGAATATTTAATGTTTTTAAGGTGGTCGCAATTTGCGACCACCTCTGTTTTCTCTTCATCCGTAAGCTGAAACATGAAGTCTTCAGGGAAGCGGTCTTTATTCCGCTTTACCTGTTCATTGAGTCGCTTGGTTTTCGTTCCATAGAGCTTGGCAAGGTCAGCATCAATAATGACTCTTTGGCCCCGTACAGAGATGATGGCTTCCTTGGCATCAAATGTAGCCGTTGGTGCCGTGGTGGTAGTCGATTTCTTAGCTGCCATGGTGTGGACCGGGTGTTTCAAGCAGTGGTGCCCCCGGGAGGACTCCTCGCAGCCAGGCAACCTCTTAGGTTGCCCTCAGCTCGGAGCGCTTCGCGCTTGCAGTGTTTTCCCTGCGGGGCTGTTCAAATCCTCCCGGGGGCCACTGCGTGAACGCTCGGATAACGCGGATCTTGGCAGCGCCAAGTCAAGTCCGAAAAAACAAAACTGGTGCCCCCGGGAGGACTTGAACCCTCAAACGCGTTGCGTTTGCCGCCCTGGTCGGGCGGACCGGGTGTTTCAAGCAGTGGTGCCCCCGGGAGGACTTGAACCTCCGACCAATCGGTTATGAGCCGACTGCTCTGACCAACTGAGCTACAGGGGCACCTAATCAGCAAACTGTATCGAAAATTGCTACAGAGGTCGAGTGTAACGGGATTGCCGAGAACCGCTCAGTTGGCCAGAGCCCTGCGGGCTCTTCCCAAGTCTCAAACGCGCTGCGTTTGCCGCCCTGGTCGGGCGGACCGACTGTCGTGCCTATTTTCAGCTCGCTGTCGCGAGCGTGGGGAGCACGACTGAGCTACAGGGGCGTAGGCATTTAGCGTCATCTGCTGTTGCCTAAATACCACTAAAAACAGAAAGTTAGCGACGATGCATTCTGTTTTGATATGCATTCACGTCTTTACCGACCTGTTCTGAGTGACAGCCGATGACACGAAATGCCGTCAAATGACACAGCGAGTGTGGGATTTTTTCATTGTGAAGTGTTTGACTGTAGTTTGGAGCAGTCGAATTTAGTGTGTTACTTTGCAAACCTCGGCGTGGTCAATAGATCACCGAACAAACCCTTAAGAACTATTTCCCTGTTGACAATTCGCGCACTATAGTGCACACTATAGGATAAGGATGGAAGCAAAAGGGCAGGCAAAGCCCCATTTGAGGTCTGGCTAACGTCCCTTCGTGATGCACAAGCAAAGAAGCGGATTAACGCGAGAATTGCTCGTGCAAGGCTCGGTAACTTTGGTGATGCCAAGGCTGTGGGTGAGGGAGTTGTCGAACTGAGAATAAACTACGGTCCAGGCTATCGTGTTTATTTTGGGCCTCGTCACCAGAATCTGTGGGCCATTTGTGGCTCAGGTAGAGCTCCAAGTTGGTGATATAATGCGATTTCCAGCCCCTCAAATGTGCGAAAAC
>JALEGQ010000082.1 GCA_022763385.1 bacterium
GGGGCGGCCTCCGGGGGCGTGGGTTGTGGGCGGGGGGCTGGGGGCAAAGGGGGGGGCCTGGGTTGGGGGGGGGTTTAGCGAGGTGCCGCACTCACAGATCCAGCCGGTTTGCTTTGCGGGGACGCCCTTCATGATGGCGTAGTTGGGAACGTCCTTGGTGACAACGGCGCCGGCGGCGATGAAGGCGTGGGAGCCTACGGTGTTTCCACATACGATGGTTGCATTGGCACCGATGGAGGCGCCTTCTTTGATTCTTGTTTTCAGGTAGTGCTCAGTTCCACGCTGAGGATACTTTGAACGAGGAACGTTCACGTTTGTAAAGACCATAGAGGGGCCACAGAACACGTAGTCCTCTAGCTCTACTCCCTCATAGAGCGATACGTTATTTTGGATCTTTACGTGATTCCCAACCGTGACATTGTTTCCCACATTCACGTTCTGGCCCAGGGAACACCCTTCTCCAATTTTTGCTCCACTCTGCACGTGGGAGAAGTGCCACACTTTTGTGCCAGCACCGATCGAGACTTCTTCGTCAACGATACTTGAGGGGTGGATGTAACAATTCTTGAACTCTACGACTTCACTCTTTGTTCTCGCTTCCTCTAGCGTCGGCAGGCGAGTATCGCTCTGCTCACTTTTTCCACTTACGCGATTGAGCTTCTCCGTGGCTCGTTCAAGAACTTTCAACACCTCTGCGCCATTCTTCCCGTTCGCGATCTCAACCGGGGTTCCGTCTAAATGCTCTACAAAATAACGCAGTTCTTCGGTGAGCGGCATTCCGGCTTCTACCGGTATGACTTCGGTACTCCCATCGCGCTTGACCGGGGCCCCATCAACCCAATCAATCCCCTTTTCGTAAAAGAGGAGCTCCTTCTCTGGCGTTGCGTCATCAAAGGACAACATCCCTTTCGAACCGATAGCAACGATCCGATGCTCCTTAAAGGGGTGAAGCCAGCTCACAAAAACGTGACCCACGATATTGTTGGGATACCGTAAAATCGTCATGGTCGAATCGTGAATGTGCGGTTGAACAAATGCAGCGCCGTGTGAATCAACTTCCGTCGGTGAGTCTTCGATCAGAAATTGAAAAATAGAGATGTCGTGCGGTGCAAAGCTCCACAGAATGTTCTCTTCTGTGCGTACGGTTCCAAGATTCACCCGGTTCGCATACAGATACTCGAGTTTTCCGATCTTTCCACTCTGAATAAGCTCTTTAATCTTCCGCACTACCGGATGGAAGAGCATGACGTGCCCCACCATGAGGTTGACGTTGTTTTGCTCTGCCAGTGCGACAAGCTCATCTGCCTCTTCAGAGTGCAGGGTGATCGGTTTTTCAACGAGCAGGTGCTTCTTCTCTGAGATAATCGCCTTAGCGATCTCAAAGTGAGTCTCCGCCGGGGTCGCTACAGTAAACCCGTCAAACTGCTCTTTAAAGGCATCCTCAAGGGTTGAAAAGAGCGAAACCTCAGGGAAGAGCGTCCGGATGCGTTGACAGGCATCGGGATTCGACTCCACAACCCCACCAAGAGACCCAAGCCCGTGCAGGGTCTTAATGTGATTGGTGCCCCACCTCCCGGCGCCAACGACACACACCCGATAAGCGCTCTCTTTTGCATTCATATCTCGCTCCTCTCAGATCTCTCACCGCTTGCGGGGGGAATCAGCTAAAAAACTCCGCTAATGCCGAAATGACTTCATCTTGCATCGTATTGGTGAGCTCTGGATAGATCGGAAGGGCAAGACTTCGCTGGGCTGCAGCTTCACTCTTCGGAAAGTCTCCGGTCTTCAAGCCGAGTGAACGGAAACACTCCTGCTCGTGAAAGGGCACCGGATAGTAGACCTCATGTCCGATGTTCTTCGATTTCAGATACTCTCTCAGCTCGTCACGACGGTCTCGAACCATCACGACGTACTGATTATAGATGTGTGACTCTCGCCCATAGAGTGGTTTTGGGGTGACGACTCCCTCAATCTTCAGATTTTCATCGTAGTAATGCGCATTCTCTTGACGAGCTCGGTGCCACGATTCCAGATGAGGGAACTTCACGAGCAGCACTGCTGCCTGGAGCGGATCAAGCCGAAAGTTTCCCCCGATAAGAGAGTGATAATACTTTGGCTTTGCCCCGTGGTTCCGAAGAAGTCGAACCTTCTCCATGAGCGCTGGATCACTCCCGACCACCATTCCTCCATCTCCGAGGGCTCCAAGATTTTTACTCGGGAAAAATGAGAAACATCCAAAGGTTCCGATTGAACCAGCTTTGCACGGAGACGACGAACACGACTGGGTACACCCACACTTGGCTCCGATCGCTTGGGCGGCATCTTCTACCACCGCAATACCATGCTTTTCTGCGAGCTCCATGATCGGCTTCATCCGAGCGGTCTGTCCGTAGAGATGCACCGGCATGATGGCCTTCACCTTCGGCACAAGAGCACCGTTTGCCGAAAACCACTCTTCAAGAGCATTCGGGTCGATATTAAAGCTGTCTTCCTCGATATCCACGAATACCGGTGTTGCTCTCAGCCGAGCCACCACTCCAGCGGTAGCAAAAAAGGAATATGGGGTCGTGAGGACAATATCACCTGGACCAATATCGAGCGCCATCAGGGCGACGAGGAGGGCATCGGTCCCTGAGCTCACACCAACTCCCTCTTTGGCCCCGACATACTCGGCCACTATCTGCTCGAGCTCGGTGACCTTCGGTCCCCCAACATACCGAGTCGAATCAACGACCTCTTCGATTGCAGCAAGAATTTCGGCACGGAGCGGCTTGAGCTGGGCCTCAAGGTCGAGAAGAGGGACGGACATAGGAACCTGGCAGGGTGAATTTTCAGACAATTATTTCAAAACAACACCTCTTTATAAGGCCTGACTGCCCTCTGAGAGTCAAGAAGCCCGAATTCCCCGATGAAAGGCTCCTTTTCCTCTCCAAAAGGTGCCTCATTGAATAGGCGGATGTATTCGAGTAGCCTCAATAAAACGGCATCTGTGAATAGTGTCGCACTCAAGGGAGAACTCTGCCCATGACGTCATCCGGCCAGTCCGCTCCATCTCGATCTCCTCTGCCTCGAACCGCTTCGGCACGGCTCTCCCAAAGAAGGGGAGGTCCAATTCCTCTCACCGGAGATGAGGTTCCGGATGACCATACCGATTATGTTCTGCAGGTCTATCGGGGTGAAAAATTTGCTCCACACGTCCAACGGGTTCTTCGCGACCGAATCCACTGGCTCTGTAGTCAGGCTCGCGGAGAACGCATCCTCGATGTCGGATGCAGTCAAGGCATTACCTCTCTTCTTCTCGCAGAAGTAGGCAAAGAGGTCACTGGGATTGATCCTGACATCCAGGCAATTGAAGTTGCTCAACAAGAGCGCAGGGAACTCCCTCCTGAGGTCCAAGAGCACCTCCACTTTCTCCACACGACACTCGAAGAGTTTGTCCGCCTGGAACCGAAGAAGTTTAATTCGATCATCATCGGTGAGGTGCTCGAACACCTCACTGACCCAACACTTTTTATCTCCCAAGCAACAGACCTGCTCCTCCCAGGTGGGCAACTGATCATCACCACTCCCTACGGGCTGAAGCCGTCACCGGATCACCGCTATACCTTTACCTTCGCGGCGTTTCTCGATTGCCTCCCGGAACACCTCACCCTCTCATCGATATCGGCAGAAGACGGCTTCATCCGCTTTGTTGGAGAACGGTTGGACGCTGAGCTTTCTCCACACCGAACTCTGCAGAGCCTCCCCTCTTCAGAGCAGCTCCTCGAGATCGCAGAAGAAGGGGCCCTCGATGCTCAGGCCTATCTCTACGAACACCTCGAATACTACCAACGGAAGACGGCTCGACTGGCCAAGACGGAGAAGGCCCTGAAAAAGGCGCAGCAAGAACTCAAAGAACAACAAGAAGAGCTCAATTCGCTCCGAACGGAGGTCGAACAGCAGTCGCAAGATCTTGAACAGAAGACCCACCTCCTCACCGAGCAACGGAAACATCTTTCCGAGTTTCAGCGGGAGAGAGAGGAACAACAGGGCTCCTTCGCCGAGCTTGCTCGCCACCTGCTCGAAACACGGTCTGCTCTTCGCTCACTCGAACAGCAACTCGTGGAAGGAGAGAGCACCGCTACCCCTGACGGGGGAGGTGTTGAAAAATCAGTCGACATCATTAAGGGAGTTGCTCGTCCTTTCAGAAACCTCCTCCGACACCAGAAACGGAAGCAGGAGCAGAAGCGGATCTTCGGCGATCGCCCTCTCACCGCAACCCTCCTTGAAGCAGAATTGAAACGGATCCTCTCGAGCAGTAGCTCTTCCCACGAAGTGATCCGAAGAGTTGATGAGGCGAGTCTCCTTGCCTATCTTCCGGGGAATAACCCTTCTGATTCCATCGGCGAGAAGGAGGTGCTCTCTCTTGTCCTCAATCTGCTCACTCCACTCTGGAAAGAGGATACCGTCTACGAAGAGTACTGCACCCATACCGCGCTCCGACTCCTAGAACTCGCTCCGACGAGAAGGCAGCCGCTGGAAGTTTTGAAATGGGCTTCAGAAAGCACCACGCTGCCCGCCATTGTCCGGGAGAAGGCCACTCTCCTCTGGCTCGCACTGAAGAATGGTTTTCCGGCAGTGGAGAAGAAGAGCACCCCAAAAAAAGTCTCGCCGGGCTCACCCGAAGAAGATATCGCGGCAAGCTACGCCGAGATCGCCCGGGTAAGGAGCTCTTCTCTTTCCGCCGCCTATAACCTTGCCAAAAAACTCTTCCAACGAGCTGCCTCTGAGCGAAGTGCCCTCCTGTGCGATGAGCTCGGCCGGTTGTCCGGCGAAGTTTCTGACCGCAAACAATACGCCGAATACCTCCACAAAGAGCACGACATGTCCGCACCACTCGAATTGTGCGAGATGCAACTTGAGCTCTTAGAACACGGATACCACTACTCACGGGATCCAAACCGTCCCCTCCCCTCCTTTCGAGGAGTTCCATTCTCGCCGCAAACCCGCCCGGTGCTCTTCGTTGTCCACGCCACCGAACCGTTTACGGTGAATGGCTATGCTACCCGGAGTCGAGCCCTGATCGAGGCACTCCACCGACAAGGAGAGAACGTTGAGGTCGTACTCCGCCTGAACTATCCGCAGCAGCAACAGATCGCTGCTCACGAGGACTCTCTCTCCGTGGTACAGGATGGTGATTTTCACTGGTATAAGCGAAACGGGGTGCGCTACTGGATCCTCCCGAAGCCGGAGGCGCACACCCTCTCACTCTCGGCATTCGGCACGAAGTACCTCGACGCCTATACCGATGCCCTAGTATCGCTGATCGAACTCCTGCAACCAAAACTGATCCACGGCGCTTCCAGTCACGTAAACGGCCTCGCCACTGCATCGGCGGCAGAGGAATGCGGTATCCCGTCCCTGTACGAGATGCGAGGATTTTGGGAACTCACCCGTACTGCCCGCGAACCTGAATTCGAAAAGAGTGAGCTGTATGCGCTCCAACGAAAGCTCGATACCGATGCCGCTCAACTCGCCAGTGGGGTGGTGGTCCTCAGCAATGCCGCGAAAGAAGAGATGGTTTCCCGCGGAATCTCGGCAGAAAAGATCCAGGTAGTCCGAAATGGGGCCTCCCTCCCCGAAGCAGCACACGACGCTTCACCTCCACCGCCACACCTCGAGGAGCGGCTCTCAACGATCCCCGTTGGGGCAGTTCCGATCCTCGGCTATGTCGGCTCACTCGTTCCATACGAAGGGTTAGAACTCCTCCTCCGCGCGTGTGGAGAACTCCGAGATCGAGGGGTGCCCTTCCACCTCGTGATCGTCGGCGGAGGCTCATCGGCAGAGCAGTTAAAAGCGATCACTGAAGAGCTTCAACTCTCCCAGCAGGTCACCCTTGCGGGGAAAGTTTCACTCCAGGAAGTGAAGTATTTTCATCGCATCATCGACATCTACCCCTTCCCTCGTACGGGAACAAAGGTGTGTGAACTCGTGCCGCCACTCAAGCCGTATGAAGCGATCGCCAATCGAAAGTGTATCGTTGCCTCTGATGTACAGGCCCTCCAAGAGATGATCTCTCACGGAGAGAACGGGCTCCTCTTTCAATCAGACTCTCTTGAAGCGCTCACGAACTCCCTCGAGCAGGTCCTTACCGATCGCACACTCCGAGAACACCTTCAGGAAAAGGCATTCCAGTGGTTTCGCGGAGAAGGCACCTGGGATATCCGGGCAGAAAGCCTCGCACGGGTGTATGAACACCTCACTACTAAGCGGCACACCGAAAAAGAGCGGTAAAACGAATATCGTTTCCTTAGCGAGAGCGGTGGTGGTATACCGGAGTGCACGAAAGAACGCCGTTCTGCGTCGGAGCATTCGCTATGGTTTCTATCTCCCAAAACCTTCTCTCTTCTCGACATTTTCTGTTCTCCACCTGCTTGCTGATCCTTTTGCTGGCTGGAAGTGGAGCACGGCAGGTGGAGGGGCAACCGTCGGCTGGACAACCGAACGCCACCGCCCCCGTCGATACAACTGTTCGACTGAACAGTAGAGACTATCTCGCGACGTTTATCGGTGTGATTCCCGAGCCTGCACTCGTACAGGCACTCCACTCTCTGCCAGGTATTCGAACGACCCAGCTCTCTCCACAGTCGTTTCGGCTCGAGATCACCGACCCTCATGGACACCAACAACGTCGCTTCCTCCGCACTCTTGATCGAGCCGGGGTATTCGCCCTCGAGTTTAACCGACCAGTCTTCCCTCAACTCACGATCGACGATCCAGAATCTCCGTGGTATCTCGTGGAGCCGACCAGGGTTGCAACCCATCGGAGCTCTCCAAACGGCACAGATCCAAACCGTGAGACGGCGCTCGATATTACCCGAGGCTCTCCCCGGGTGACCGTCGGGATCGTTGATTTTAACACCGACCCCATCCAAGACCAGAACCCTGATCTCGATCCACCAAATTTTCGGGTAGAGATCGATCGCGAGCCAATCCTCAACGTCGACAACTACCACGGTACCGCCACGAGCAGCACGATTAATGCTCGCACGGCAAACGGAAGTGGCTCATCAGGGGTATGCCCCGATTGCAGCCGAGAAGAATTCATCACCTTTATTCCAGATTTTAATTCTACCCGAGCCGACAAGTTAATCCGGCTCCTGGAAGCTGCACGACTTCGAGATCTCCAGGTCGTCAACAATAGTTGGGGTGCCGACCCTGGGCCGGCTCTCCACACCGCTATCCGAGCACTCTACAACAACGACGCCATCCTCACCGGTGCTGCCGGAAACTACTCCTATGTCACCCCCATGTTTCCTGCAAACTACTCGGAAGTGATCGCTGTTGGAGCGCTCACCGGAAAGCCTGATGGCACGCTCGAGATCGCCGCGTACTCAAACCGGGGCGCCGAGCTCGTGGCTGTTGGCACCCGGATCCCTGGCCCGGTCGTTGTTCCCGGAAGCAACCCACTTCAGGTGCTCTACCGGAGCTACTCAGGAACGTCGTTTGCGACCCCTCAAGTCAGCGGCATCGCCGCCCTTGTCCTCTCTGCAATCACAGAAGCCCCCCAACGGTACCCGCTCTCCGCAGCACTCTCACCAACGGAGAAGCGCGACTACGTTCGAGAGCTGCTCCGTCGTACCGCGACTGATATTGGCGATCCGGGAGTTGACCGAACCTACGGCAGCGGGATCGTCAACGCCCACGAAGCGCTCCGAACCCTCGCAGCGGACAACCGAGATACCATCGCCGATGACATCCCCGTCCGATTTACCGAATGGACCGGAAACTCATCCGTGCTCGGTGCGCCCTGGGTGCCAGCTTTTGTTCAGACGATTCAGGGAAGCTCTCCAGTCACCGATCTCACCGTGCAACACGGCGCTCGAGGCGGGCAGTGTTTTACCCGAGATGGCTTCCGGATCAGCAGTCCACGGGTGGAGATGAAACTGGAAAACGCCAACCTTCAGATCGCTGCGGTGGAGGGTGCTACCGCCACCGTAACACTCGATACGGACGTGCTTTTCACCCTCCAACAGAAGATCCGGGTCTCCCCGAGCAACCCGCTCGAGTGCGCCCTCGGTTGGGACGAGATCTCGTTCCCCGTTGCGTGGAAAGATCAGAACGCTGCTCGACAACAGCTCCAAATGGAGCTCCACTTCGAGCTGACTGGAGGAGGGTACACCCACCTCACCACGACCAAAACCACTCCCCAGCGAGACTTCACCTATCAGATGCCATCGACCGTCGTCAGCGGACTCCAACACCGGTATGACCAGTTTCTCCTCGAAGTGGAGCCCTCGCTTGAGCTCATGCAAGAAGCGCTCGTCCTCCAGATGACAGAGATGACCCAACGGATCTTAAACCGCTCGCTCAGCTTTGCTCCGACCCGCTCCTCTGAGTACACCCGCGTTCGAACCACCCCATCATTAAACCGTGAGGTCTTTCTCCCCCGGGTAACCGCAACCCACCAGAGAGCACATTTTGCTCATGAAGAGACCCGAAAAGAATCGCTCGCCGATTTCGGAGTCCAGATCGCAAAGTCCAATCCGCGGCCAGGAATCACGGCCTCTGCGGCACTTCCTCCGACCGGGGCGCTTCCCAATAATGCGAATCAGGCCCCTTCACAGGTGTCGATCCCCGAGAACTTTTACAACAGCACCTTGCAGAACCTCTTCTCCCAGGGAGCCTTTTCGAGCCGCTACGTTCCGGAGCTTCAGTTTCAGCTCTTTACCCGCACCCTCAATGAAATTGATGGAGTAACGATAACGGCTGACATCTCTGCGCGCGAGGCTCCGACCCTTGAGTATCGTCAACAGGGAGCGCTGCCTGAGCCGTACTACGGCGATGTGCACATTCCGCTCGAAGTTTCACTGGTGGTTCGCGACACCCACGGAACGGAACATGCTCGCGCCTTCAATGCGGCGATGGCGGTCCCCATCAGCCGACACAGCGTCTACAAACACCACACGGAAGAGATCTTCCCAGAGTCTCTCAGCACCCAGTACGAGGATCGACTCACCCCCGATATCGCCATGAGCGAGGTCGAGGTGTTTCACGGCACCTCGCAGAGCTTTCCGCAGATCTTCCCGGGAGATATCCTCCGGATTGATGAAATCGAGACCCTACTCCGTGAGACCGCTGGATACACCTTTGGTCGCACCCTCGCAGCGCTCTCTTCGTGGCAGACTGATGCCGACAAAGAGGTCGGAGTCTTTGGCTGCCTCCTTCCCCTCGATTTCAACAGCACCGGCGGAGGAGTCCAGATGAACGGCCAGCGGCCGATCCGGGTAGACGATTTACGAGATTGCTGGGATATCAATGAAGGGTCGTTTGCCCCACGGCAGGCTCCTCCAAGTGAAGAAGCGAACCGCTTCAGCATCCGAGAGATAACGTTTGAGCCTCGTGTACGGGCGCCCGTTCCCCAATCACACGGAACCGCCACCTATGTGACGATGGAGCACCCCCTCGGTGCGAACCATCCATCTGGCCAATATGCGGGAGCCGTCATCGCACGCTTCACGGGCAAGCCGGAGGAAGAGCTGCATACGAGCTTTCACGGGGTGACTTACTCACCCTTTCAAGATATCGAGCAGGAGGAGATCACCCTCTACGAGGAGATCTGGCAGGCCTTTCCGCCCCGGGTCACGGGAGCTTTTCGCGAAGCATCTCGGTGGGTTCCACAATACCTCTCACGAGCCACAGAGACCTCCCTTATCAATATCGCCCGCAATCGGAAACAGATGCACATCGCCTCTTCATGCCTTCCACGGGTGACGGTCGAGTTTTCCTACAGAAATGGAGCTCAACCTGCTAGACTTGAGAGCGGATTTGCCCGAGACTATGAAGAGCGTTCGATCTTTGAGCCAGAAGACCAATGGCAAGAGATGCTTCCCGGGGCGTGCGATGGCACCCGTGGAACGAACGAAGGTTCTGGGGAAGTTGACGACGATAACCGGTAAGAGAAGAGGTGCACGATGTTTAATCCACAACAACGAAATGCGGCAGTAGCAACGCTTGCAGCGCTCTCCCTCGTTGCTCCTGGATGTGGCGGTGGTGGTGGCTCCGCAAATGTTGATCAGGATAGATTCTCGCGGGACGAAGTTACTGCTCGGCTTGGAACGATCACTGATCCAGAAGTCAGACTGGCGCTTGAGGGCCACTTTAATTACGTCCGGATTACGAACGATGGGATTCGAACTCAACTCGGAGGGATCGGGCTTCTCGCTGATAACCAACGGGATCACCTCGCAGCTCTCGAAAAACTTCGAAATGTGTACCTCGCCTATCACCAGGCGGTTGCCGATGTTCCAGCAACCGATGGGTCAAGTATTCCATTTATGGGGAATTTCAATCCGGAATTTGACCGCTTTATCGGGATGACCGTACCGCTTCCAGAATACCTCGCTGGGATTTGGGACCGGCAGAATGTTGCCGAACTCCTCGAAGCGAATGACGTCATCACCGGAAGTTTTCGCACCATGTCTGGCGACCTCGGATCCGGTACCGGAAACAATCGCCCGGAAGACACCTCCATTGCTGAAGCAACGGCAGTGACGAATTTCTTTCATGAGGTCGAGGCCTATCTCTGGGAACAGTGGTTGCAGCAGCAGTAGGCAGCAGCCGTTCTCAAAACCCGATCTGCCTCAGAATCCAATCTGCCTCAGAATCCAATCTGCCACTGGGCCCGGTAGAGCCATCCGGTAGCGCCGACTTCGTAGTTTGGGCCTGAGCTCCGCACGGCGGCGTCTTCGAGCTGGGCGATGTCGATGCTGAACTTATTTTTATGGGTTCCGTTCAGAAAGTAGTTCACTCCAAAGGCATACTCTGAGCTGTTCGCTACTGCTCCATCGATCGCAGAGTAGCGCACGACGACCTCTAGGAGCTTCGGCACGACGAAGTAGCCGAGGTCTGCGGTCATTCCCTTGTCCGTGATATCAGCAAACGCGGCACCCCCTTGAGCAGTAATTCCAGAGAGTTCTCGGTAGTAGGCTTCGGTATTGAATCCCCATCCACGGTACTTCAGGGCGAGGTCAACTGCCGTGAGTGAGATATCGTAGGCTGAGACCGTGACTCCCTCTTGGAGCGCTCCAGTGCTTGAGAGCCGGACGCCGTTACTGAGCCGTACGGCATCGGCTTCTCCGATCGGCTCCCCTCCATCAGGCTCGGTCACCGGAGAATAGGTAAAGCTTGCTCCCACCCGGAGGGCGAGCGCTTCGTGCCACTCAAGGTCTGCGGCCCCCTTTCCGTAGGAACCGATCAGGTCACTCCACACCGTTCCCGAAGAGGTGAAGGTATCATCCACCTCATCTCTCTTGAGGTCGGTCGTTGAAAATCCGTTGGCGAGCATGACCCGGTAGGAGAAGAGATCGTTCACCTCTCCGGTGCCCCAGATGCCAAGCGAACGATCGGGGCGGAAGAAGGAGGTCGCCAGCGACCGATCAATGAGGTGGGTCGTGGTAGACCCGTTAATCCACTCCCGACTCCCGGGAACGAAGGCCTTTCCGAAATAGAGCCGGAGGGCTTCGTCAAACTCATAGTCAAACCAGAAGTCGTGGGCGATCACCTCGTGATTATCATCGGTATCAAAGTCGAGATTCAGGTAGAAGCGGAGCTCTGGCTTCCCGATATGACCTGAAAACTCGAGCCGCCCCCGTTCAATCTCAAAATCGTTCCGCTGCTCCTGGATCCCCGTTGTTCCATCATCAAAGGTGTACCGATCCCGACGGGGTGAAAAACCGTTATACCGAAACTGCATCCTTCCATTGACGGTGAGGGCATAGGCCTCATCCTGTGCAGCAACATCGGTTACGACGAACCCCCTATCATACTTCCCCTCTTTCGGCTCCTGCTCTCGGGACGACTCAGGTGGTGCATCAAGCTCGACTCCCAGTTTGCGGAGCACTGCTTCAAGCTGTTCAATCCGTTGCGCCTGTTCTGCTACCGTTGCTTCAAGCTGCTGGAGAGAAGCATCGGCAGAAAGTGATCCAGGACGGAAGAGAGAAAGAAGAAGTACGAGCAGTATCAGGTCGCGACATTCACTCATGGTGTCCTCGTTAAATTGTGATACCTTCGGAGTCTGCGGAGATACTTATATGCCATCCTCATCACGACTTCAATTTTTTGCTCTCGCCTTTCTGCTTCTCTTCTCTGGGTGTTCGACATCACTTCACCAACCACAAGAGGCCTCCTTCCACCACCACAGAGCAACCACGGTTCACGGTGAGTCGTTCTCCCTCGACGCCTTTCACGGACAGGTACTCCTCGTGACGAATATCGCACTCGAATGCGGCACCACCCAACAGCTCCATGATCTCCAAGCGCTTCATGAGCGGTATTCAGAGCGCGGCTTCTCGGTGGTCGGATTTCCCTCCGGAGAGTTTACGAATGAAGATACCTCCGAGCCGCAGTCACTTCAGGCGGTGTGCAAGAGCAAGTACGGCGTCACCTTTCCGGTCTTCTCGCCACTCCAACTCCTGGGGAAAGAAAAGCATGAGATATCCCGTTTCCTCACCACCCATTCCGAGAAGGAGCTCCACGGCGAGGTGAGCTTTAATTTTGAGAAGTTCCTCCTCGACCGACGTGGAAAGGTGCGGGCCCGCTTCGGCCCCTTCACCGGAGCACTCAGTAGCCGCATTCGAGAGGAGATCGAAGAACTCCTACAAGAGGAGGCCCCTTCCCGGTGAAAAAGAACCACTTTTTTCCCCTCTCCCTCATCGCACTAATCCTTCTCTCTGGAAGTGGGTGCTCACTTCTTCGCGCTCGTCCTGCGGAAGACGCGGGCTTTCTTCCGAAACCAGAGCTTCTCACCGAGAATCGGAGGAGAGCACCATTCCACGGGTACTGGGTCTTTGATGAGCACCGCTACACCTCAGAAAAGAAGCGCTATACAAAGATCTTCATCGCTCCGATCGATATTGAGCGGGTCCGGGAGCTCTACACCGCAGCACGAGGGAGTGAAGAGACCAAGACACACCGCATTGAAGAAGCAGAAGAGCTCGCAGCTTACTGGAGGGCAAAGATCCACCTTCTGCTCGGTGAACGGCTCACTGACAATCCCCTCAGGCACTCATTTTCGATCACTGAGGATCCGAATGAAGAAGCCCTCACCCTTCACCTCGCTCTCGTTCAAGTTGTTCCCACCAACCCGGGCATTAATCTCGTGGGAACGGCTGCAGGTTTTTTTGTTCCTGGGGGCAGCCTGATCAGTTTTGCTGGAGAAGGGAGTGTCGCGATGGAAGGATATGTCTCTCGTGATTTTCCCGAGGAGGCACTGTACGAACAGTTTAAGGATCGAGAGGGGCAGAAAACCTCTCTCTTTTCCCTGAAGGATTACCAGCGATACGCCCACATCCGGCTCGTCATTGATGAGTGGGCAGAGCAGATCGTGGCCCTCCTCACCACTCCACAGAGTGAGATGATTGATGACGGCGACCTGCTCCTAGTCGACCCGTTGTAGCCGATGAATCGCTTCCTTTGCCGCGGTCAGCCCCTCTCGGATCGTTTCATCATCGATATGAAACATAAAGCGAAGATAGCCGTCTCGCTCAAAGGCCGTTCCGGTGACTCCAACAACACCGGCTTCTTCGATCAGGTAGTTCATGAGATCATCCGAATTCTCTATCGTATCGCCCGATTCTGTTTTTCGGCCGAAGAGCTCTCGAACATCCCAGAATGAGTAGTACGCTCCCCGGGTCTTATGAAATGAGATCCCATCGATCTGCGCGGCATACTCCTCAAAGAGATCTCTCTTCGACTGGAGCTCTCGGACCATCTCGTCATCGTACGGAGTGGTCACCGCAGCAAGGGCCGCGTACTGAGCCGGAGTCGAAGCGCCTGACGTCGTATGGCTCTGAAGTCGAATCATCGCCTGCGTGATATCTCGAGGCGCAACGGTCCACCCGATGCGAAGCCCTCCAGCCCCCCGGAAATTTTTTGAAAACCCATCGATCAGAATAAGCGCGTCCCGCGCCTCTTTCTCCTCTGTCAGAACGGGAAACTGTTGGTCATCGTAGAGATATCTCCAGTACAACATATCGACCACGAGAAAGAGGTTGTGACGGAGGCACACCTCCAGGAGCGACTCAAGTTCGAGCTTGTTGTAGACCTGTCCGGTCGGATTACACGGGGTGTTCACGAGTACCAGCTTTGTTCGCGGAGTCATCCGCACGTGGTGCTCGAGCGCCTCAGCAGTAACCTTCAGCGGCCCCTGATGCTCCGGCAGCGGATCGATCGCCTGCCCACGGATTCCGAGTGAGGTGGCGATCGGGAGATAACTCACCCACGGTGCACACTCAACGAAGAGCGCATCTCCGGGATCACACCGTGCGGCGAACGTGTTGAAGATTGACTGCTTGGCTCCGACGGTGACCACAACATTTTCAGCCGAGTAGTGCTCTCGAAGATCCAACCAATCAACCACTGCATCTCGTAACTCTGGGATGCCAGCGGGATCCATGTATCCCGTCTTGCTCTCGCGGTAGGCCGAAATCCCCGCTTCCCGCACCTCCTCGCGAAGTGCTCCCTTCGTCTCACCGATGCCAAAATCATAGACCGGAAGCCCCTCTCTTCGGCGGCGCTCACAGATCTGCTTTGCTTCGAGGCAAGCTGACCCACGAAAGTGCGAAACCCGCTCTGCCAGCCGTTGATTCGGCCTCTGGGCCTCCTGTGCCCGGGAAAAGTCCAGCTCCGGCGTTCTTCTTACCGAGAGCTCCGCTCTCCCCACCCGTTCTTCACGTTTCTTCTTTGCCTTGGCCACACCGCTCTCCTGAGAACCCTGGTTTCCTCCTTATGATGTCGAACATCGAGAAACGACACTAAAGCAAAAAGCGGAGGAATGAGCGTTCTCCTACCAGTTCAGCCGCACATAGACGAGCTTATGGTCAGAGGCGAGCTCGAAATCATCGAAGGTGCCGCTCTCGTAGTCCCCTTCCACGGCGGGATGAGCGTAGGCGAGCGGGAGGTTTCGGATGGGGAGCAGGATATCATCGAGCCAGGAAAAGGTGTTCTCGTAGACGTAGCTCCCCGCCGTTCGAAAGGTCTGTGGATCGCCGGTGAGTACACTGAGAAAGGCGGGAGGAATCGCTGAACCGGGCTTACAGAGCGGGAGGCCACGCTGGTTCAAACGGCACGGAGCCGCCCCCTGAAAGCGAGGAAGGACGAGCTCCCCGGTGAGCAGCTTCGCGCTTCCGGTATCAAAGTGGCTATTTCTATCCCCGAGCAGGGCGAGGATAGTCCCGTTCCCCTTGAGAATCTCTTGGTGACGGCGGGTCACGATCCGCCGGAGAGCTTCGGCCATCTCCATCCGGTAGGTCTCCCAGGAGAGGTCAGACCCATCCGCGCTGTTAAAAGCACGCGACTTAAAGTGGAACGTCACGAGTACGATATCTCGAGGAACACTTCCGTCTCTTCCCCGGACCCGGAGGCGGAGCTCAAGCGGGCCACGGGCAAACTGACGAGGGGCCTGCTTCTCAGAGATCTTCGGGAGCTCAACCTCAACAAAAGAGGTCATGCCACTATACTCAAAGCGATCACTCGCCATCAGAAACGCCACTCGCGAAACCTTATCGTTTGACGGTCCCACGTAGGAGAGAAACTCCCGATTCGTCCGAAAGCGGAGCAAACTGGCAAGCTCATCGAGGGCGGCCTTCGCCTTCACTCTGTCAGCCCCGAGCAGCTCCTGTACCGCGATCACATCACACCCGACCTCCTGAAAGCGACGAACAAGTGCCGTCATCTTGCCCGCACGAGCCTTCTCGTTATCGGCCCCTCCCCGCCGGGTCATCTCCGTGAGGCTGCCGAAGTTTTCGAGGTTCTGCGAACAGAGCGTCACCTCCGGCTCTCCTCGGGAATCATGGGTGTGATCGATCAGATTTGTTCGGGTCTGCGCGCCGAGAAGCGGCGAAAAGGCAAAGAGCACACCGAGCATCCAGAGCGCGAACCGCCCTCGACCTACTGCTGAACCCGCTTCACGAAGGCAGCGCCAAACCGCTTCCGACTTGCTGGCTCGTTCTGAGAGAAAAACTGTTCCCACGGCTCTCCAACCTGTTCAGCGTGTGCGATCTTGGAGATCCCATACGCTCCGATTAACACCGCATCGACGATGTCTTGGTGCTGAGATTGAGATGCGTGAAGGGGGAGTCCGAGACTCGATAACTTTTCCCCATAGAGGTGCATCGCGATATCTCGGGCCACCTGCTTCACCGCCTCACGGTTCGGCTGGCGGCCTCTCAGCCCCATCACCTCAAATTGGACGGAGCGGGGGTTGACCCTTCCCGGCACCCGTAGGCCCCGCTCACGGCCAACTGACTCGAATATACCCCGCACCTGCTCCACCACGAGCGCTGCCCGCGGATCACGCATCGTCGTCGGAGCCTCACACAGTAGAACGTCGTTTTGCGACAGCTCGAGTTGGGCCACCAACCGACTCACCTTGTCGTGGAGATCCCGCAACCGCTCGGCCATCGAAAACTGGGGCTTTTTCGCTCGCACCTTTCCAACGGCGAGCAGATGCCCCTCCTGAGAGGAGAGCCCACCAAGGGCTCCTTCCGGGGGAAAAGCAAAGAGCGCCCAGCCGGTACAGGTCAAACTCGGGTCGATCGCAAAGAGTCTCCTCATAGGGGGTAAGTCTCGCAGATCGAGAACCCTCCCATCAAGCAGGGAAACCCAGAGCAGGCATTTGCCTTCTTGCCTCCGAATGCATACTTTTCGGGGGTCTAGATTTTTGCTGGGGTCTCACTCGTCTTATGGATAACGATCTTCTCTGTACCCTCTACCACGATATGCTCCGTATCCGCCGCTTTGAGGAAGAGGCGGCTCGGCTC
This sequence comes from bacterium, assembly GCA_022763385.1. Classification (GTDB taxonomy): domain Bacteria; phylum Bdellovibrionota_C; class UBA2361; order UBA2361; family RFPC01; genus RFPC01. Next base: position 16,800 of record JALEGQ010000082.1, read on the forward strand.
TATACGGAACGAAAAATCGGTGGGTTTCTTCACCTCTACATCGGACAAGAGGCGGTAGCGGTTGGTGCGCTCTCCGTCCTTGAAGAGCAAGACAAGGTCATGACGGCCTACCGGTGTCACGGGCACTATCTCGCGCGCGGAGGATGCTCCAAAGCGGGAATGGCCGAACTCCTCGGAAAAGAAACGGGGTGCGCTGAGGGCCGAGGCGGCTCGATGCACTTCTACGACATCGACAATAACTTTTATGGAGGATGGGGAATCGTCGGTGGTCAGGTACCGCTCGCAGCCGGGCTCGCCTTCGCTCAAAAATTCAAGAAAGAAAACGGGGTAACCCTCTGTTTTATGGGTGACGGCGCCATCAATATCGGCCCCTTCCACGAAGGGCTCTCGCTCGCGGCCCTGTGGGAGCTACCAGTCGTCTACCTCATCGAGAACAATGAGTACGCGATGGGAACACCGCTCAGCAAGACCTTTCCGACTGACGACCTCTCAATCCGGGCGCTCGGATATCCGATGGCGCGAGAAACGATCGATGGTCACGATATCTTTGACGTCCGCTCGAAGGTTCACACCGCCGTGCAGCGGGCTCGCGAGCAGAACCAACCGACCCTCATTGAGGTAAAGACCTACCGCTACCGTGGCCACTCCATGGCAGACCCTCAAAAGTACCGCACGAAGGATGATGTCAACGTTCACAAAGACCGTGACGCCATCACCCAGCTCGGAAACAAGCTCACTTCGCTCGGGATGGAGGCCCGTCGGGAGGAGATCGAAGAACAGGTCGAGTCAGAGATTCAAGAAGCCGTACGCTTTGCAGAAGAGTCCGCATTTCCGGATCCTTCTACCGCAGAGAAATACGCATACGTCGGGGGGTAGCAAGCAGTGGAGAGTTCAGCAACGAGTGGAGAGAGTATCATGAGCGGAGATGCAGCAGGCGAAGGGGTAAAGATGCGTGACCTCGCCATTCGAGACGCCCTCAAAGAAGCGATGAGTGAGGAGATGCGGGCGGATGAGTCGGTACTCCTCATGGGCGAAGAAGTTGGTTCCTACAACGGTGCATACAAGTGCTCGCGCGGAATGCTTGATGAGTTCGGCGCGAAGCGAGTAATCGATACTCCGATTGCTGAGTGTGGCTTTGCGGGAGTGGGGATCGGAGCCGCGATGTGTGGCCTCCGTCCGATCGTTGAGTTTATGACGTACAACTTCTCGCTCGTAGCGATCGACCAGATCATTAACACCGCCGCAAAGGCACACCTCATGTCTGCCGGAAAGCTCTCCGTTCCGATCACCTTCCGGGGTGCCGGAGGAGCGGCCTACCAACTCGGAGCGCAACACGCGAACTCCTTTGAACACTGGTACGCCTACACCCCGGGCCTGAAGATCGTCTGCCCTGCCACCCCGTACGACATGAAGGGGCTGCTCAAGAGCAGTATCCGGGATGACGATCCGGTGTGTTTCTTTGAATCTGAACTCACCTACAGCATGAAGGGCCCCGTCCCCGAAGGCGAATACACCATTCCGCTGGGAAAAGCAGATATTAAGAAAGAAGGGAGCGAAGTCACCCTGATCTCGTGGTCGAAGAACGTCTTTCTCACCCTTGAAGTCGCTAAAGCGCTTGAGGAAGAGGGGATCTCTGCTGAAGTCGTCGACCTCCGCACCCTCCGGCCCCTTGACCGGGAAGCGATCTTTACCTCCGTGGCGAAGACCCACCGGGTCGTCGTTATCCAGGAGCAACACGAGGTCGCGAGCTTCGGGGCCTACCTGAGCCACCTGATCAGTACTGAGATCTTTGACGAACTTGATGCACCGATCGAGCTCGTTTCCAGCCTTGAAGTTCCGATGCCGTACTCCAAATCGCTCGAGAGCGTGATCCTCCCCTCGAAGGAGAAGTGCCTCGAAGCGGTCTACCGTACCCTTCGGTAGAACGAACGATGCCGGTCCTCCCCTTTCAGGGCAAGGCCCCCGAGATCGCCGATGACGTGTTTATTGCGCCAACCGCCTACGTTATCGGCGATGTGAAGATCGGAGCCGGGAGCAGCGTCTTCTTTGGGGCGGTCCTCCGGGGAGATATCCAGCCGATCGTAGTCGGCGCCCGATCAAATATCCAGGACCAGGTGACCATCCACACCTCTCGAGGAATTGGACCGTGTACCGTAGAAGATAACGCCACCATCGGACACGGGGCCGTGCTTCACGGATGCACCATTCAGGAGTGGGCCACCGTCGGGATGCAGGCCACGGTCCTCGACCGAGCAGTACTCGCGTCAGGCTCCATGGCAGCCGCCCAAGCACTGATTCGGGTTGGACAGGAGATTCCCGCTGGCATGGTCGCCGGAGGAGTCCCGGCAAAGGTGATCCGAGCACTCACGGAAGACGAAAAGCACTTCAATACGACCGCAGTAGAACACTACGTGCGCTCAGCCGAAGAGTACCGTCGGGTCTGCGCCGAAGCGTAAATAAAGAAACGACTATAACGTTCGCTCTCGAAAGACCGGAGGGGTGGAGGCCTCTTCGGCACGGAGCTCTTCTTCTGGCAGCTCTTCTTCACCGGAGGATTCCGGCTCGCCTAATTCTTGATCCTCCGAGTCTCTCCACGCATTCCGACGGACATCATCGATCGCTTCGCGAGCGTTCTCGAGGACCTGACCGGCGGATCGCTCAATGGGAGTATTGCCGTAGCGGTCGACCGGCGTGGTGGTGGAACGGACGGCGCTGTTGCCGTTATCGAGGACCCGACCAGAGCCTTCCTGGAGCTCAGCACAGGAGAAAAGAGCAAGAAGGGGAAAGAAAAGGAGCGCGGTTCGTTTCATCTACATCCTCAATAAAAATTGACTCTCCTGGCAGTATTTCCCGCCCCCTGAGAAAGGTAAAGCGCTGGTTCAGAAAAAAATTCGAAAAATCCCCCCAAAAAAGTTGCTTAACGTCCCGAGGATGCTACCTTTTTCGGATTGAAACCGGTGTTTGTAATCAGAAAACCATGCTTGTTCCAGAAAATACTCCGAAAAGCTCCGATTTAAACCCACCACAAACAGGCGATGAGCGATATCTTCCTCATGACCGGGAGGACTGCGACAGCATACTCCCTCCAGAGGAACAGCCTCTCACCGTGCCGGCACACTGGTCTCACGAAGGATTATCCAAACATGGAATGGCCGGCTGGCAAAGTTTTTACGATCTGAGTTTTTCTCCAAGAGACAAGAAATAACTTTTACCGCTCTGCAATCGGCGTATACGCCCGCTCCACATTCCCGGTGTACACCTGACGTGGCCGTCCGATGCGGTTCTTTGGATCCTCGGTGTACTCCTTCGCGTGGGCGATCCATCCCGGAAGCCGTCCGAGGGCGAACATCACCGTAAAGGCATTCACCGGAATATTCATCGCGCGGTAGAGGATACCGCTGTAAAAATCTACATTCGGATAGAGATTTCGCTCTTTGAAGTAGTCATCGTTAAGTGCAGCGTCCTCGAGCTTTCTCGCGATATCGAGGGTTGGGTCGTTACTATTGAGCTTTGCGAGGACCTGCTCACACTTTTTCCGGATCACGCTGGCCCGCGGATCGTGGTTCTTGTACACCCGGTGTCCAAATCCCATCAGACGGAAACCACTCTCCTTATCCTTCGCCATCTCGATATACTTCTTCACATCACCCCCATCCTCCTGGATGTGCGTAAGCATCTCGATTACCCGTTGATTTGCTCCTCCGTGACGCCATCCCCACAACGCACAGATCCCAGATGCAATGGCAGCGAAGAGGTTCACTCCTGAGCTCCGAACGATCCGCACCGTAGAGGTCGAGCAGTTCTGCTCGTGGTCCGCATGAAGAATAAGCAGGGTGTCGAGCACCTCCACGATCAGGGGATCAACTTCAAACCTCTCAACCGGCAGTCCGAACATCATGTAGAGCAGATTCTCGGAGTAGCTCCGGTCATTATCCGGATAGGTAAAGGGATGCCCAACAGACTTCTTGTACGCCCACGCCGCAATCGTCGGGAGCTTTGCCATCAAGCGGATACTGTTCAGATAGGAGACCTCCTCTGGGCTTCCCTCTTCATTCTGATAAAAGGACGAGAGCGAGATCACCACGGAGGCAAGGATCGACATCGGATGAGCATCCCGCGGGAAGCCATCGTAGAAGCTCTTCACATCTTCGTGAAGGAGGGTATGGATCCGAATCTTATCCTCAAAACTCTGGAGCTCTGCCGCCGTCGGCAACTTGCCATTAATCAACAGGTAAGACGTTTCAAGAAACGAGCTCTGTTCAGCGAGGTCTTCAATCTTATAGCCACGATAGCGGAGGATTCCCTTCTCCCCATCGATGAAGGTAATCGCACTGTCGCAGCTCCCAGTATTCCCGTAGCCAGGGTCCAGGGTGATATATCCGGTCTGCGAGCGCAGCGCCGAGATATCAATCGCTTTCTCCTGCTCACTCCCTTCGACCACTGGAAGCTCAATGACCTTCCCATCGGGAAGAGTTACGCTCGCTTTCTCCTCAGACATTCACTGTTCCTTCTCTGATAGACGTCATTCTGGTTTTCGGGGTAGTCGTACCTTCTTCCACTCCCCTTACCGTATCGCCCGACTGAACGCCCTCCTCAAGTAAATAACAAAACAAACGCTGTATTAACTTAAGTTTTTCGGGCACGCTCTTCGTAGATGCAGAGATACCACAGATCGATATACCCGAGAAGTAAATTTTCAGGAGAGACTTTTCGGCATGCGCATGATACGTAGTGCGTCTGGCGATAACTGAAGAGCACCATGAAAAAGAAAGAGGACTCCGAGAGGGAGAGAGCGATGAGCAAGAGCACCGTCTCGTCATCAGAGCGCACCATCAGACGAATTCACCCCGTGGGAATGCGGGTGCTTGTTCAGCTCAAAAAAGCTGATGAAGTGACAAACAGCGGCCTCTACCTCCCGGAAAATGCCAAAAAACGGGGAGAGGAAAGCCAACTCGCTGAGGTGGTGGAGGTCGCCAGCGCGAGAGACGAAGACCTCGATGAGGAGGCGAATATTAGCGGCATTCCACTGCACGCCACGATCCTCATCGGAGTAAACGCTGGCATTACGGTGCCGTGGGATGATTCTCTCCGCCTTATCGAAACAAAAGAGGTGCTCGCGATCGTGGAAGAGGTAGAGCTCATCTAATGAGAAACCTCTTCCTTGACAGGAGGAGAGTAGGAGCTTATTCCTCGTAAGGTGACAGATAAGGACGACACAACTGGAGAGAGCAGCGCGGCAGAGGAAACGGCCCCAACCTTTGAGCAGCTCGGCGCCGAGCGCTCCTTTGACGCGGTGAAGCTCCACACGGTTGTCCAGAGCTACCTCACCTATTACGCCACCGGTTCGAAACACACGGCGAAAGCGAAGCGGATCGATACAGAGCGATTCCTCTCATTCCTCAAACACTACCACGCCTACCCGGAGGTCAGCTCTCTCAAGGTCTCTCACTGGAATCACTCGAGTGTCCAAAACTTTGTGGAACACTGCCTCGCGCAGGCCGAGGCTCCAACCACCGTCTCTCGAAGACTCGCCACCCTAAAACATATGGGGAGAACCCTCGCGGAGCGAATCCCCGGATTCATCAACCCTGCCAAAGAGGTAAAGCCACCAAAGATTCAAGCCCCCCGTCCCAAATCGCTCTCCGTTGAGGAGGTCCAGCAGGCCTTACAGCAGGCGGCTCTTCGAAAAGAACAGCGCAACACCTTCCAACGACGGAGAAACGAGATGCTCTTCGTGTTCCTCATTGAAACCGGCCTCCGGGCTGATGAGGTGCGGCTCCTCCGGCTCAGCCAGATCGATGAGAACCTGGAGTGGATTCAAAACGTCAGAACGAAGGGGAAGAAGTTTCGCAATGTCTATATCTCGTCCGACCTGAGACCTCGGCTCCAACACTACCTCGACGAACGGCGCCGCGAGCTCTCACGATTTTTCCCGGAACTGACGATCGGAGTCGATAAGAAACTTCCACTCTTTATCAGTACCTACCGGGTCAACCCCCAAGAACCGGACTCCTTTCTGATGGGTTCAAAATCGATCTGGCGCGCGATTCACCAACTCTCTGGAGAAACAAAGCTGCACCCCCACCTCCTCCGCCACTCCTTTGCCACCGATCTCCTCAATTCCTCGCAGGACGTGAGACTCGTAGCCCAAGCTCTTGGACACAGTGACGTCCGCATCACGATGCGCTATACGGAGCGGGCGGATCAGGACGTCGCCAACGCCCTCGAAAAGAAAAACTCACATATGCCAGAGGAGGGGTGACAAGGAGAGAGGAACCGGATATGTCTGGAGAGAGGAGATAACGCCATGCCAAAACAAGACCGACGCCCCCTCATCGTTTTTTCGCTCATCGCAACTTTGCTTTTGCTCGCCTCGTTATCCGGGTGTGCAAGTCGTCCTTCGAGTATGATCACCGCCACGAGCCCCCTCCCTCCAGGCGTACGGGGGACCATTCCTGCGCGAGGTTCTGACTGCCAGTACAATTTTCTCGGCCTCGTCCCGATCACCTCTTCAGCGAGCACGGCACGTGCGCTCGATTCCGCCAAGCGAGACGCGGATGTTGATGTCCTCACCGACGTGACCGTCGACAGGAACTTTGGCTACTACATCCTCTTCTCAAACACCTGCGTTCGGGTAGAAGGAATGGGAGTGTCCCGCTCACGACTGCAACGCTCCCTTCAGCTCTCCGAGTCAACTGACCCCGTGCTGTAGCGTGACCGGTTGAGAGCAAGACTTATACCCCAGCGTTGCATAAAAATTTGTTCGTAGAGCCACAAGAGTAGTGCAGATTGGGGCTTTGAGCGAGTTTTTAGGGCGAAAGTGTACTACACGTAC
>JALEGQ010000083.1 GCA_022763385.1 bacterium
GTACGTGTAGTACACTTTCGTCCTAAAAACTCGCTCAAAGCCCCAATCTGCACTACTCTTGTGGCTCTACGAACAAATTTTTATGCAACGCTGGGGTAGAAGAACATGATTTTCGGTGGAGCTGGTGTTGGCGCTTATTCTGGGATGCTCTCGAAAGCATTTCTCCTGTTTGGGATCACGATCGCACTAGGCTTGATCGTGGTCGGGAGTCTTTTCTTCCTTTGGCTCCGGGGAGGTTCAACGATTCGATATGCTGTCTTTGGGGTGTCGTTGCTCCTCTTTATTCTTTCCGGCTCTCTGCTCGTTGTCGTTCGCTACGGGTTCCTTTCGTTGTCTGAGCAGGTTCTCTCGTGTCAGGCGAGGATCGACCTTGAGTTTGGAGAACCCGTGACTGGAGTAATAGAGCGGGCCCAGGAAGGGTGTGCGCTTGAGCAGCCCTATGGCTTTTGGGGGAAGCGAGTTGCTCCGCTCTGTTATACGGAGGAGCAGGAAAAGCCGCTCCGCACTCCATCAGAGATCGACGCGCTCGGGGTGTCGTGGCCAACCGGCAATCCAAGAGAGAGCGAAGTTGTGGTGACGATTGCAACCGGAGGTCGTTCTGTTGAGCTCCCCGCTTTTCGACGGGCTCTCCTTCGCTCCGATGGGGGGCGAGTTGCGCACCTCGAGCTTGTTGGAGCGCATCTTTCGAAAGGAGAGGAATACCGCGAATCTTTCGAGCGATTTCGGACTACGCTTACCGAACTCAATTTCAACGCTCCAGAGAGGGAGCAGGACTGGAAGGGCTTTCTCAAAGAGAAGGGGATTCCCAAAGAGGCTCCGATCGGAAGCTCACACTTTGTTCTTCTCGAAGACACCATTTCTCTGGAAGACTCAACGAAAGAGCTTTCAGCACGGCTTACGCTCTCATACTGGCATGAAGAGGCCCGGGCGTATTTTTCGCTTGAGCTCTCCCTTCCCGAGATGACTCAGGAAGGTGAAGGAAATGCATGATATCATCGATGGTGCCGGCTTAAGTTTTCTCATACACAACATTCGACCATAGCTCTTAGGAGAAAAGCGCAAGACGATTGTCGAGCGCTTCAGGTGGGGGGCTTTTAAGAGACACTCCGCAGCCGAGCCAAAATTTTCCGTTATCACCATTGCTCACGTACTCGGCGAGGACGTCGAAGAAAAGCCCCCCCACCTGAAGCGCGAACACCTCATTACTTTCTCCCCCCAACGCTCTGTCAAGCATGGGTTTGCGAGACGCGTTACGAGATATTCGCATTTTTTCGAATGATATCATCTCCCGTTTATTTCACCTCATATCACCCTTAAGAGAAGCATCGAGATTCTTCTTGGGAGGTTTTGGAATGGAACAGTTTTTTCTTATCGCCGGTACCCTGCAGACCGCTGCCGGTTGTATTTACTTCATTGGCTACTATCCATTAGTAAAGAAACTCGTTCAAACGCAGAACGTTGAAGGCATGTCGTGCCTTGCATGGTCCATGTGGTTTGTCTCAAGCCTTTTTGCCCTGCTCTACTCTGTCGCCCTCCTGTCGGAAACCGGTACCGGCTGGGCACTCGTATTTTCAAACGGCATCGCGTGCTCTCTAGTCGGCTGTACCACCTTCCTCGTCTATCTCTATTCCTGGAGCTCCCAACCTCCGCCGAGGGCTCGGTAGAGACTATCTTTTTGTTCCAACAAATTTAAGCAAACCTGTTGTTTTCTTTTTTAAACGTACGGCTTGTGAGCTCCCCTTTGTTGTAGTAAATTATAATTTACAGCAGTAAGATGAAAGTACAATCTAGAAAAGTAGTTGTTCTTGAATTGGACAATGGTCGTATTCCTTTTGAGGATTGGCTTGCGAGTATTAAGGACGTCACCTTACAGAGAGCTGTTGATGCAAGAATAGCTCGTGTAAGAGATGGAAATTTTGGTGACCATAAAGGAGTTGGACGAGGAGTCTATGAGCTCCGTATCCATAAGGGGCCTGGTTTGAGGGTGTACTATGGCTTGCAGGATGGTGCATTGGTCTTAATTCTCTGTGGTGGTGATAAAAGCTCGCAGCGGAAGGACATAAAGTACGCCCAAACACTGTGGAGGCAATTCTGCGATGAAAACGAAGGACTATAGAACAGCACTGCTAGAACGGCTTCAGGATTCTGAGTACGCGGTTGGGTATCTCACTGAAGTTCTTGCGAATGAGTCGGGAGAGGCCTTTCTCATTGCACTCAAAGATATAGTCGATGCGCGACAGGAAAATATCACTGCGCTGTCAGAGGAAGCAGGGGTCACCAGACAAACGCTGTACAAGGCACTCTCCAAGGATGGTAATCCAACTTTTTCAACGATCAATCAGTTACTAAAAACCCTTGGCCTACAGTTTTCAGTAACGGACCGTGAATCCGAATTGGTCTGATACCCCTTTCTCGTCTATCTCTATTCTTGGAGCTCCCAACCTCCGCCGAGGGCTCGGTAGAGGTCGATGTGGGCAAGATACAGGTCCTTTCTTGTATTTGATTGGGCGAGTTGGCTCTCGAAGAGAGAACGTTCGACTTCGAGTACTTCGAGGTACGTGGTCTCACCACCGTTATACCGAGCTCTTGAGAGCCGGGTGGCTCCTCGGCCAGCTTTCACCTGACGGGTTCTGGCGGCGTACTCCTCTTTGAGGGTGTGAATAGCGATCAGGGCATCCTCGACCTCTCGAAAGGCCTGCAGCACGGTTTCATAGTAGCTCTGGGCAAGCTGCTCAGTGCGATACTCCTCGACCCGTACTCTATTAATATTTCGATTGGCACTCAGGAGCGGGCTGAGGAGATCTGCTGAGAAGTTCCAGAAGCGATCCTGCTCACCATTAAACTCAACAAGTTCGAGACTCTCCAACCCGAAGGTTCCCGTGAGCGCGAGCGACGGAAAGCGGAGCGCTTCGGCAACCCCGATTCGAGCATTCTGGGCTCGCAACTCCTGAGCCGCCGCCTGAATATCCGGTCTCCGTTCGAGGAGTTCAGATGGAATGCCCGATGCAACCGGCATCAGTGACGGCCTGGTCAGTAACGAGACAGAGCCGTCGAGAGGGGGGCGTGCTCCACCGAGCAGGACGAAGAGAGCATTCTGTCGTTGTCGTACTGCGCGCTGAGCTGCTTGCACTGCACTTGCGGCTTCCTCTTCCTGAATCTGGGCCTGAAAGAGATCGATCTGAGCAACATAGCCGCGATTGAATCGCTCACTAATAATTCGGGTTGCTTCCTTTCGACTCGCAAGCGTTTCTTGAGAGATTTTTAAGCGATTTTCAAAATCAAGAATTTCAAAATAGGTAGAGGCCACGCGAGCCACGAGCGCCAGGGTGGTGGCTCGATAGAAATACTCTTGTGCGAGCATCTCTGCACGGGCAGCTTCGTTTGCACGACGAAATTTACCAAAGAGGTCAAGCTCCCAGAAGCCTTGGGCCGCAACAGCGGTGCTTTCACGCTCCTCTAGCACTCGTGCAGTGTCTTCAAATTCATTTCTTCCAGTACTGCCGCGCAGATCAATCTGAGGAAAGTAGTCCGCTCGTGCGATCCCAAGGAGGGCAGCACTCTCCTCGATACGAGCCAGGGTTCGTTTTAGGTCTTGATTGTTTTCAAGGGCTGTTTTGATGAGTGACTGGATTTGTGGATCCTCGTAGTACTCCCACCACGGAAGGTCTGCAATCTGCACCTCAGCGTCAAGGGAGGTACGATACTGTTGCGGAGCATCCATTCCAGGAAGTTGAAAATCTGGACCGAGGGTACACCCTCCGAAAGAGAAGACGACGAGAAAGAGCGTGATAAAGCGGTTACGCATGAAAGTTCTCCTCATTGGAAACACTCTGTTCTCCGGAAAAGACCTTTTCGACGAGCACAAAGAGGACGGGGATAAAGCAGATACCGAGTAGGGTCGCGATGAGCATTCCGAAGAACACCGCTACTCCCATGACCTTTCGTGCTTCCGCTCCTGCTCCACTGGCAGTAAGGAGGGGGAGTACCCCAAGGATGAAAGAAAAGGCGGTCATCAGAATTGGTCGAAAGCGGGCTTGAGCTGCTTCTAGCGCGGCTCGAACAGGAGAAAGTCCTTCATCCCTCTTTACCCGGGCGAACTCGACGATAAGAATGGCGTTCTTTGCTGCCAGTCCCACGAGGAGAACGAGCGCGATCTGAGCAAAGACATTGTTCACATAGCTTTCACTAAAGAGTCGAAAGCTCCACAGTCCCGCAAAAGCCCCAAACACCGCAAAGGGGATCCCGAAGATCACACTCAAGGGCAGGCTCCAGCTTTCGTACTGCGCGGCGAGGATGAGGTAGACAAAAAGGAGCGCCATCGCAAAGACCACTCCAGCAGAGCCAGAAGCCGACTGCTCCTGAAAGGACATCGCATTCCACGCGTAGCCCATATCTGGAGGAAGGACCTCTGCCGCTACCTCTTCAAGGGCGTTGAGTGCCTGAGCCGAGCTATACCCAGGGGCGGGAGCTCCAGATACCTCTGCTCCACGGAGGAGGTTAAATCGGTTGGTATATTCCGGACCGCTTGTGACCCGGGGACGGGCGAGGGTAGAGAGGGGAACCATCTCGCCGGCCGCTGTACGAACGAAGAAGAGACCGAGCTTCTTTTCGTCATCGCGGTACTCAGGTTCTGCCTGAATAAAGACCTTATAGAGTCTTCCGAACTTGTTGAAGTCATTCACATAAGCCCCACCGAGAAACGCTCCGATGGAGGCGTTCAGGTCGCTCAACGGAATACCGAGCTTGAGCACCTTCGCCCGGTCAATATCAATACCGACCTGCGGAACATTCGCCTGAAACGTGGTGAAAGCCTTCGAGATCTCAGGGCGAGCCGTTGCTGCCTGGATAAATTTTTTCGTTTGGGTGGCGAGGTACTCTGGGTTCTTCCCAAGTTTGTCCTGAAGAAAGATGCTGAAGCCTGAACCGGTTCCAAGTCCGGGAATGGCTGGCGGGCCAAATCCAAAGGCGAGTGCTTCCGGAACCTTGGCTGCCAGCGTTCCGTTGAGCTTTCGGAGAATATCTCGCACATGTTCTCCATCCCCTCGTTCGGCCCAGGGCTGGAGAGAAACGAAGAAAAAAGCATTGTTCGAGATCAATGCACCTGAGAGAAGGCTGAAGCCTGTAACGGTCGTAACGGAGGCAACTCCTGCAGCTTCTTGAATAAGGCCCTCGATTTTTCGAGCAGCAGCATCCGTTCGCTGCATAGAAGCCGCATCGGGAAGTTGCGCATTCACCAGGAAATACCCCTGATCTTCCTCAGGCATAAATCCACCGGGAATTGTCCGACCGAGGAGCACTACTGCAATGACGATACTCACCATGATCAGGAGTGAGCGTCGCAGTCCAACGATGAGTGATGTCGAGAGTGATACATAGTGACCAGTGAGTAGGTCAAGCTTCGTGTTAAAGCGGTCGAAGAAACGGGAGAGCCACGATTCTCGGTGTCCCTCCTCCTTTTTTAACACAAGACTCGCCAGAGCAGGACTCAAGGTTAGTGCGTTCAAAGATGAGAACATCACCGAAACAGCGATGGTTATCGCAAACTGCTGATAGAGCATCCCCGTAATCCCCGCCATAAACCCGACCGGAACAAATACCGCCACGAGAGAGAGTGAGGTGGCAAGGATCGGCCCCGCGACCTCTCTCATCGTTTCAACCGTAGCCTCTTTCGGGGCCAGACCCTGTTCAAGTTTGAGGGAGACACTCTCAACCACCACAATGGCGTCATCGACTACGGTGCCGATCGCCAGGACGAGTCCAAGCAGAGAGATCGTATTAATCGAGAATCCGAGAAGTGGGAATACGGCAAAGGTTCCGATCAGCGAAACGGGAATGGCGATGAGGGGGATAAGGGTTGCTCGCCAACTCTGTAAGAAGAGAAACACCACCAGAATCACGAGCACGATCGCTTCAAAGAGGGTTGAGAGGATCTCGTCGATCCCGGCCTCTACGGCCTTGGTGGTATCGAGAGAGATGCTCTGCCTCAAGTCAGGAGGAAAGCTCGCTTCCAGCTCGGCCATCGTGGAACGAACTTTCTCTGCCAAGGCGAGGCCATTAGCACCGGGGAGTTGGTAGATGGCGAGCACCGCCGCCGAGTTTCCGTTAAACCGTCCGAGAGAGGCGTAGTTCTGGGCACCAAGCTCAATTCGTGCCACATCACGCAAGAGCACCTGAGACCCATCATCGTTTGAGCGGATAATCACCTCTTCAAACTCTTGCTGAGTCGTCAGTCTCCCTCGCATCTGTACGGTATAGGTGTATTCCGTGCCAGGGGGGGCAGGTTCTGCCCCGAGCTTTCCGGCGGGGGTGATGACGTTCTGTTCCCGCATCGCTTGAGAGATATCAGCCACAGTGAGGTTGAGCTTGGCGAGTTGATCTGGCTTGATCCACACCCGCATAGCGTACTCACTCCCTCCGAAGAGGTTTGAACTTCCCACTCCCTGAAGGCGGGCGATTCGATCAATCACATTGATCGTCATGTAGTTCGCGAGGAAGTTACTGTCGTAGGTGCCGTTTGGAGAATCCAAGGTAATCAACATGAGGGGAAAAGAGAGCGCTTTCTTCACTGGAACCCCGAGTCGCGTAACCTCCTCGGGAATACTCGACATCGCCTCCGAAACCCGGTTTTGGGTGAGGACGTTGGCCATGTCCTGGTCCGTTCCCACCTCAAAAGCAACCCGCAGTTTCATGCTACCGTCACTCGCATTGGTGGACTTCATGTAGATCATGTTCTCGACCCCGTTGATCTTCTGCTCAAGGGGGGTTGCAACTGACTGTTCCACGGCAACGGCATTTGCCCCCGTGTAGGTGGCGGAGACCTCAATCTCGGGGGGGGTGATATTCGGATATTGTGAGACCGGAAGGCCGCCCATGGAGACAACTCCAAGGATAACCACTACGATAGAGATCACCATCGCAAAGACTGGCCGGTGAACGAAGTAAGCTCCCATACTCTAACCTCTCCTTACGAGGTGGCTTGTGATCTGTCGGCTTGCTCGGAAGGAGGGAGGAGCGCACTCTGTGGTGGGGTGACTGCCAGCTCTTGAGGAGAAAGAGCCTTTACCTTCACTCCCGGTCGAACCTTCTGTATTCCCTCGACGATCACCTGTTCACCGGGAGCAAGTCCCTCCTCAATAATCCAGAGCCCCTGCACCTTCTCTCCTGGAGAGACGTTACGGAGCTGAGCAATCCCTTCATCATTGACGACGTAGATCTGATGGAGATCCTGAAGCTCCTGAACTGCTCGCTGCCAAACGAGCACCGCACCCTTCTTCGTCTTCTTTACGAAGCGGAGTTTTGCATACTGCCCTGGACGAACGATGAGCTTTGGGTTCGGAAACTCGGCCTGAAGCGTAAGAGTGCCAGTGGTTGGATCAATCCGGTTATTGGCGGCAAAGATCCTGCCTCGTTCTTCGTGAGTGGTTCCGTCTGCCAGGATCAGCTGAAGGGGAACCTGTTCCTCCTTTCTCGGTTCAAGACTCTTGCCGAACTCCTCGGCGTATCGCTTTGCATAGGCGAGATACTCACTTTCGCTCACCGTTGCTCGGACATGAATTGGATCAATCTGCGAGATTACATTGAGTACGACGGGGTTCGGATCTCGTCCGACATAATCTCCGACCCGAGCTTCGGAGATCCCGATCACCCCTGATACCGGTGCCCGAATCTCAGTGTATCCGAGTTCGATCTTCGCCGACTCCAGTTTTGCCTGAGCGGTTTCGACTGCTGCCTCAGCAGCCTGATGGGTAGCGGTAGCGGCATCGAGGTCTCGTTGGCTGAGGGCATTCATTTCGGCAAGTGGTCGTACCCGCTTCAGGTCAGCCGAAGCTTTGGTGAGAGCCGTCACCGCTTCTGAAACTTCTCCTTCAACACCGACGACCTTCGCCCGTAGCGGTTCCGGATCGATGGTGTAAAGGAGCTCTCCCTTGGTAACCGGTTGTCCTTCTTGGAAATGAAGGCCGATCAGTTCTCCATCGACCCTGGCCCGAATGGCGATATCAACGGCACCGATGGTTTGTCCGACGAGTTCGTTGTAGATCGGGACATCCCGTTCGAGAGCTGGGACCACCGCAACGGAAGGAGGGGGAGGACTCTGTGGTTCATCGGAACATCCCCCAAGTGCAGAGAGGAGAAGAAGAAAAGCAGAGAGAAAAAAGAGTGTCATAGTAGCTCCTCGTATCGGCATGAGCGCTCATCTTGATGGCTCAGAACGGTGTATTCTCTGCGATTCCCTGTATCCCAAGTGCTCGAAGCTCTTGCCTACACCGTGGAGTCAATGTGCCAGTGAGGACCACCTCTCCTCCGTGGAACTTCCCCTGCAGCATGACCTTCTCACGAAGGGTCTGAAAGAAGCGAGCTACCGATTGCGTCCAGACAAGGAAGTCTACCTGGAGTGGAAGTAGAAGGGAATTCTTCTTCGTAACAGCAATCGGTATCTTGGTCCCGCGGAGAAAAGATGAGATCTCTCCGTTACGTTTTGTCGCGAGGTAGGTGATTGAAGAGAGAAAAAAATGAGCCCCCTCGCGGTCTTTTGCCCCAGCAGCGATTGTAACGAGCTCGTCAACACGGTCGGCTCCCCTGAGTGCCTTAAGTTGACTAGAGAGCATCCGTCGAGTGGCGGGGGTGTAGGCGGGATTAGCAAAGAGCTTCTTGATGGAGATCTCTGTTTTTTTCGAGTTCTCGGAATCTCTTCCAAGCGCCTCAAAGATCTTTAGAGAGAGCTTGTCGACCTCTGCCGGGTCGTCGTAGAGAGCTAGTTGGGAGGCATACCCTTCATATCGATTGAATTCACTCACGTATGGGATGCCTGGGATTCCTGGAGTAAATTTCCCCGCCATTCGAACTCCTGTTTGAATCCGGGCAACTCTTCTCACCTCTCCTCGGAGTGTTTCGTTCTCGGTATAGGGATCGACCTCGAGTGTTTGTGCGATGGTACGGTAGGCATCGTTGTATCCGATATAGTCGAGAGCCGCCTTCTCCAAAAAGGTTCCTGCTTCCTTGACCCGATCTCGAGCACTTCCGGTTTCGCCCTGTGCCAGGGCGGAACCTGATTCGTACGCAAAAGAAGCACCTGCTCCGATCGCCTGAGTGGCTACCTGGAAGAGGTGTGCGATTCCTCCGGGGACCGCACGGGCGGTCTCTTTCATCTTTTCGGTGTCGGTTACGGTATCATAGGCCTTCTCTGCTGCTTTTACCGGTGCGGTGACGATTCCTGTGGCGGTATCAACGACTGCTTCTGAAGCCACCGAGGAGCTGGGATAGGCTTCTTGCAATTGAGCAGCGGCATAGGTCTCAGCGATGCGCTTCTCCAAAAAGTGTCTTCCTCGAACAGTCTGCTGTCCGAACGGTGTCTTCAGTGAATAGATCTCCTGATAACCGTTACTCTTCACGATCTCTTCCACGGCATGAAGCTTCCCCTGCCTTATCTGTGGGGAGAGGACTTCACTCGCACGCCGTACTGGATCCTTCTCAAAATTTTCACCTGAGCACGGGTGAGCACAGAAAAAGACCAGCAGGAGGATGCCCCCTCGAAAGAAGGTGGTTCTATCCGAGAAGAGGCGAGTGAGGAAGGTGGACATAGAGCGCTCTCGATAAGGGGCAAAGAGATATAGCTCCTCTCTTCTATCCTTTTCGCAAGAGATGATCCAGTGGGCGGATATTGCTCAGTGCCACGGTCACTCGACGTACCAGTCTTTGAGGGAGAAAGCATCGTCCTGACCAAGCGGACGATCCCAGCGAGTTGCTCGCTGAGCGGCGAAGTCTTCATTTTCTCCGAGTGTCTGGTCAGCAAGAGAGATGATAGGGAAATTCGTGGTGAGGGTGGCCGATTGGTGTTGATTAGGGGGAGCCTTTCGCCTAGTGTCGGGAGAGTATTCAGTGCCTTTCCCTTCATGTGGAGTTTCTCGGCCTATGGTTCGCCTTCTTTGGAGTGTCCTGCTTTCTACCGTTCTTATCGTTGGCTGGTGTTCTGTACTTTTCGCGCAGACTCCGTTCCCGCCGGCTCCACGCTTTACTTTTGATGCAGGGCTTGATGGTTGGCTTATGCAGTGTGACTCCGAGGAGTGGAGTCCGCAGGGAGGCGTCGAGAATTCGGGATATCCTACGGCCTTTGCGAGAAACGTTGCTTTTGGTTGTCTCGGAAAGCGTGCTCCCGCGAGGATGGGAAAGGAGTTTCCAGGGACGGCTCTCGTTTCTTATCTTGATGGAGTGCTCTATTTTGCATCGCAACACCCCGGACCTCTCTCGGTTCAGTTTAGTTCAAGCTCGAATCGTGCCAACTCCTTTTCGGTGGCGCTTTCACCGGTAGAGACACGGGCGGATGGTTGGTATCAGTACGCAGCACCTCTTGATTCCGCCACCTTTCCCCTTGGAAACTATGACCCTCTTTCGACAACTCTCTCAGCGCTGAGCTTTCTCGCTATTACCGAGGGGTTCAATGTCGGATCTTCCTACCGCTATCGGCTTGCTATCGATGAGGTTTTCTTCTCCAGACCGGTGCTGGGCATTGAGAAGAAGAATGTGGAGAAACTTTTGGATAAGAGCTCTCTTTCGTATGTCACGAATGATATTCGAAAGCTCGCCGGCCCTGCGCCAGATGTCGATTCTATCGCTGCGGATGGGATTTCCCGCCTCTTACTTCGCCAGAAGTTTGATGGGCCTGGATCGTGGGAGTTGAGAGTCAACAACTTTCAATCACGAGATGCCTCAGGGGCCCTGGCAAGACCAGATCAGTCGTTTACGAATGGAGCTACCATTCTCCAGAGCGTCCGTCAGCTTCCGAATAGTAACGACTATTACGGGACCTTCATCTATCGTGCTCCACGGGATTTTGTGAGGTCGGGTCAGTCGGGAGATCTTCAACAACCTTCACGAATGATCGAAGTTCGTTCACGGTTTACCCCACTCGGTTCGTCAACGCCGACTGAAGAAACGTTTCAGATAGAGATCGTTCGTCCTCCTGTGGTCTTCGCCCACGGGCTGTGGAGCAGTAAGGGGGCGTGGAGTGGCGGGCTCGGTGCCATTGCGAACAATAGTGATGACCGGTTTGTGGCGTACTCTTGGGACTATTCCGGGAGTGCGGCAGCTTCGTTCGCTACCAATGCGCCGGGGGTTGGGCCAGCGATTCAAGCAGCTCTTCAAAAGGCGCGAGCGAACGGGACGGTGGCTACTCAGGTTGATTGGGTGGGCCACAGCATGGGAGGAGTGCTCCCGCGAGTCTACTTTCAGGGGGCCCAAGCAGGTATTGGCGGCGGGTGGCGACGTAAGGAGAACTTCGAGGAAGGGGATATTCGGAAGTTGATTACCCTCAACTCTCCTCATGCCGGTGCTCCCACCGCAGATCTGCTGCTCGATATCGTTGATGCGGTTCCCTTAGCAGGGGACCTCTTGGGCGCTATCGGGCGTCCGGTTGGGGGTGCTATTCGAGATCTTACCGTGGAGAGCTTTGCCCTTCAGTCGATGGGAGTTACGGAGATTTCAAGTCACCTGCTTGCTGGAACTGGTGGGAGAGCGGTCGTTCGGCAGGCTGGGAACGTGACGCGAAGGATTGTGTCACGAGTTGGTGGAGTATGGGGAAAGGTCCTCGGTGTTGCGAGTTGGTTCGCAAGCTTTTCGTACAATGAGTTTCTCTTTCGTGGAGAGGACCATGATATCGTGGTCGCCAAGGATAGTCAGACGGCAGGACTTTCTGGTTCGCCAGTGACTCTCCGCGGAGGATTTAACTCGATTCATACTCGGGTAACATCCGCGAACACGTTCTACCGTGATACGGTGGTAGACCTCCTGAACGAGCCCCTCACTTCGGGCTCGCGGTTTACCCCTTCATTGCCGAGAACTCGTCGGTCATCATTCGAAACTCCAGTTTCTCCACCTTCATTTCATCCGATGTCGACGCTGATCGCTTTTACCTCTCCTGCACCGGGAACGGTGGTTGCTCCGGGGAGTCAGGTGACGGTTCGGGTGGATCCGGTATCAGGATACGCACCAGTTGGAGTGGATTTTTTCACTTCTGAAGAGGATGCGTTGGTACTTACGGTACCGTTCGAAACAACAGTGACGATACCAGACGATGTGGTGGGAGATTTTAATGTTCTCGCGTTTGCTGCCGATGCTGCTGATGTTCGAGCAGTCGCTCAACCACTTACCTTGAGTGTTATCCCGGCCTCACAGCTCCAGACGATGTCCGTTGATGAAGATGAGGTAACCTTCACTGCTCCTCTACTTGAGCGGGCGGTGGTGGTGCGGGGTGAGTACGCAGATGGCTCTCAGCGAGTGATCAGCGCTGCTTCTGCGGGAACGAGCTATGTTTCACGTGATCCCTCCGTGGTGTCGGTTTCATCGGAGGGGCTGCTTCGAGCAGAGGGGCCTGGTGTTACCACGGTTTTGGTGTCGAACACCTTTGCTCCGCCCTTTAGCGCTGCTTCTGTTCGGGTGGTGGTTGGATATCCGGAGGTCGTTGGTTTTGGTTCTGGAACGGCTGGTACGGGGGGGCGTACACCGTACCTGGTTGCTGTTGGTGGAAGTCCGCAACAGGGGAACGCACAGTTTGCATTGAGTGCGGAAGCCGTTGTTGGAGGAGCACCGGGAGTGTTGATCGTGTGTGGAGAGCCTGAGGAGCATGAGCTCTTTGGGGTGAAGTTGTGGTGTGATCCTGCTGCTGCCGAGCTTCTTCCGCTCTCGGCAGACGGAGCTCCTGGAGCGCCAGGGGGAGGACAAGCGAGCTTTCCCCTGCCGATCCCCACGAATACCCAGCTCAGCGGAGCCCGCCTCGTGTTCCAAGCGCTATTTGCTGATAGTGCCGGTCCGCAAGGGTTAAGCGCCACGCCGGGATTGCTCGTGACAATTGATTAGTCGTCGGTGACTCTCTTAGTTTTCAGCTTTGGAGTCGATGTTTTCATTGGCTTCGCTAAGTTCAGCTTCCAGCTCCTCGACGGAGGGAAGTTGATTTTGCAGCTTTTCTGGAAGTGCCCGAGTTAGTTCATATTGTGAGACAGCCATCGGCTGCTTTGTTCCGCGGAGCGCATACTCTACAACGGTATCTTCTTGGCTTTTACAGAGGATCAGGCCAATACTTGGTTGATCGTCAGGGTGTCGAAGTAGATCGTCTACGGCTGACAGATAGAAGTTTAATTTTCCCATGTGCTCTGGTAGGAACTTTCCCGTCTTCAATTCCACAACGATAAAGCACCGAAGTTTTAAATGAAAAAATAGGAGATCAAGTCGATATTCCTCAGTTCCAACCTGAAGGGGCACCTGGTTCCCGACGAAGGCAAAACCTTGTCCAAGCTCGAGCAGAAAATCTCTGATGTGACCAACAAGGCCTTGTTCGATGGTACGCTCGGCTGCGTCATCAGTCAGTCCGAGAAAGTCTAGCTTATAGGGGTCCTTAAGGGTTTCTCGCGCAAGGTCTGATTGGGGGGAAGGAAGGGTGTGAGAGAAATTACTCTTTGCCTCACCTTGCGCCTCAAAGAGAGCTCGCTCTATGTGCATGACGAGAACATTTCTACTCCAGCCATTTTCAAGGACCTTTCTCGTATACCAGATACGTTGTTCGTGGTCTTTCACCTTGTCCAAAAGGGTGCAGGAGTGAAACCAGGGAATTTGTGCAGCAGTCTGCTGCACAAAGCTTTCATCGGGCCATGCGTCGGCGAAGCTGCGCATATATTTGAGATTTCGTCCCGAGAAACCTCGAGTTTCAGGGAATTCTTGTCTGAGATCAGCTCCGAGTTGGTCGATAACCTTCGCTCCCCATCCAAGGCGTTTCTGCCGTTCGAGGATATCCCTGCCAATAGACCAGTAAAGCAGCACCAGCTCTCGGTTTACTGAAAGGGCTGCCTTCACCCGTGCTTTTCGAACACGATTCTTGAGCTCTATAAAAAGCTCTCGGTATCCGTCCGGACGCTCTTCTCGGCGAGGATGAGTCATAGTTTTCTCTCTCCTTGGTATGAGATTCGCACGACAAAAGCCAACAATCAAACACCCAGCTCAGCGGAGCCCGCCTCGTGTTCCAAGCGCTATTTGCTGATAGTGCCGGTCCGCAAGGGTTAAGCGCCACGCCGGGATTGCTCGTGAC